>CAYSIX010000295.1:0-4341 GCA_964431205.1 uncultured Phycisphaeraceae bacterium
ACGGGCGTCGGCACCGCCGTGCCCGAGCCCGCCACGATCAGCCTCGCCCTCGCCGTCCTGATCGGCGTCCGACGTCGCCCGCGGAGACGCCCATGACAGCCGGCTTCACCTCCCGCACGTTTCACGCGCTCGCCGCTGCCGTGGCGCTTCTGGCCGCCGCGGCCAATCACGCCGATGAGCCGAACGTTCCCCTCGAACTGGAATGGGTCCGACTGCCGGACCTGCCAGACACGCTCGGCTACGCGGGCGCGTTCGCCGGGGTGAGTAACGACGCTCTGATCGTTGCGGGAGGGACCAACTTCCCCGACGCGCCGCCCTGGGAAAACGGCACGAAGACCTGGTACGACCGGGCTTACGTTCTGGACCACATGGAGGGCCGCTGGCGAACGGGCTATCGACTGCCGCGCCCGTTGGCCTACGGCGTATCGGTCAGCACGGACGACGGGATCGTCATGGCCGGCGGGTGTGACGCGGATCGCAACCATCGCGAGGTCTATCGCGTGGCGTGGCGGGACGGCGAGCTGCACGTAACCGACCTGCCGCCATTGCCCGAACCAGTGTCGTGCGCCGCGGGCGCGCTCGTGGGCGACAGGTTCTACATCGCCGGCGGTCAGCCGCATCCGAACCCGTTTCAGGGCCCTTCAATGCGGAATTTCTGGGTCCTCGACCTGACCGAGCGGGAGCCGGCGTGGCAGGTGCTCGCGCCCTGGCCGGGGCCCGAGCGTTTCTACGCGGTCGCGGCGTCGGACGGCAAGGCGTTCTACCTCATCAGCGGGCTACGCCGGATCATCGATGACGACGGTCACCCAAAGCTCGAATACCTGAGAGACATGTACCGTTACGTCCCCCCGCCCGGCGGGGAGCCGGGCGAATGGGAACGCCTGACCGATCTGCCTCGGCCCAACGGCGCGGCCCCCACGCCGGCGCCAATCGTCAAGGATCGCTACCTGCTGCTTCTGGGCAACGGCGCCGATGGCAGTCACATCGATCTCCCGATCGCCGAGCATCCGGGCTTCGGCGATGAGCTGCTGGCATATGACACTCGAGAGGACCGTTGGATAATCGCAGGGCGGGTGCCGCGAGCGCGAGCGGCGGTTACAGCGGCGCAATGGAACGGTTGGAGCGTCGTACCAACCGGAGAGGAACGGCCGGGGGTGCGTACCCCGCGAGTGGACGCGGTGCGCGTGGGAGAACAACCATAGCGCCGCGAGCCGGGGATGACGGCCGAGGAGCCACGCGTCCAATCCATGGCCTGACGAAAGAGTTTCACGGCAACGAGATGACAGGCGATCGCCACACATCTGTGAGCCATACGCCACAGGGATGAGACGGCCATGCTGTCAACACTGGACCTGCTGATTATTGTCGTCTACCTGGGAGTCGTCATCACCGTCGGGCTGTTGGCACGCGGTTCCCAGCGCAGCGCGGCCGATTACTTCACCGCGGGTGGCGGCCTCGGCACGTTTTTTGGCTCGCTGCTGGTGGGCCTGAGCATCGCAGCGACGCTGTTCAGCGGGATCAGCTTTCTGGCGTATCCGAGCGTGGTGTACACCCATGGTGTGATTCTGTTCGTCGGCGTGGCGCTGATCTGCATGCCCGTCGCCTGGCTGGTGCTGTGGTGGTTCTTGCCACGCTACCTCAAGCACAGCCACGCCCAGCCATACGATGTCATCGAACAGGCGTTCGGACCCGGCACACGCACGCTCGCGGCGACCCTCTACTTCATGATGCGCATCGGCTGGATGGCGGCGCTGATCTACGCGCCCAGCATGGCCATCATGGCCGCGGCACGATTGGACCCCGTCTGGTTCTGGCCGGTGGTGTTGACCATCGGTCTCACGAGCACGGCCTATACCGTATTAGGCGGGATCCGCAGCGTGATTGTCACCGACGCGATCCAGTTCTGCGTCATCGCCGCCGGCGTCGCCATGACGATCGGGTACATCGTGTGGCGCCTGCCGGTCGCGATGAGCAGCGTGCTCCCGGACCTGAGGCAGACCGGCCACTTCCACTGGCTTGATCTCTCGCTGAACCCCGCCGATCCGCTGACGTTCTGGACCGTGGCCATCGGCGTCACCGTCGCGAATCTGGGCAACTACGTCGCCGACCAGATGTCACTGCAGCGCTACCTGGCCAACGGGAACCCCCGCTCGGCGTTGCGGTCGTTCACGATCAACGTGATCGGCGTGATCGTCGTGCTCCTGCTTCTGGTGGGCGTGGGCCTGGCGATCAACGTCTGGTATCGCGTGACCGATGATCCGAACCTGCCGTCCGCGGTGGATCAGATCTTCCCCTACTTCATCGCGTCCGAGCTGCCCAGCGGCGTTTCCGGCCTGCTGCTGGCGGCGCTGATCGCCGCGACGATGAGCAGCATGACCAGCGGCATCAACACGCTCGCCGGCGCAGCGACCATGGACTTTCGCACGCGCCTGGGCCCGACCATGACCGCCAAAGGTCAGCTTCACTTCGGACGCTGGGCCAGCCTGATCATCGGTCTGGTCTGCACCGCCATCGCCGGCGTGGTGCATCGACTCGGCACGTTGTTCGACCTGACGCAGATCATCCTCGGCGTGTTTGCCGGGCCCCTGCTGGTGTGCCTGCTGCTGTCGGTCGGACCGGTCCGCCTGAGCGGAAGGTGGATGACCGCGGGCCTCCTGGCCGGGTCGTTGACCGGGTGGCTGACCGTTCGTTCGGCCGCTGTCGCGCCCCTGTGGGTGGCGCCCGCCGCGGCCGCGGCAACGGCCATCGTCGCGTCGATCGGAGCGTTGGTCCACCGAGACTCGTCCGACAGACGCGACGCCGCTCAACCCACCGACGCCCCCACCAACTCCTGAGCGAGTGGTTCGCTCAGCAACGCCTCGCGGCGCTCGTCGCTCAGCGGCTCGATCGGCGAGATCGTGAACATGCCCGGAACGCCTCTCGCGTTGAGCAACGCCGTAAACGCCGGAAAGACACCGTAATCCGTCAACAGCCGGATCAGGCCCGTGATCCGTTTCTGATACGCGGACGCTTCATGCCAGTCGCCGGCCTTCGACGCCTGCGCGATACGGCTCATCCACGCCGGTGCCAGGCCGAAGATGCCATCGAGTTGTTCGGACTTGCCCGCACGCAGTAGAAAATCGACGAGCTTCGGCTGCGCGTAGATGATCCGAAACTCCTCGCCGACACGCTCGCGCAACTCCTCCGTGTAATCGATCGGCCCCGAGCACTTGATTCCCCTGACATTGGGATGCCTGGCGACCTCGCAGACCACATCGATCGGCACAGACCACCCCACGAACCTGGGCAGATCGTAGAGATACACCGGTACTTGAGCGATATCAGCCAGACCACGATAATAACGAATCAACTCTTCCGGGCTGTACGGGTAGAGATACGGAGTGAGCACCACCACGCCATCTGCATCCTGGCGGTTGACCCACTCGATTCGCTGTCGCGTCCGGTCGAACGACGTGTCGCCCACCCCCACGAGCACCTCGCCTCGCGAGTGGCTGAACCTGATCCCCTCTGCAATCAGGCTTTGGTAGACCTCGTCAAGCAGCAACTGCGCCAAGCCCATGGTTCCAGCAATGAGAACTCCATGTATCCCATGTCGCCACTGATCGTCGAGATGAGCGTGCAGACCCTCGATGTTCAATCGACCATTCGTATCAACTGGCGTGCCGATGGCGGATATGAAGAATGGATCTGGCACACAGGGCTCCTTCCTGCTCAGCGTAATGGCGGGGGACGGCAAGCGTTCAAATCCGCGTTTACCGCCCAATTGATCCCGACAGTTTTGGTTCGGTTCCAACAACCTGTCAAGATGGTTTTCAAGAATAGATGCTACCATCCGCTGAAACCGGCCGCAAAGACAGACGAAAATGAGCAGTCGATCGCAGCGCGTCGCCAGGCGGCTTGAGCCACTGTCAATTTCTGCCGAGGGGTCGTGACCAGGCGGCATGTTGTTCTTCGCCGTTGATGAACGTCACGGACGCAATGGGCAAGGGCTACGTCGCGCATCGGCCGACGTAGGTGTTCTACCGTGACATGCGCGGGCCGGAGGTCGACACGGGGCGGTTGGCCAGAACCGTTCGCCGGAGCGCCGACGCGCGGCCGCGCCTTACGCCGACTCATGCGCGACAGTGCCGGGGTGGGCGGTTCTGAAGGTGGACGAGAGCGGCCATCCGGAGCATGGGCGGCGGGCGAGGCAGCAGCAGGTGCGGCGAGGGGGTGCGTGCAAACCAACCGCGGGCTTCCGCCCACGGCTAGAGGGCTCGGCGCAGCGGGGGGGCGGGTCGTCCGAGAGTGCGGCATCCCCGACGGCGAGCGCATTCGGCTTTTTGTTCGGTGGGGCGGGCG
>CAYSIX010000296.1:0-3120 GCA_964431205.1 uncultured Phycisphaeraceae bacterium
CGCCTCTTCAGCAGTTTTGGAATCAGTTTTCTTTTGTTTAGATTTATTCATTTGGGAAGATCCCCTTGTTCACCGCGTGCCGGTCGCTCAGCGACTCCAGCTCGCTCTCCATGATCTGCTCGATCAGTTCCGGGTCGGTGCCGTCCACGGCCATCTGGATACCGGTGACGATGAAGGGATCGTCGATCTCCTTGACGGCGTTCTCGAGGCTGAGGATGCCGTCGCGTCGGGCGACCTCGGCGTAGGAGACCATGTCCTCGATGAGCTTGTCGAGCGAGCGCGGCTTGTGAAACAGCAGCCGCTGGATGACCTTGAACACGCCCTTGACGTTGCGGGCGGGGATGGAATAGAAGACGACCGTCGCCGACGCCCCGACGACCAGGATGACGCTGGTCGGGTCGACGAACATGCCCAGGTCGCCGCCACCCAGAAGCGCCAGCGCGATCAGCAGCCACGTGCCCAGAAAGCCGAACAGAATGCCCAAGTCCATCGCGCACCTCTAGCGGGGAGGGAAGGTCCCACACAGGGGCTTATCGGTCTGGACCGGCCGGGGGATTGAGAAGTCTTGCCGACCGTTTTCGCGCCTTCAGGAAGGCGGCATCAGGCGGCGCAGACACCGGCCGTATTCGATCGCCCGCTCGACCACCTCCTGCATCGACTCGCGGACGAGGACGTGGTCGCCGTTGATCAGCGTGATCGTGGTGTCGGGGTTCTCCTCGACGGTTCGGATCAGCTCGGCGTTGAGCACGAAGCGGCGGCCGTTGAATCGGGTGAGCGTGATCATGGTTCAGGCGGCGGCTCCTGGAGCGGGTCGGGCGGCGTGCGGTCTGGGGATTGACCGGCCGCCGGCCGACGGGGACGTCCGGTTCGGCTTATCGCGTCAGGCTCAGCAGTTCCTGGATCAGCCGGTCGCTGGTGGTGATGACCCGGGAGCTGGCCGAGAACCCGGTGGTGGAGCTGATGAGGTTGACGAACTCCTCGGCGAGGTCGACGTTGGACAGTTCGAGCGACCGGCCGATGACCCGTCCGGACCCGCCGGACCCGGGGGTGACGAAGGTCGCCGTGCCGCTGTTGACCGTCTCGCGGAACAGGTTGGCGCCGATCTCTTCGAGGCCCTCGTTGTTGGAGAACATGGCCAGGGGGATTCGGCCGAGGGTACGGAGCAGGCCGTTAGAGAACACGCCGGTGATCGTGCCGTCCTGGCTGACGTTGAAGCTCTCGAGCGACCCGAGCGGGGCGCCATCCTGATTGATGGCGGAGATCTGGGAGTTGGGGTCGGTCAGGGCGGTGACCGAGCCCTGGTTGGCGGCGCCCTCGAAGTTGAGGGTGATGGACTGGGGCGTGGTGGCGCCGGTGCCGGTCAGGTCGAGGGCGATGTCGTCGTCGCTGACCGAGACGAGCTGGCCCTGGTCGCTGAAGTTGAGCAGGCCGGTGCTCAGGGCGGTGTCGAGGGCGGCGTCGTTCTCGGAGAAGGCGTAGTAGCGCCACTGGGTGCCGCCGCCGGCGGGCAATGATTCGAGGACGAGGGTCAGGTCGATGACCAGCTCGTTGCCGAGGCTGTCGAAGGCGACGAAGGTGGTCCGCTCGGACTCGCCGGTGGCCTCAGTGGTTTCGGAGAAGTCGATGGGGGTGGAGGTGGCGCCGCCGCTGGAGACGACGAAGTTGGCCGGGTCGAGCTCGAGGGCGTTGCCGGTGCCGAGGTTGCCCTCGATGGAGAGGACGCCGCCGGCGATGGTGACGCCGGGCGTCGAGAGGGTGGTGACAGTGGTGTCGATGCCGAAGATGTTGTCGAGGAAGGTCATCAGGTCACCGACGGTGGTGCCGTTGGCGTCGGAGCCGGTGGTGTTGGTGGCGTTGACCTCGAAGGTCTTGTCGGGGATGACGGCGCCGCCGCGGCGGGCACCGGTGACGGTGATGACGTCGCCGGTGGCGAAGGCGTTGACGGCGGTGCTGGTGCCGGTGCCGTCGTCGACGAAGACGGAGGTCAGCGCGGTGGAGGCGTCGGCGGTGGTGGTTTCGGCGGCGTCGGCGTAGAGGGTCTCGGTCTGCAGGACGGTGCCGGTGGTGGCGACGTCGCCGCCGGCGTTGAGGTTGCCGGCGAAGCTGACGTTCTGGGTGCGTTCGGCGAGGGTCCTGACGCCGATGGGGATGTTGATGTCCTGAAGGACACCGTCGACGACGTTGAACTGGCTGTCGACGCCGAAGCCCTGGACGCGACCGCCGTCGGCGTTGACGAGGTTGAAGTCACGGTCGAGCGTGAAGTTGCCGGCGCGGGTGAATCGGCGCGAGCCGGCGACGTCGACGATGAAAAAGCCGTTGCCCTCGACGGCCATGTCGGTGGCGACGCCGGTCGGCTGCAACGCGCCGCTGGAGAAGTCCCGGCGGATCGTGGCCAGACGCGTGCCCAGGCCCACCTGGCTCGGGTTCGTCCCACCCAGTTCCCCTGACGGCGCCGAGCCGTTGGACAGCGTCTGGAGGATCTGGGTCTCGAAGCTGATGCGGCTGCGCTTGAACGCCGTGGTGTTGACGTTCGAGATGTTGTTACCCGTGACGGTGAGCATCTCCGAGCTGGCGTTGAGCCCGGTCAATCCGGTAAACAGCGAGGTCGTCAGTCCCATCGGTTACTCCTTCCATCGATCGATTCGCCGTCGAACCGTCGCAAGTCATCCGTTCACAACCGGCACGGGGCGGCGCCCGTCACACGGCCGGCTCCTTGTCTCCACCCACCGCCGCGCTCATCAGCCGGCGCAGGGAGGCGTTCTCGATCGCGGCCGGACCGGTCAGCGCCGACAACGCGTTTACCCGCTCCGGCCGGGTCGCTTCCCCCGGGGCGACGGGCGTCGTGCCCGCTTCCGACCCCGGTCCATCCCGCAGCTCACCGAGCAGGTCCTCGAAGCTGCGCGCCTCGAATGGCTGGCGACCCGTGCTCGACGGCGCCTGCGGCGGCGCGACCGGCCGCACCGCCGGCTCGAGCATCTTCAGCAACTGCGCGCCATCCGCCATCGTCACGCCTCATTCCACTCGTCACGCCCCCGGCAGCTCACCGCGGAACAGCGGCGTCAAGCCCTGCAGCAGGCTCAGGTCGGCCGCGTCGATCCGCCCGTTGCGGTCGAAGTCGCC
>CAYSIX010000296.1:3130-4327 GCA_964431205.1 uncultured Phycisphaeraceae bacterium
CGTCTCGCCGTTCTCCTGGTTCACCACGATCTCGCTGCGTGACTGGTTCCGCGTCCAGCGATCGTTCCACACCGAGAAGTCGGTCATGTCCACCGCGCCATCGCCGTTCGCGTCCCACTCGCTGTCGTTCTGGCGGGCGCCGTCACCCGAGGTGATCCGCAGCACGCGATCCATCGCCAGCGTGCGACCGGTGTCCAGCTCGAGGTGCGCCTTGCCGTCCACCACCCGCACCGAGGTCACCAGCCCCACCGCCTCGCGTCCGCCCTCGTCCACGCCCTCGACCACCCGCCCGATCAGGCCACCGGCCTGGGCCACCTCGTTCTGCAACACCAGGTCCTCCAGCTTCGTCTGCAAGGCGGACTGGCTCTCGATGTTGCGCAGGCTGCTGAGCTGCTCGAGGATCTGCGTCGTGTCGTTTGGTTCAAACGGGTCCTGCGACTGCAGCTCCTCGACCATCACGCGCACGAACTCACTGCTGGACAGCTCCGAGAAGCGGTTCTCGCTCGCCTGCCGCGTCGCGTTCGCCGCCGAAATCCCTCCGATCGCTCCTGCCGACATCGTTCACCTCACTGTTCAGGCCGCCTGTTCGCCGGCGGCGTCAAAGATCGATCGAAACCACTGGAAACCCCGGTCACGACGCCCGGAAGACTCATCCCGCGGGTCCCCGTCGGACGGATCGCGGCCGTGTCCCTGCCCACCGCCGGACGACCACTGCCCGCGGCTGCGTCCCTCGTTCGCCGACTGTTGCGAAGGCGGTGAGCCCTGCTGATTCGTTCCCGTCTCCTGCTGGGCCGCGCCGCTGTGGCTGGGTGACATCGGGTGCACGCTGAGCCGATCGACGTGCAGGCCCTGACCCTCCAGCGCGGTGCGGAGCTGGGTGAGTTGCTGCGTGAGCAGGCCGCGGGCGGCGTTGGATTCGGCGTGGAATTGAGCGGCGACGGTGCCGCCCTGGAGCTGGAGCTGGATGCGAACGGTGCCCATCTCCGGCGGGGTGAGGCGCAGGGTGACCGACCCGCCGCGCTGATTGAGCACGCTCTGCAGGCCGCGTGCGAGCCGCGCGCCGTTGAGCGAGTCGGCCGAGGCGTCGCCTTCGCCGGTGGACGAGGCGGTCGCGGTCGGCGAGCCGCTCGCACCGCTCGCGGGCAGCGTCGGCGCGGGGGGCGAGGTGGCGGGCGTTGCCTCGCTCGTGGCGAGGTT
>CAYSIX010000297.1:0-4324 GCA_964431205.1 uncultured Phycisphaeraceae bacterium
CGGCCCTCCCCCAGCGCCCGGGCCGTCGCGGCGCGGGCCCCGCGCCGTGGCCGTGCCCTCGCCCGACCCCTCGCCCTCGGTCACCGCCGGCGGCAACGGCAGGCGGCGCGGCGGCGCCGTCCCCGCCGTCAGCGGCGGGTTCATCAGCACCCGCTCGCCCGGCTCCAGCCCGTCCAGCACCCGCACCATCGAGTTGTTGTCCAGCCCGATCTTCACCGAACGCGCCACCGGCTCCCGCTCGCCCGGCACGAACACCGTCGGCTGGTGCCCCACCCGCACCACCGACTGCACCGGCACGTACACCGCCTCCTCGTAGTGGTCCACCACGATCGTCGCCTCGCACGACATCCCCGTCCGCAACTGCGGCGACTCGCCGTCCAGGATGATCTCCGTGTTGTACACCTTCAGGTCCGGGTTCATCCACACGCTCTGGGCGTCCGGCAGCGGCGCGATCTTCGACACCCGTCCGTAGAACTGCTCGTCCGGCAACGCGTCCACCTCCACCCGGACCCGATGACCCACCTGCACCTTCTTCAGGTTCGACTCGTGGATCTTCACCTCCGCCATCATCGAGCTGGCCGTCGGCAGGTGGATCAGCTCCTCACGCTCGCGCACCTCGCGCCCTTCCTTCAGCGGCTCGTCGTTGCCCCGCCAGCTGCCCGACCCCGTCGTCGCGTACACCACCATCCCGCTGGTCGGCGCGGTGATCCGGCACGCCGCGATCTGTCGCTCGATCTCGGCCAGCTCCCGCTGCTCCTCGGCCAGCTCCGCCTCGTTCGCCTTCAGGTCCGCCTCCGCCTGCACCTTGTTCGCGTTCGCCCGGCGCACCACCCGGTCCAACGCCAGCTCCGCCTGCCTCACCGCCGCCTCCAGCTCCGTGATCCGTCGCTGACGCGTGTGCTTGACCAGCAGGTCCAGGTTCGCCTGCGCCACGTTGTAGTCCAGACGCGCCCGCTCGACCGCCAGCTCGTCCGAGAGCAGCTCCGTCTCCGAGATGTACTTCTTCTCGAACAGCCGACGCGACCCCTCCAGGTCGTCCTCGGCCTGCTTGAGCTCCTGCTCGGCCAGCGCCACCTTCGCCCTCAGCTCGTTCTCCTCCTTGGGGTACTCCGCCTCCTCGTACTGCGTCAGGTCCTCCCGCGCGAACTGAAGGTCCAGCTCCGCCGCCATGATGTCCGACTGCGACTGGCTCTCGACCACCGCCTCCTCCTCGCGGGCGCGGATGTAGTCGGCCTCGGCGTTCTGCACGCGGATCCGCTTCTCCACCAGCTCGTCTTCCAGCGCGCTCGAGTCCAGCTCCACCAGCAGGTCCCCCTCGGTCACCTGCGTCCCCTCGGGGATCAGGTAGATGATCGACGTCCGCCCGGGCACCTCGCTCTTGAGCACCACCATCTCCCGGGCCTTGATCGTCCCCGACTCGGTGACGCTGATCGTCAGCGGCCCCTTGGCGACGGTGAACACCGAAGACGCGGCGCCCGCCTCTTCGCCGCCGTCCCACGCCGTCAGCGCGTACCCCCCGCCGACCAGCGCCAGCACCACCACCACCGCGCCGACCAGCAGCCGCGTCTTGCTCCGTCGCCGCTGGCTCGGGTCACTCGTCTTCGCCGTTGACATCGTCAACCTCCTCGGGTCGATACTCACGCCACAGCCCGTCGGGCCCGACTTCCAGCAGGCCCAGGTCGCTCTGCAGCTCCAGCTCCGCTATACGATAGGCGACCAGCGCCGCGGTCAGTTGGTTCTGCGCCGAGATCAGCGCGTCCTGGGCCTCGAGCACGTCGCGGATCTCGGCCCGGCCCAGCTCCAGCAGCAGCTCGTTGCTGTCCACCCGACGCTGGGCCACCTGCACCGCCAGCGACTGGATCCGCAGCGACTCCCGCGATTCCAGCAGGTCCCGCAGCCCGTTGCGCACGTCCAGCTTCACCGAGTCCTCCAGCTCCTGCGCGTCGCGGATCGCCCGCTCCAGGTTGATGTAGCTGTTGCGGTAGGCGTTGCGCTCGGCCGTCCGCTCCAGCGGCAGGTCCAGCGTCAGCAACGCCTCGTACCTCGCCCGGTCGAACCGCAGGTCCGTGTTCCCCGGCGCGTCCGCCGACCCGATCGATCGGCCCTCGCCCGTCGCCACCGACCCCAGCAGCGTCAGCTCCGCCCCCAACGCGTCCGCCGCCACCACCACCGACCGCTGCGCGTCGTACACCTGACCGAGCTGCGTCATCAGGTCCAGCCGGTGCTCCAGCGCCAGCTCGATCGCACGCCGCTCCCCCAGCTCGTACGGCCCGCCGCCCTCCCGCGTCGGCGGGTCCAGCGCCACCGGCGCGTCCACCGGCGGGACCTCCCGATCCAGCTCCGCCCCCCCCGCGCCCGGCTGGCCCAGCTCCTCCATCTGACCGAAGTAGCCGCGCACCACCTCCGCCAGACGCCCCAGCTCCCCCCGGTCCAGCACCACCGCCGCGTCCGTCGGCAGACCCAGCGTGTTCTTGAACTGGTCCAACTGCTGCTCGTATCGCTGCTGCGCGCTGATCCAACTGTTCCGCGCGCTCAGCTCGTCCGAACGCGCCTGGTCCACCTCCGTCTCCGCGATCCGACCCTCCTGCGCCAACGCCCGCGTCCGTCGCACCGACAGCACGCGACGCCGATAGTCCTCCTCCGCGTTCTGCACCTGGTCGAACTGCTGGAGAACCCCGAGATACGCCGACGCCACGTCCACCGCGAACGTCCGCTTGAACCGCTCGAACCGCCAGATCGCGTACAACGCGTCCCGCTCGGCCTGGGTCAGCGGCTCGGCGACGATGTGCCGGCCCGAGCCCCGCAGCAGCGGCACCTGGATCGACGCGTCGAACGCCAACGCCGACGACCCCGGCGTGTCCGCGCTCAGCAGCTTCGCCACGTCGAACGTGATCGCGCTGATCAGCTCCACCCCGTTCTTGAACCGCTGGCTCACCCCCAGCTCCGAGCTGCTGTCCACCCCCGTCACCGTGTCCCCCGTCGTCGTGTCCGTCACGATCCGACCGTCCGTCAGCCCCACGAACGTCGCCCGGAACACGTCCCGCTCCAGCTCCAGGTCCAACGCCGCACGGTACACGTCCTCCTTCTGCGACTGGTACGCCCGGCTGTTGTTCGCCGCCACCTGCAACGCCTCGTCCAGCGTCAGCTCCAGCGCCGCCGCCCCCGCCGACTCCAACGCCGGGTCCGCCGACGGCACGGCCCGGGTCAGATAGTCGTCGTCCGGCCAGTGCTCGGTCGGCTCCAACGCCGTCCGACCCAGCGACGCCTCGCCCGACACCGCCAGACCCTGAGCCTCCAGCAGCCGACGACGCAGCGTGTCCGCCGGCGACTCGATCGAGAATCGCTCGACCTTGCCCAGCCCCTCACGCTGCTTCTGCTCGATGATGTCGTACGCCACCCGGTCCGCCTCACGACGGTACTCGCCCGGCGACTGACAGCCCCACAGCCCCACCGCCGCCAGCAGCAGCGTCAAGACCCCACACCCCGGCCGACTTCGCCCTTCGGACCGTCGCATCAAGTCCCATCTTTTCCCGCGGCCCCAGCCGAACGCCCAAGGTTGGCCGCGCGCCCTCGACCGACCTTCCCCGGCTGCCGCCCCCGGACGCCGACGGTTGGCCGCGAGTCGTCCAGCGGCCTTCGGATCCCGCCCCCCGGACGCCGAGGGATGGCCGCGAGTCTTCGAGCGGCCTTCCCCGGATTGCCCCGGATTGCCCCGGACCACCCCGGAAGCCCCCGGCCGCCTTCCCGCTCCCGACGGCCGGCTCAACGCACCCGCCGCCGCCTTATTGCATCCCGGAAATCCCCACCCCCCGCGACGGCGCAACGGCATACGCCCGCTGAGCCCATCAGTTTACCAAACCCCACCGCCCCCAGCCGCGAGGCAACGCCTCGCGGATGGCACCGCCAACCCGGATTGAACGCCAGGCTCTCGATTCACGCGTGTAGTCACCTCCGCACGGCCCTAAGCCAACGCCACCTTACCGGCAGCATCCATCTTGAGCCACGCGAAGACATACGTCATACTTCATTTCCATGACTTGGTTAACTAGCCGAATCGGCAGGAGCACCGTCGCACGGCCCGAAACCAATGCCGCCACGACCACGGATCCTGCAGTTGGGCCGCGCCTACGAATACCGGTCGCGCACTCGTCAAGTGGCTAGTAATCCAAGCTCCGGATAGATTCGACCATAATCCGCGCCATGCCTGATAAAATTAGCAATAGCTGGATCATTTACGACAATCCCCCGCATAGGCCTCAGCTTGGCCTTAGAATGTGTGTGAGAAGCCTCGCTTGAGCCGATGAGAGAAGTATGGCAAGGACGC
>CAYSIX010000298.1:0-4324 GCA_964431205.1 uncultured Phycisphaeraceae bacterium
CCACCAGTACCCCTACGTCGCCCACCGCTACGTGCTGACCAGTTGCGGCGCATCCATGGGCGACCGCTACGGGCCGATGATCGTCGCCCGCCGGCCCATGAACCTCCGCGAGCTGATCCGCCCCGTCGCCACGCCGCGACCCGGCGACGCCGACGCCCTCCGCCTGGCCATCCCCGGCAAACGCACCTCCGCCTGGCTCGCGCTCCAGCTCCGCCTGCTCGAGCTCGGCGTCCAGCCCGGCGCCGACCGCACCCTCGACGCCCGCGTCGTCGCCTTCGATCAGATCATCCCACGCGTCCTCGCCGGCGAGTTTGACGCCGGCCTGATCATCCACGAGGGACAGATCACCTACGAAAACCAGGGCCTCCAACTCGTCGAGGACCTCGGTCGGTGGTGGAGCGACACGCGCGGCCTGCCCCTGCCCCTGGGCGGCAACTGCATCCGACGCGACCTCGCCGACCACCTGCCCGCCATCTGCCGCGTCCTGCGCGACTCCATCGAGCACGCCCTGGCCCACCGCGACGACGCCGTCCGCTTCGCCCTCAACTACGCCCGCGACCTCGACCCCGCCCTCGCCGACCGCTTCGTCGGCATGTACGTCAACGACCGCACCCTCGACTACGGCCCATCCGGTCGCGACGCCGTCCGCCGCTTCCTCCGCGAGGGCATCGACGCCGGCCTCATCCCCGACTGCGGCGAGATCGACTTCATCGAACCGGCATGAGCCGCGCGACGCGATCGGTGCGAGCCGTGCCCTGAGCCCCGGCGAAGGGCCGGATGAATCGCTCCTTGTACACCGACGACCAGATGCGCCAACGTCACGCGTCGCCCGGCCCGTCCGACCCCGCCCACGCCACCCAGTGCCCCGCGAACCGTTTCGACATGGCGTTGGGCTTCTCGCCGTACAGCCGCTCGCCCAGCCGCAACGCCTCCGCCTGAACGCGTGCCCGACGGCCGTCGATCAGGGCGCAACACGCCGCCAGCTCGGGCGCGCTCGTCTCGCCGCCGCCCTCCCCGTCGCCCGCCCCGGCCGCCAGCCGCTCACGCAGCATCGACAGGTCGTGGTCGTCGCCCAGCAGGTCCGCCAGACGCTTGGCCTCCCGCCGCCTCGCCTTCATCATCTTCGGCCACACATCCTGGCACAGCCGTAGATGGTACCAGTGGTCCTTGACCCGCTTGCGCCACTCGTGCAGCGACTCGGCCGACGGCGCCTCCGCCGCCCGCTTCCACCGCCGCCGCCCCTGTCGATACACACGGTCGAACCCGTCGGTAATCACCCGGCCGTCTTCGCCCTCGACCGTCCAGGACCCCACCCGCTCGATCGCCTCGGCCAGCGACGATTCCAGGTCCGGCGGCGGCTCGATCGACCCGGGGCGTGACGCGTGCGGGTCCGCCCCGTCTGCGCCGAGCACGGCCCGCGCCGCCTCGATCGCCTCGGCACTCAGCCCCCGCCCTTCCGCGTCACACAACCGCGCCAGCGCCTCGCGCACCGACTGCTCGTCCCGCGCCCCGGCCAGCGACCGGCCCAGGTCGCGGAACCATGTGTTCTCCCGTTCATACCGCTCCCCGAGCCCCGATCGCACCAGCCGCAATAAACCGCGCATCTTCTTGATCCGCTTGCGGAGGCCGTGGATCGCCGCCTCCCGGTCGGCGCCCGGGCCGGCCAGCTCGTCCAGGCCCTTGCGAAGCTGCTCGGTCGCGATCCGCCGCGCCGCCGCGCTGAGGGGTTCGTCTCGTTGAATCCGGTAGGCCATGGCCCGGAATCCTAGGCCGGCGGGATGCTCACTCGGCCTCGACGCCCAGGCGTGCCAACAGCGCGTCGAACTGGTCGAGCGAGTAGAAGTCGATGCTCAGCGTGCCCGACCCCTTGCGTCGCCCGGTTCGGATCGTCACGCGCGTGCCGAGCTGCTGACCGATCTGCCGCTCCAGGTCCACCAGGTGTCCGGGCCGACCGCCACCCTTTCCGCCCGCTCGCTTGCTCTGCCCGTCCCCCGTCGCTGCCCCACGTCGCGCTAACGATTCTACATCACGCACTGACAAGGCTTTACGGACAGCCTGCTCCGCGAGCGCCTTCTGGGCCGCCCCGTCGGCCACCCCCGCGATCGCACGTGCCTGGCCCATCGACAGCAGCCCGTCACGCACCATCTGCTTCACCGGCTCGGCCAGCGAAAGCAGCCGCAGCAGGTTCGTCACCGACGACCGGTCCACCCCCACCCGCTCGGCAATCTGCTCGTGGCTCAATCCGAACCGCTCGGTCAGATGGGCAAACGCCTCGGCCCGGTCGATCGGGTTCAGGTCCTCCCGCTGCAGGTTCTCGATCAGAGCCCACTCGGCGGTCTGTCGGTCGTCCAGCTCGCGGACGATGACCGGCAGGCGATCGAGCCCCGCCAGCCGGGCCGCACGCCAGCGGCGTTCGCCGGCGACGATCTCGAACCGCCGGACGTGGTCGGGGCCGCGGTGATCGTCGTCCGACCGGGGTCGGGCGATGACCGGCTGCATGAGCCCGTCGGCCCGGATCGAGGCGGCCAGGCGTTCGAGCCCGGCCCCGTCCATTCGCTGACGGGGCTGGTGCGGGTTGGGCTCGAGGGCGTCGAGGGGCAGGAAGCGGATGGCGTCGGCGCCGGGCTCGTCGTCGCCGGCGGGAGCGCTGCGGTCGACACCAGAATCGGCATCGGCATCGGCGGCGGGGCCGGGCGTCGCGGACGGCGGGGGGGTCGGGTCGAGCGCGGGATCGCCGGCAACCGCTTGTTCCGTTGTCGGGCCGACGCGGACGGGCTGGTTCATGAGGCTGCTCAGCCCGCGGCCGAGGCGGGACGGGCGGGACTTGCTTCGGGGGGTGGGCTTGTCTGCCATGGGTTGACCTCCGTGTCGGGATGATGGGACGGGTGGAGGCCGTAGTGTACCGCGTCGCGGCAGGGCGACAAGCGCGGTTCCACGTGGAACGCCGCCGCCGCTCGCCGCGTCTCGTGGCAATGCCACGAGACGACGCCATCCGCGGGACAGATCGTCGGCTGGGAATCGCCCGCTCGTGCCATCGAGGTTCCACGTGAAACGGCCCCGCTCAGCGCCACACACTCTGGCAGAACGCGCCCTTATCGGACGACCCGTCAAGGCCGGCCCCCACATCCGCCGATAGAACCCTCGAGGTCGCACCATGCCCCCCACCCATCCGCGCGCCGATGCCGCCCCCTCCGCTGCCCAGAACGCCACGCGCGGCCGCGACGGCGACCACCCCGCCCAACTCGATGAACAATATTCACCCCTGCCTGACCCGAGCGCCGACGATCGCGACCCCGACCACCACGTCCGCGACATCGCCGACCTGCCCGAGCACCTCACCCGGCTCCAGACGCAGCTCGACGCCCTGCGCGAGGGCCTGACCCACTCCCACCGCCTGGCCACGCTCGGCACGCTCGCCTCCGTCGTCGCCCACGAGTACAACAACATCCTCACGCCCGTGGTCAGCTACGCCCAGCTCGCGCTCGCCCGGCCCGACGACCACGAGCTGATGCGAAAAGCCGTCGAAAAGGCCCTGGCCGGCGCCGAGCGGGCCGCACGCATCTCCTCATCCCTGCTCGGCTTCGCCCAGCCGCACGCCGAGGGCCGCGTCGCGCCCCTGCCCGAAACGGTCGATGAGGCGCTGGCGTGCCTGGCCCGATCGCCGCAGCGCGACGGCATTGAGCTCGAGCTGGACCTGCCCAGCGCCTCGGTCGCCATGAGCCCGATCAACCTCCAGCAGGTGCTGGTGAACCTGGTTCTCAACGCCCGCAGGGCCATGCGCCCTCGCGGAGGCCGGCTGACGATCCGCGGGCGTGTCTGCGGGGATCGCCTGCACCTGACCGTGCGTGACACCGGCCCGGGCATCCCGCCGGCGATCATGGACCGCCTGTTCGAGCCGTTCGTCACCCACCGGATCCAGCCGGACGCCGACGTCGAAGCAGGGGAGGCGGGGGGCCAACAGGCCCGCCAAGCCGATCCGCACAACGAGCCCCGCGGCACGGGCCTTGGCCTGTGCATCTGCCGGGAGCTGGTCGAGTCCGTCGGCGGAAGCATCCGGGCCGAGAGCGCCGTCGGCAAGGGCGCCGCATTCCACATCGAGCTGCCTCTGACCGCGTCAAGCGCTGAAGCTGAATCGGATTCATCCCGTGTGGCCGCGTAGTCGGCCCCGACGCGGCCTCTTGAACGACGATCATGGCGTCTGCGTACGTCGTTCATCGCCCTCCGGCCCGAGGGAAGGGCGCAAGCGACCTCGCGCGAACCTCGATCACGCCCTGTCGTTGTTTGCGCCGCCGCCTTGGCCGCCACCTCTGACCCCGCCGACTCC
>CAYSIX010000299.1:0-4190 GCA_964431205.1 uncultured Phycisphaeraceae bacterium
GCTCGAACCGCGACTGCTCGAACAGCCGGCGGACCAGCTCCTGGAACAGCGGGTCGCTCGCGTCGGTCTCGGCGTGCGCGGCCAACACCTTCATCGCCTCGGCGTACATGCCCGCGTCGTCGAGGAAACGCACGAGGGTGTCGATGAACGAGGCGTCCTGCGGCGGGTGCTCCGCGGCCCGCGCCAGCCAGTCGCGCACCTCCTGCGGCCGCTTGGCGATCGCCGCGGCGAACGCGCGCAGCAGCTCGAACCGCGCGTCGTCGGGGTGCTCGTCGACCAACCGATCGGCCTCGGCGACCACGCGCTCGGCCGGCTCCCCCAGCCGGTGCCTCAACTGCAACGCGATCATCCACAGGCGGACGCGCTGCGGGTCGATCTGCAGCGCCGACTCCGCCGCTTCCAGCGCCCCGCGGTCGTCGCCCGCGCGCGCCAGCGCGATCGCCCTGGCGTCCAGGGCGGGCAGGTGCTCGGGGTCGGCCTCGAGCAGGCGGTCGGCCAGCTCCAGCGTCCGCGCCCGGTCGCCGATCATCGTGTACAGCTCCAGCAGCTCGTCCGCGGCCTCGGCGTGGTTCGGCTCGTTCTGCAGCACGCGCTCGAACGCCGAGATCGCCATCGGCACGTGCCGGTTGCCCTCCTCGGGCACGCGCAGTCGCGCCCGGGCAAAGGCGTAGACAACCTCCGTGTCCTGCGGCTGGCGGCGCACGACCCGCCCCAGCAGCCGCGTCGCCTCCTCGTAGCGCTCGGCCTCGAAGGCGGCCAGGCCCTGCGCCCGCTGCTCCACCAGGGTCTGCTGCTTCTGCGTCTGGCGGTAGGCGTACAGCCCGCCCACCGCCGCCGCGCCCACCGCGATAAGCATCACCACGATCGTGATCCGTCGCCGCCTCAGATTCGCGTCACTCATGTCGCTTGGCTCTCTGCTCGTATCGGTGCGTGCTCGGGCCGGGGCGTTGGCACCGTCCGACGCCGGCCCGGCCTCGTGTGAATCATCGCTCTGTCGGCGTCACCGGCGCCGCGTGCAGCGCCTCGATCAGCCCCCGGTGCGCCTCGATCATCTCCCGGAAGATCTCGTCCCGATGAAACCCGTCCACGCTCGCGTCGGTGACCACCTGCACCTGGGCGGCGCCGAAGAAGTGGCGGGTGTAGTCGGCCGCGGCCTGGCGCACGCCGCTCATGTCGCGGAGGAACGAGCCGTCGGGCATGATCATGAAGTTCGCCACGACCCGCCGGACGATCCCGGTGGGCTGATAGTAGCTGATGCGATATTCCATGCCGCGGATGTTCATGCCGTCGAGTTTCCAGTCGCGTGGCTGGCGGTCCTCGATCTGCCAGCCGTTGGCGGGGTAGCAGACCGGGGGGTAGTGGCCGGCCAGGTCGCGGGCCGAGGTGCAGTGGGCCAGCAGGAAGGTGACCTCCTCGCCGGTCTGTTCATGGCGGAACAGGCGGCAGAGCAGGACGTTGGGCTTGAGCAGTTGGGCGACGGAAGGCGGCTGGGCGACGTCCTGTCCGGACCATGGGCCGAACGATCGCGGGATCGCCTCGGCGGCCTCGCGGACTTGGGCGTGGTAAGGCTCGGCGTCGAGCGCTCGGGGCCGGGCCAGCGTTTCGCTCACGATCCCCAGCAGCACGACCACCGCCACGGCCGCCGGCGCCCACGCCCGCCAGGGCGCCACGCGCCCCATCGACCCGCTTTCGTGCTCGCCCCATGACCCGGAATCAACCGACGAGCCGGCGTCACCCGACGCCCGCGCCGGCCGCACCGGCAACTGCAGCCACTCCATCAGACGCACCAGCCCCGTCAGCAGGAAGAACGCCACCACCAGCATCACCCACCCGCTGATGTCGTGGAACATCTCCGCCGTCTCCTGGCTGTAGTGGCCGTACACCCACACCGTCGGCACCACGCGGATGACGTTGGCCAGGATCGCCGTCAGCGGGCTGGTCAAGAGGATCAACGCCCGCACCCAGCCGGCCAGCGGCGTCGTGAACGCGAAGACGAACGACACCAGCAGCAACGCGAACATCAGCCGCATGCCGTTGCACGCCTCGGCCACCGCCACCGGCACCCCGTTGTACGTCAGCAGGTTCGACGTCCGCTCGATCGGCACCCCCGCCAGCTCGTAGCAGAACGCCGTGATCGCCGCGATCACGCTCTGCAGCGGCAGCGAGATCTGCAACCGCACCATCCCCGGCACCGGCACCAGAAAACCCAGCACCACCACCACCGGCCACAGCCGCCACAGCACCCCCCGCCCCAGAATGCTCACCACCGCCCCCAGCGCCACGATCACCGCACCGCCGTGCAGGAACGCCTGGACGTTGTGATAGAAGCCGTACCACGACATCAGCCCGCCCAGCGCCATCACCACCGGGCCGAGATAGTCGGTGTGCGGCCGATAACTCGTCAGCCGGCCCCGCCACGCCCAGCCCAGCCAGACGGCCACGATCGGCACCAGCCAGATGTGGCTCGACTCCTCGTCGCGCTGGGCGATCAGCAGGATGTCGGCCCACGCCGGCCACGTCGCCGCCACCCCGGCACCCGCCAGGCCCGCCGCGGCGATCAGCCGACCCGCCGTCCACCTTCGTTTCGCTTCGTTCGACAAGACGACCCCTCGGTTCGACACCTTCATTCCATCCGTCCGACCCCCACGCGACGACGCGCGCGCTGCGTATCTGGTTTGTACGCCAACCGTGGGCCGGTGTTCTGTCCGACCTGCTGTAGCTATCGGTTCCGCTGCGCTACCGCTGGAATGTTCGTTATCGGCGCGCCCCGGCACACCCCGGCCGCGCGAAGATTTAAAGCCTGATTTTATGCAGACTTGCAGGCCCTCCCGAGGCGGCCGCCGGCGCCGGGGGCCACGCCCTCAACACGCCCGTCGTCCGCGGGCGCTCAAGCCCCGCGGCGGCCGGACGCGGCTTCTCGCGGTCGCCCGCGTGCCTCCGGCTACCGCCCGGCCCGGCGCCGCGTCGCCACGACCACCACCCCGCCGATCGCCAACCCCAGCATCGCCGTCGCCGGCTCGGGGATCGCCACGTGGTGCACATGGATGATCGAGCCGGTGCCCAGCAGCAGGAAGTCGATGTCGATCGGGTCGCCGCTGGCCAGCGTGCCCGTCAGCCGGCCCTGCTCGACCGGGATCACGCCCTCGTCGAAGTTGAAGTCCCGGCCGTAGATGTTGATCACCGAATCACCCAGGCCGACCAGGTCCCCGCCGAACGTGCCGCCGAAGATGTTGACGATCATGTCGTCCCGCGGCTCGACGTCGCCGCAGGAGCGCCACGCTGGCGAACGCAAAAATGACGCAGGTCGCCGGCTCGGGGACGGTCAATGCGAGCGAGATCGCGGCTTGAGTCGCAGACTCGCCTTCGTTTGGCGGTTCATACAACAAGCCGCCTACCGGATAGGGCGTCCCGAAGTAATGCTCATAGACCGAGTCATAGTTTGGCATCCACCGCGCGCGACGTGTCGCTGTATCCCCGGCGTAGATCGCGCGGATGAAATCAGAGTTGCGACGCCAGGCCGACACGTGATCGTCCTTGCTCGCGTCGGTGACGAAGAACTCCTGCTGCTCCATGGCGGAGGTGCTTCCGGCGCCGCCGGACGAACCGCCTCCCGACGCCATCGCCGCGCCGTCGAGCGTGATCAACCAGCTCACGTCTGCGCCGATCACGTCGTTTGAGCCCGTCTCGACCAGGACATTGGCCATCACGTCACCCATATCCAACGCCCCCGGGTCAGTGTAAGTGCCCGTGGCGAGCAGCAGCGGCGCGCCGTAGTTCGGCTGCACCTCACCATATCCGCTCGGCAGGCTGCCCGCCGTCTGCCCGAAGCCGTACACGAGCGAGTCAGGGTTCGTCACGGCCTGCACCGCCACGAGCGTCGGGTCGTCGTCCGGCGACCGAAAGTAGTGGAACCCGTGCGGCTCGAACTCGACCTCGTCGTAGGCCACCATCGGCGCGAGGTTCTGGATCGTGTCGATGCCCAGCAGCTCGACGCCGACGAACGAGAGACCGGCGTTGTCGCCCTGGCTCACGTCGGCGAAGAGGTCGAACGTGCCGTCCGACGCCGCGTCGAGCGTGAAGTCCACCGTCGCGGCGTGGGCAGATGACGCCGCCAGGCCCAGCCCCAAAGCCATCATCAGAATGTGTGTGAGAAGCCTCGCTTGAGCCGATGAGAGAAGTATGGCAAGGAC
>CAYSIX010000300.1:0-4170 GCA_964431205.1 uncultured Phycisphaeraceae bacterium
AGAAGTTCTTCGGCTCGGCCCGGGCGATCGAGAACGGCGGGTCGCTGACCATCCTCGCCACCGCCCTGGTCGACACCGGCTCCAAGATGGACGACATCATCTTCGAGGAGTTCAAGGGCACCGGCAACAGCGAGCTGCACCTGGACCGACGCCTCGTCGAGAAACGCATCTACCCGGCCATCGACATCTCCGCCTCCGGCACCCGCCGCGAGGAGCTGCTCATGGACGAGAAGGAGCTCCAGCTCGTCTACCGCCTCCGCAAGGTCCTGGCGGATATGAACGTCGTCGAGGCCATGGAGCTGATCAAGAGCCGCCTCCAGAAGGTCAAGACCAATGCCGAGTTCCTCATGACCATGAGTCTGGATTGACCGGTATCACCGTGAGCTTCCCGGAGTCCAACGTGGCTCAGATCCGACTGTCACCTGACGAGCTGAAGCGAACAGGCGAGTACTTCCTTGCCGTGCGGGATTATGATCGCTGGCGTGTGAGCAGGCTCCGATATGAGCCAAACAATCCGGTTCAGAACGGAGAGGTTTACAACGTGCTCGATGAGCAAGCGTTGAACCTGCCTTACGACGCATTTGGAGACTCGCCGGAGGCTGACCAAGCGGAAACGAGACTCGCGCGGGTCCTCAGCGGCCGACGAGCTGATCCGGACGATCGCGCAAGCCTTTGACTCGGCGAACCTTCGATATCTCGTTATCGTTGGCCAGGCAGTGGTTAGGCTCGGCTGTGTCCGGTTCACGGGCGATGTCGACCTAACGGTTCCGATCTCCATCTCTGAGATAGACCGGGTTTGGCCGATCGTCCATAGACTTGGCCCGCAGGAGAAGGAGCCCGGAGCACGGTCGAATCTGGCGGCCATACACATGCTTCCCTCGGTGCATCCGAGCAGCCGCCTCGGTGTTGACATCACCTTCGTCGACGCTCCGTACGTTGACGTTGCGATCGAACGATCGATGATCGTGCCAATCCTGGACTACCCCATACGATTCGCGGGCGTCGAGGGCGTCTTGATCCACACGATCGTCGCCTGGCGAGAACAGGACCGAGTCGACGCAAGAGAAATTCTCCTGCGCCACCCTGATGCCAATGCAGAAGATGTCCGCGGTTGGCTTGAGCAATTTGAAACCCTCGTGCCCGCCCCCCCTGATCGATCGATTCGAGCAGTTGCTGCAAAGCGTGCGTGACGCCCGCGCGTAACCCGGTAGGGGTAGTCGCAGGCCAGCGTCACCACGGTCCGACTTTCCCACCTTTGCATCTCGCAGCCAGGTTATGCTACTGCGGGAGGATCGTGCGATGGCTTACGCCGTGCTGCAGACCGACCTGACCGAGCCGAGCGAGGCGCAGTTGCGTCAGGCGTTCGAGGCGGTGCCGGCGCTGACCGCGCACGACGCCCGGGTGCTGGCGCGCCACGCGGTGGGCCTGATCGCCAAGGGCATGGACGCCGACAGCGCCGCGGCGCTGGTGGACGGGCTGGAGGCCCAGGGCGTCGCGGCCGCGGCGGTGGACGAGTCCGACCTGCCCGCGCTGCCAGCGCCCTACCGCCTGCGGATGGCGGCGTGCGCGCCCGACGGCCTGACTGTATACGACGCGATGAACCGCCCGATCGAGCTGCCGTGGTCGGCGGTGCGGATCGTCGCGGCCGGGTGGGTGACGCGGACGGAGGCCGAGGCGCGCACGATCGTGCGGGCGCGGCGGCTCGAAGCGGGCGGACCCTACGCGACACGGCAGTACGAGGAACGCCGAAGCCGGGCGCTTCTGGGGGAGCTGTTCGTGGACGCGGACCCGGCGCGGTACCGGCTGGAGGCGGATCGGTTCAGCGACCGCTCGCCCGGGCTGCTGCGTCCCGGCGGCGGCGAGAAGGGGTTGATCGCGTTTCTCGCCGCCGTCACCCGCGCCGTGCCGGACGCCGCGATCAACCGCGGCCTGGACGCCCTGCTTCAGCGCGGCGAGAAGCGGCGGTACCGCTCGGGGCCGATCTTCGAGCGGGAGCTGACCTGGCTGCGCTGGCTGATCTACGGCGGTTGACACGCCGGCCGGGCCGTCTTAGCGTCCGCCTGCCCGTCCGTGGCTCAAAGACACGAGATAAAGGAGCACGCACATGATCGTCTGGATCGTCGTCGGGGTGATCGTCGTCGTGATCGTGTTGTGGGCGGTGGCGGCCTACAACAAGCTGGTCTCGCTGCAGAACCGGTTCGAGAACGCCTTTGCGCAGATCGACGTGCAGCTCAAGCGGCGTCACGACCTGATCCCGAACCTGGTCGAGACCGCCAAGGCCTACATGGCCCACGAGCGCGAGACGCTCGAGGCGGTGATCGAGGCGCGGAATCGAGCGGTCTCGGCCGAGCAGGAAGCCGCCGCCCAGCCCAGCGACCCCGCCGCGATGCGCAAGCTCATGGGCGCCGAGGGCGCGCTGACCGGGGCGCTCGGCCGCCTCTTCGCCGTCATGGAGGCCTACCCCGACCTCAAGGCCAACCAGAACATGATGCAGCTCAGCGAGGAGCTGACCACCACCGAGAATCGCGTCGCCTTCGCACGCCAGGCCTACAACGACGGCGCCACGCAGTACAACACCTACCGCGAACAGTTCCCGGCCAACATCGTCGCGTCGATGAGCGGGTTCCCCCCGGCCGCCCTGTGGGAAGTCGAAGACCCCACGCACCGCGAGGCGCCGCAGGTGTCTTTCTCGTAACCGTGCTCGCCCACCGGACCATCCGACCCGGATTCGATGCCTGACTTTGCGCGTTCGGCAAGACTTGGCCCGTGATGAACTTCTTTGAGCACCAGGACGCCGCCCGCCGCCGCACCCTCTGGCTCGTCGGCCTGTTTGTCCTCGCCGTGATCGTCATCATCGCGCTGGTCTATGTCGTCACCGCCACCGTCGTCGGCCTCTACGTGCTGGAGGGTGACTTCCAGCCGGCCGACCTCTGGCGCCCGGAGCTGCTGCTGGGCGTCAGCGCCGCGGTCATTGCCGTTGTCGCGCTCGGCAGCCTTTACAAACTCGCGCAGCTCCGCGCCGGCGGGACCGTCGTCGCCGAGATGCTCGGCGGCCGACGGATCGACCGCGGCACCACCGACCCCGCCGAACGCCGCATCCTCAACGTCGTCGACGAGATGGCCATCGCCTCGGGGACGCCCGTCCCGCCGGTCTACCTGCTCGAGAACGAGGCCGGCATCAACGCCTTCGCCGCCGGCTACCGCCCCGACAACGCCGTCATCGGCGTCACCCGCGGCTGCATCGAGCTGCTCGACCGCGATGAGCTGCAGGGCGTCATGGCCCACGAGTTCAGCCACATCTTCAACGGCGACATGCGCCTGAACATCCGCCTCATCGGGGTGATCCACGGCATCCTCATCATCGGGCTGATCGGCTCCGGTATCGTCCGCAGCGTCTTCTACTCCGGCGCCTCCTATCGACGACGCAGCAGCCGCAAGGGCGGCGGAGGCGGCGCGCTGGCCATCATCGCCTTCGGGCTGGCACTGCTGATCATCGGCAGCATCGGCGTCTTCTTCGCCAACCTCATCAAGGCCGCCCTCTCCCGCCAGCGCGAATTCCTCGCCGACGCCTCCGCCGTCCAGTTCACGCGACTGCCCGACGGCATCGGCGATGCGCTCAAGAAGATCGGGGGGTACTCGTACCGCTCGCAACTGGTCAGCCCACACGCCGACGAGGCCAGCCACATGTACTTCTCCGAAGGCGTGTCACACTTTCTCGGCGCGGTGATGGCCACGCACCCGCCCCTGCCGCAGCGCATCCGCCGAATCGACCCGCAGTGGGACGGCCGGTTCCCGAACGTCGAACCCCCGCGGCGCGTGCGGGAGAAGGTCAAGGCCAATCTGAATCGGCTGGAACGGCGAAGCGCTCGCGCGCAGCGGCAGGACGCCGCGAGCGGCCTGGCCGCGGCTACCGGCACCGCAGGCGCCGCGAGCGCGCCCGCCACAGCCATCGCGGCGTCCGCAACGACCGCAACCGATGGCCCCGAAGCCACACCCGGACGCACGGCTTCGCCCGCGATCGCCGCCGCCCTCGACCTGATCGGCCAGCCCACACCGGAGCACCTGGCTTACGCCCGTGAGTTGCGATCACGCATCCCCGCCGCACTCGCTCAAGCCACGCAGGACGCCTACGGCGCACGCGCCGTCGTGTACGCGCTGCTGACCGGGGAA
>CAYSIX010000301.1:0-4134 GCA_964431205.1 uncultured Phycisphaeraceae bacterium
GGGGGCGGGACCGGGCGGTAGCCCGGGTCAGCCCATCACGGACTCCATGAGCTTGACCAGCGGCAGGAACAGGGCGATGACGATGAAGCCGACGATCCCGCCCAGGACGACGACCATGACCGGCTCGAGCAGGGACACGAGGCTGGCGACGGCGACGTCGACCTCCTCGTCGTAGTTGTCCGCGATCTTCAGCAGCATCTTGTCCAGGTCGCCGGTCTCCTCACCGACGTCGATCATGTTCACGACGATGGCGTCGCAGACCTTGGCCTTGCGCAGCGGCTCGGCGAAGCTCTCGCCCTGGCGGACCGAGTCGTGCACGTTCATCAGCGCCCGGGCGTAGATGTAGTTGCCGGTCGTCTCGCTGGTGATGGTGATCGCGTCGAGGATGGGCACGCCGGCGTTGATCAGCGTCCCGAGCGTCCGGCTGAACTTGGCGATGGTCGCCTTGATCACCAGCTTGCCGACGATGGGCGTGTGGATGAGGATCCAGTCGGTGGTGGCCTTGCCGGCGTTGCTCTTGCGGACGAGCTTGAGGAACAGGTAGAAGACCACGGGGGAGAAGACGACCCAGATGATCCCGGGGATCGCCTGATCGGGCTGGATGCCGAACAGAGGCCCGGCCAGCCAGGCGCTGGTGGTGATCAGGGCCTGGGTCAGCGCGGGCAGCTCGGTGTCGAAGTCGGCGAAGATGTCCTTGAACTTCGGGACGATCAGGAGCATGATGCCCAGGACGATGATCGCCGCGACGAGGATGACGACCGAGGGGTAGATCATGGCGCCGATGATGCGTCGGCGGAGCTTGGCGGCCTTTTCCATGAACTCGGCGAGGCGTTGCATGATCAGGTCGAGCACACCGCCGACCTCGCCGGCCGCGATCATCTTGGTGTACAGGCGGTCGAAGGCCTTGGGGTGCTTGGCCATGGCGTCGGAGAGCGTGGCGCCGGAGGAGACGTCGTCGTAGACCTCGCTGAGGGCCTTCTTGAGCGGCCCGGGCTTCTGCTGCTGCTCAAGGATCTCGATCGAGCGGAGGATGGGCAGCCCGGCGTCCTGAAGCACGGACATCTGACGGGTGAAGGTCGTCAGTTGCTTGCCGCTGACCCCGCCGAAGGAGATGTCGGCCAGACCGCCGCCCTTCTTCTTTGACTTGCCCGGCTTGGCCGCCGTCCCCGCGCCGCCCTTGCTGCGCTTGACCTTCTGCTCGCGCACCGCGGTGGGGAAGTAGCCCTGGCTGCGGATGCGGGCGATCGCCTCCTCGCTCGACGAGGCGTTGATCGTGCCCTTCTGCGGCTTGCCGGCGTCGTCCAGTGCTTCGTATTGAAAAGTGGGCATGGCTGCCTTCCTTCTTTTCCCAGCCTCGTCTTCGTCGCTCGTTGGTTCGCTCGTTCGTTTGCCGTCGGCCGTCTACCGTCATGCCGGGGCAGGGCCCGCCACGCCGATCACAGCTCCACCACCGTCTCGCGCACCACCTCGTCGATCGTCGTCAACCCGTCGTACAAGGCGTTGAGGCCCGACTCCCGCAGCGTGTGCATCCCGCGCTTGCGCGCCTCCGAGGCGATCACCTGCGTCGAGGCGTTCTTCATCACCAGCTCACGCAGCTCGTCGTCGAACACCATGATCTCGAAGATCGCCATCCGGCCCTTGTAACCGCTCTGGTTGCAGTACTCGCAGCCGTTGCCGCGGTAGAGCTGGCGGCCCTCGAGGTCCTCCGGCTTGAGCTGAAGCTGCATCAGCTCTTCCTCCGTCGGCTCGTACTCCTGCTTGCACCGCTGACAGATCTTGCGGACCAGCCGCTGGGCGACGATGCCCTCGACCGTCGCGGTGATCAGGAACGGCTCGAGGCCCAGGTCCACCAGACGCGCGATCGAGCTGGGCGCGTCGTTGGTGTGCAGCGTCGTGAACACCAGGTGCCCGGTCAGCGACGCCTGCACCGCGATCTGCGCCGTCTCCAGGTCACGCGTCTCGCCCACCAGGATGATGTCCGGGTCCTGGCGCAGGAAGCTGCGCAACGCCTTGGCGAACGTCAGCCCCACCTCCGTGTTCACCTGCACCTGCACCAGCCCGTCGATGTCGTACTCGACCGGGTCCTCGACCGTCAGGATCTTGGTCTCGACCTCGTTGAGGAAGTTCAGCGCCGCGTACAGCGTCGTGGTCTTGCCCGAGCCGGTCGGCCCCGTCACGATCACGATCCCGTTGGGCTTCTTGATCAACTGGTGGAACATGTTCAGGTCGTTCTCGCGCATGCCCAGGCGATCGACGTCCAGGGCGACGTTGCCCCGGTCCAGGATCCGCATGACCACCGACTCGCCGAACATCGTCGGCAGCACCGCCACACGCAGGTCCACCGGCTGGTTGTTGACCATCAGCTCGATGCGACCGTCCTGCGGCAGGCGTCGCTCGGCGATGTCCAGGTTGCTCATGACCTTGATGCGGCTGACGATCGGCATCGCCAGGTGCTTCGGCGGCGGGATCATCTCGTACAGCACCCCGTCGATGCGGTATCGCATCTTGAACTCGTCCTCGAACGGCTCGAAGTGAATGTCCGAGGCCTTGTCCTTGATCGCCTGCAGCAGCACCAGGTTCAGCAGACGCTTGACCTTGTTGTCGTCGGCGGCCTGGAGCAGCTCTTCGAGGTCGATCGACTCGCCGCGGTTCTGGAACTCCTCGAACTCGGTGTCGTCGGTCAGCTCCTCGATCAGCCTGCCGATCGACTCCTCGTCCTCGCCGTAGAACGCCTGCAGGCGCTTGTCGAGCTGCTCGGCCGGTGCCACGACCGCGCGGACGTTGTAGCCCATCAGCAGGCGCAGGTCGTCGATGGCGCGGAAGTTGTCGGCGTTCTTGAGCGCGACGGTCAGGGTGTTGGTCTTGGGCTCGTACGCCAGCGGGATGACCTGATAGGCCTGGGCCGTCTCCGCCGGCAGGATGTGGATCACCGGGTCGGGGATGTCGATGTCGTCCAGGTCGACCGTCTCCATGCCGGCCTGGGCGGCGAGCGCCAGGTTCACGTCGTCCTGAGTCACGTAGCCGAACTCGACCAGGAGCTGGCCCAGCGGCAGTTTCTGCGTCTCCTGAAGGGCCAGGGCTTCCTGCACCTGGTCGCGGGTGACCTTGCCCATCTTGGTAAGGATGCGGCCGATCCGCCGACCCTTCAGCTCGCTGAGGCTCGCGGTCTTCTCGGCCTTCTTCGTCTTTTCCGCCATCGCGCGTGCTCCTGGATTCGACCCGCCAGATCCGTTGTCCCGGTCATCCCGTGCCGATTCGCCCGCCATGTCCTGCCGCTGGCCGGGATCAGTAGGCGGGGTTCTATTCGCTGCCACGGATCAAAATTCAACTGTCCTTTGTGTATCCCTGTTTTCTCGGCCTGCAGCGGTGTCGGTTCTGAGGACGAACCAGACTCATCGCCGTTGACTATGTGCATTGTAGCGGGAGAATGCGGATCAACCCGCAAAGTCAACCGCCTTTTTTGTTTGTACACATGGATTTAGATTCGACTTCGACCTGGAATCGTTGGCCGCGACCGCCCAAGATGAGTGCGTCACGTCGCCCGTGCGGGGACTTGCCACGCCGCCACGAACACGGTTCAGGTCAGGATCCGCCGCCGGTGTCGACGTCGTCACTGTCCAGCTCGACGCGGCCGATGGTCCCGCCGGCCCGGTGGACCTTCTCGATGAGCTGGGAGGGGTTCTTGGACCGGTCGATCATGTCCTCGGCCGAGATCATGCCCCGCTCGTACAGCGACCAGAGGTGGTCGTCGAGGAGCTGCATGCCGAACTTCTTGCCGGTCTGGATCGCCGAGTCGATGCGGAACGTCTTGTTCTCGCGGATCAGGTTCGCGATGGCGGGGGTGATCACGAGGAACTCGTACGCGGCGACCATGCCCTTCTTGTCGATCCGCTTGAGCAACTGCTGGCTGAGCACGGCCATGAGGGAGGTTGACAGCTGCACGCGGATCTGGGCCTGCTGGTTGACGGGGAAGGCGTCGATGATGCGGGTGATGGTGCCCGAGGCGCCGGTGGTGTGCAGGGTGCCGAACACGAGGTGGCCGGTTTCGGCGGCCCGGAGGGCGGCCTCGATCGTCTCGAGGTCACGCAGCTCGCCGACGAGGATCACGTCGGGGTCCTGACGCAGGGCCCGGCG
>CAYSIX010000302.1:0-4110 GCA_964431205.1 uncultured Phycisphaeraceae bacterium
TGCGGCCCGTCTCTGCCGAAACCCGCAACCTGATCGGCTACGTCGGCCTCGCGCACCTGCTGCTTGCCGCGTGCCTGATCGTCTACGCCCTGCTGCGCTGACCGCCGCCGAGGCGACCGCGCTCCGGCCCGCCCGCCACCCTCGACGCTCTATAATCCACCTCATGCCCGATGAGCGCACGACCACGCTGTTCCGCCTGCGCATCGTCTGGATGGTCACCGTGCTGCTGATCCTCGCGCTGCTCGCGCTCGGCGTGGCGCTGGCCCCGAGCGTCGCCGCCGCGCGCCGGCCCGACCTGGCCCGCCCGCTCCAGGCCGCCGGCCTGATCGTCTTCTTCCTGCTCGCCATCGCCGGGTACGTCGCCCGCCTCCAGCTCTACAAACGCCACTGGCGCGCCCACGTGATCGCCCCCGCCGGGTACCTGGCCGGCAACGTCGTGCTCTTCGGTCTCCTGCAGGTCCCGGCGGTGCTCGCGTTCATCGGCGCCCTCGTGACCGGCAACCGCATGCCCATGCTCGTGCCCGCCGGCCTGGCCGTCGTGCTGTGTGTCCTGAATTACCCGTCGGGCGCGCCGATGGAGCCGGCCGAGCCCGAGCTGCTGCAACGACGATGACCGCGCCGCGCCGCCAGCCCGTACGCGTGGCGCTGACCACGGCCAACGCGCCGGGCGCGGTGGCGATCGTGCAGCTTCACGGGCGCGATCTGGCGCCGCTGCTCGAACACATCACGGGCGAGACCAACTGGCCGGCGGGACGAATGCGCCTGGTCTCGCTCGCCGGCATCGACCGGGGGATGGCCGTGCTCTGGCCCGGGCGCGACGGCGACGTGGCCCAGCTCATGCCCCACGGCGGGCCGCGCGTCGTGCGCCTGCTCGTCGACCGGCTGATCGAGCTGGGCGCGACGATCGACGCCGAACCCGATCCCGCGCGGCTTTACCCGGAGGCGGACAGCCCCATCGAGGCCGATGCGCTCGCCGCCATCGCCCGCGCCGCCAGCCCCGCGGCGATCGACTTGCTCGCCGCCCAGCCGACCCGCTGGCGCGAGGTGGTGCGTGACGGTCGGCTCGACCCGGCCGCCCGCCCGCCGGTGCCCGACCCGCGCGACCGCCTGATCGACCCGCCGACGGTCGTGCTCGCCGGCCGGCCCAACGTCGGCAAGAGCACGCTGACCAACCGCGTGCTCGGCCGCGCCGCCAGCCTCGTCGCCGACCTGCCCGGCACCACACGCGACTGGGTCGCCGGCCTGGCCGAGCTGAGTTTCGCGTTTCGAGCTTTGAGTTCCGGGTCAACGCGTATGTCACTCCCCGACGCGGAGCCGGAAGCTCGCAACTACCTCGCCGTGCGCTGGCTCGACACGCCGGGCCTGCGCGACAGCGACGACCCGATCGAACGCGAGGCGATCACGCTGGCCCGCAACGTTGTCGCCGGCGCCGACGTGCTCATCGCCATGCGCGACCCGACGAGCGACTGGCCCGCGCCCGCCGACCTGCCGCGAACGCCCGACCTCTGGCTGCTCAACAAGTCCGACCTGCTGCCCGAGGCGCACCACGCCGACGCGCAACACGACCGCGACGCGACGCTCGGCTCGTCGCCCGAAATTCCGCTTCGCCTCAGCGCCGCACGCGGCGACGGCCTCGACGCCCTTCAGCACGCCATCGCCGCCGCCCTCGGCCTGCACGCGATCAAGCCCGCCTCGCTCTGGGCGTTCTCCCCCACCCTGCGCGCCGCCGTCCGCGATCCCCGCTTCGACCTGACCGCGTACCTGCGACCGGCGCGGGTATAATCGACCATCATGCGACCCGACGAGATCCGCGACCGCCTGCGCACCTGCCCCTTCGAGCCGTTGCGGGCGCATCTCTCAGACGGAACGCACCATGACGTGCGCCACCCCGAGTTCGCCGCGATCTCTCATCGACGCCTCGTCATCGTGGACGACCCCGGCGACGATCAGCGGCCGGATCGGATCGTGTACCGCGATCCGATTCGCGTCACAAAGATCGGATGATCAACGGGACCACCAACGAAAACGCGGCACCGTGACGAGCTCAGGCGGATTCCGCCGCCTTACTGCCCGTCCTGGCGCGGCTGCTGCGGACGATCCGCGCCCGCGATCGAGTCCCGCATCGACGTGTCCGACTGGATGTTCCGCATCCGATAGTAGTCCATGATCCCCAGGTTCCCCGTGCGGAACGCCTCGGCCATCGCCTTGGGCACCTCCGCCTCGGCCAGCACCACCAGCGCCCGGTTCTTCTGAACCTCCGCCTTGAACTCCTGCTCGGTCGCCACCGCCATCGCCCGACGCTTCTCCGCCTCGGCCTGGAAGCGACGCTTGTCGGCCTCGGCCTGCTCGGCCTGAAGCTTCGCGCCCACGTTCGCCTCACGGTCCACCCCCGCCACCGAGATGTCCGCGATGTCCACCGACAGGATCTCGAACGCCGTCCCCGCGTCCAGCCCCGAGTCCAGCGCCCGCTTGGCGATGTGGTCCGGGTTCTCCAGCACGTCCTTGTACGTCGCCGCCGACCCGATCGCGCTGACGATCGCCTGACCCACACGCGCCACGACCGTCTCCTCCGTCGCCCCGCCGACCAGCCTCGCGATGTTCGCCCGCACCGTCACCCGCGCCTTGCACAGCAGCCGGATCCCGTCCTTGGCCACCGCGTCCAGCTTGTCCCCCGTCGTCGCGCTGGGGCTGGGGCAGTCGATCACCTTCGGGTTCACCGACGTCTGCACCGCGTCGAGGATGTCACGCCCCGCCAGGTCGATCGCGCACGCCGTCTGCCACGGCAGCGTGATCTTGGCGCGATCGGCGGCGATCAACGCGTTGACCACCCGCGGCACGTTCCCGCCCGCCAGGTAGTGCGTCTCGAGCTGCCGCGTCGAGACGTCGATCCCCGCACGCACCGCCTGGATCCGCGAGAGCACGATCACCTGCGGGCGCACCTTGCGGAACTTCATCCCGATCAGCTCCCCGAACCCCACCGGCGCGCCGGAGGTGATCGCCTGAAGCCAGAGGTTGAAGAACTGGGCGATGAACGCCAGCACGATCAGTACCGGGATGCCCAGGATGACGAGGATGATGATGTAAACCGGCGTGGGCATGGCTCAGGTCCTTTCGTGAACGGAGCATCGGGGCCTGGGGGCCCGGGTCGCCATCATCGCCCGTTCCCCGCCGCGCGGCAAGCCGCGGCCGCCCCGCGCCCCCTTCGCCTCGGGCTATACTGCCCCCCCGCACCCCACCACGGGCCGATCCCTCATGCGCGCAATCGTCACCGGACAGGTCGGGATGGAGAAGAAGGGCTACCTCCAGCGCGTCGCCGACCGCGCCGGCGAGCGCGGCGACCGCATCGACCTGTTCCACGTCGGCGACCAGATGTACGCCGAGGCCCCCGACGTCCGCCCCGGCCGCATCCTCGACCTGCCCCTGAGCCGCCTCCAGACCCTCCGCCGCGCCGCAATGAAGGACATCATCGCCCAGGCCGCCGGCAAGCCGAACATCATCGTCAACACCCACGCCACCTTCCGCTGGCGCCACGGCCTGTTCGCCGCCTTCGACTTCGACCAGGTCCGCGCCCTCGAACCCGACACCCTCATCTGCCTGGTCGACAACATCGAGGTCGTCCACGCCCGCCTCCACCGCGAGCACACCCTCGACGCCTCCTTCAAGGACCTGATGGTCTGGCGCGAAGAAGAAATCATGGCCACCGAGCTGCTCGCCCGGGCCCTGGGCCTCGGCCGTCGCTTCTACATCGTCTCCCGCGGCCGGCACGAGGAGACCATCGAGACCTGCTTCCGCCTCATCTGCCGACCCCAGATGCGCAAGGTTTACCCGTCGTTCCCCATGACCCACGTCGCCCGCATGCCCGACGTGCTCGCCGAGATCGACGCCTTCCGCGCCGAGCTCGCCCGACGCTTCGTCGCCTTCGACCCCGGCGACGTCGACGAGAAGATCCTGCTCGACCGCGCCCTCGAGGCCGCCAAGGACGGCCGCGACTTCATCGAGGCCGACCCCGGGCCCACCCTCGCCGGCGCCTTCCACCACGACAACGGCAAGCTCCGCGTCTCGGTCAAGCAGGTGCTCGACATCGCCGGCGACATCGACGGCCAGATCTAC
>CAYSIX010000303.1:0-4100 GCA_964431205.1 uncultured Phycisphaeraceae bacterium
GGGGTGTGATGGGTCTGCGACGGGGGCACCGGCGCGACAGGGCAGGACACGTCTGAGGTCCGGGGCTCCGCGGAGCGCAGGCCGCGGCTTGGTCGTGAGCATCGACCTGACCGAACTCGTTCGGCACGGTCGCGTGAGACCTCGGGGACACGCGGCGATGACGGCGGGACGCCTGTCCCACCCAAAAGCGAGCAGGGCGGGCGCGGTATCCGGCGCACGACTTTGAGGGGGTGCGGTGACCCGGGACTTCGCCGCTGCGCCCCGGCTTGAGCGCACCGAGTTAGTTGGGTACGGCCGCGAGCGACCGTGGCACCCGCGCGGCGGCGGCCCGGCATGGGTCTACGGTCACGCTCCGCGGGGAGCGGTGCCGCGGAGGCGGGACGGCGTCGGCAGGTCGCTGGCGGCGTCGGAGACCGAGTCCTTGAGCGTCGCGGGCCGGTGTTGTGCCGCGGGCTCGGCCTTGGGCAGTTCCTCGGGCTTGGGCAGGTGGATGTCGCGCGCCAGGCCGACCCATGAGAGGGCCCGGATGGTGAGCCAGGTGGCGTCGAACTCGAACCATCGCAGGCCGTGGGCGGCCGAGCGGGGGTGGGCGTGGTGGTTGTTGTGCCAGCCCTCGCCGAAGCCGAGCAGGGCGACCCACCAGAGGTTGGTGGAGTGGTCGCCGGTGTCCTTGTAGTTCTGGTAACCCCAGGTGTGGCTGGCGGAGTTGACGAACCAGGTGGTGTGGAAGACCAGGACGGTGCGCAGCGCGACGCCCCAGACGACCCAGGACAGGCCGAGGGTGGTCCCGTCGAGCGCCCAACCGGCGGCGAAGAGGCCGGCGGCGAGGATGAGCTGGGGCAGCCAGTAGAGCCGGTCGATGATGCGCATGCCGGGGTCGCGGAGCAGGTCCTTGGCGGCGTCGCGGGCGCTGAGGCCCTCGATCTCGCGGTAGAGCATCCAGAAGATGTGGGCCCAGGTGAAGCCGTGCTGTGGGCTGTGGGGGTCGTGGTCGGTGTCGGAGTGCTTGTGGTGCAGGCGGTGCATGCCGACCCACTCGACGGGGCTGCCCTGCCAGCTCAGGCAGGCGCAGGTGGTCAGGAAGTACTCGAACCACTTGGGTGTTTTGAAGGAACGGTGGGTGAGCAGGCGGTGGTAGCAGAGGGTGACGCCGAGCCCGCCGCTGATCCAGATGAACAGCAGGCACAGGGCCAGGCCGGACCAGGAGAAGAGGCTGGGGAGCAAGGCGAGGGCGGCGACGGCGTGGATGAGGACCATGACGGCGACGACGAAGTAGTTGAGACGTCGCAGGCCGATGCCCCGGACGGGCGGCGAGTCAGCGGTGTGTGTGTGAGACATTGAGACTCCGTTTCAATGGAGGTCAACTCGTGCTCGGGACGGACGGGGCGGATGTTACCGCGCCGGCCGGTGCGCGTTCGAGTGCGTGTGAGCGCGCATGATAGGCGCTGCGGGGGCGTGCCGCGAGGACGCGGGGTGCGGATCAGGCGGTCACGCGGTCAGGGTGTGGCCGTTGGAGCGACGGTCGCGTGAGCGGCGTCGGCGGGGTCGGGCGGGCTGATCGGCCGGGTGGTGAGCGCCGCGCGGGCGTCGGGGCCGCGCCGAGCTCGCACGCGAGCCCTTGACGCCGCCGCGGGGCGCGGGGCCCAGCGGTGTCGGATGGTCGCTCACGACGGGGATCTGGCACCGCAGGAGGCGTTCGATGGCTTGGAGGTGCGGGCGTTCGTCGTGGTCACAGAACGACAGGGCCGCGCCCGAGGCCCCGGCGCGGGCCGTTCGGCCGATGCGGTGCACGTAGCTGGTCGGGTCGTGGCTGAGGTCGTAGTTGACCACGTGGCTGATGCCGTCGACGTCGATGCCGCGCGAGGCGATGTCGGTGGCGACGAGGATGCCCACGCGGCCGTCGGCGAAGCGGTCGAGCGAGCGCTGCCGGGCGTTCTGGCTCTTGTTGCCGTGGATGGCCTCGGCGTCGGCGCCGGTGCGGCGCAGGTGGCGGACGACGCGGTCGGCGCCGTGCTTGGTGCGCGTGAAGACGATGGCCCGCGACATCGGCAGATGGCCGATCAGGTGCGTCAGCAGCGCGGGCTTGTCGGCCTTGGCGACGAAGTACACTGACTGCTCGATCCCGTCGGCGTGGGGCGCCTCGGGGGCGACCTGCACGGTCACCGGCTTGCGCAGCAGGTTGTCAGCCAGCTTGCGGATCGCCGGCGGCATCGTCGCGGAGAACAGCAGCGCCTGCCGCCGGTCCGGCAGCATCGCGATGATCCGCTGGATGTCGTGGATGAAGCCCATGTCGAGCATGCGGTCGGCCTCGTCGAGCACGAGCGTCTCGATGCGGCGCAGGTCGGCGTGGCGCTGATTGACCAGGTCGAGCAGCCGCCCGGGCGTGGCGATCAGCACGTCCACGCCCTGACGCAGGGCCTGGACCTGGCCGTGCTGGCTGACCCCGCCGTAGATCACCGCGTGGCGCAGCGGCAGGTGTCGGCCGTAGGTCCGGAAGCTGTCGGCGATCTGGCCGGCCAGCTCGCGCGTCGGGGCGAGCACCAGGACGCGGGCGGCCGTGTGACCGGCGGCGGTGCGCGGCGCGTTGGCCAGCCGCTGCAGCAGCGGCAGCGCGAACGCCGCCGTCTTGCCCGTGCCCGTCTGGGCACAGCCCAGCACGTCGCGGCCCTGCAAGATGGCCGGGATGGTCTGCTCCTGAATGGGCGTGGCGGTGGTGTAGCCCTCGGCCGCGACGGCGCGGCGAATCGGCTCAATGAGCCGAAGGTCCGAAAATTCCATGCGATGCGATTCCTTCTTCTTGATCGTCTTCGGCCCCGCGCCGGCCGCGGCAAACGCCGCGATACGACCGCGCAAAGCTCCTCAACTGGGCTCTCGACGATCAGGAACGGAAGCGATTCTGGAAGGCTACGCGTCGGATCGTGGAAGGCGGTTGATCTGCCACAGTATATCGGCCATTCGCCCCGCGTCCATTCGATACCGGCCAGATAGCCGCCCGGCGGGTGTCGTCCAAGACGGGTGTGGCCCACGAGTCGAGCGGCGCTGCCCGCTCAGGTGGGACCGGCGTCCCGCCGGTCCTCGGTCCGAAGGGCCGAGTTCGGTTCGGCTTGGTGTTGCGCCTCGCTCCGGTCTCTTCACCGCTGCGCGGCGATGACGGGCGGGACGGCTGTCCCACCGACTGCGGGGCAGAACCCGCAAACTTGGACTACACCCACGGCCAGCGGACTGCCGTTGACTTCATCGGTCCCGAAATCGATACTTCTGCCGTCATGCGCTGGTAAGCCCCCCATCTCGAAGCCGTCCTGCCGACGACGGGCCGTTGCCCGGACGCCGCGGATCGTCCCCGCCGACCGGTGCACGCCCCACGCGCGGCCGACGCCTGCCACCGAAGCACAACGCGACGGGACCGCTCTCATCGCCGCCCGGCGACGAGCGAGCCTAACGTCAGAGCCGGCGTCGAAGGCGGTACGGCAGGCCGCACGGTCGCGAGCGACCGTGGCACCCGCCTTCAGCAACCGTGGCGCCCCCCCACGCCAACGACAGTGCAATGACCGACACACACGCCCGCTCGGCCCGGCCGACCAACGCGGGTAGACTTCAAGGACCAACCTCATGGAATCCGGACGACGCGAGAACATCCAGGTCACCTCCGAGCGCGCCGTGCTCGTGGGTTGCCTCATGCCCGACTTCGACGGCGACCCGCACGACCCGCTCAGCGAGCTGCGCGCCCTGGCCGACACCGCCGGCGCGATCGTCGTGGACGAGCTGCTGCAGAAGCGGCAGCACCCCGAGCCGGCGACGTGCATCGGCAAGGGCAAGGTCGAGGAGCTGCGCGGCATGGTCGCGGCGCGCGAGGCCGATGTGGTCATCTTCGAGAACGACCTCTCGCCCTCGCAGATCGCCAACGTCGAGCAGGCCGTCGAGTGCAAGGTGCTCGACCGCAGCGAGCTGATCCTGGACATCTTCGCCGCCCGCGCCCGCACCGCCGAGGCGAAGCTTCAGGTCGAGCTCGCCCAGCTCGAGTACACCTACCCGCGCCTGCGCGCGATGTGGTCGCACCTGGAGCGCATCGTCGGCGGGTCGCCGACCGGCATCGGCACGCG
>CAYSIX010000304.1:0-4095 GCA_964431205.1 uncultured Phycisphaeraceae bacterium
CGTGATCATGCTGGCGGCGCACGCGGGGGACCCGACCGAGCCGGGCGACGCGCCGGAGTACGACCGGGTGGCGCGGGAGCCGGCGGTGGCGGTGGCCAGCGGGTTCCTGCTGCTGGCGGTGCTGCTGTCGGTGACGTTCCGGACCGAGAGCTTCTACAGCGATCCGGCGCGGACGGCGGGCCCCAGCGACGCGGCGTTGATCGCCGAGGTGCTGCCCGAGCGGGCGCAGCAGCGGTTGCGGGAGGGGCTGCCGCCGGCGGTGACGGTCGAGGACCTGGAGCTGACCGAGGGGGTGCTGGGCGGGCCGGTGGGGAACGTGACGAACGTGGAGCGGATCGGGATCGACCTGTTCCGCAGCCACCCGCTGGGGCTGGAGCTGGCGGGGGTGATCCTGCTGGTGGCGCTGGTGGGGGCGGTGGTGATCGCCCGGACCCGCGTGGAAGAAGAGGAGGGGGCGCCGCCGGCCGCGTGATCGACCGCCGCGCCGCTCGGAGCCACGACACCGATGACCCACGCCTTCGACAGCTTCGCGCTGAGCCACTTCCTGTTCACCGGGGCGGTGCTGTTCGTGCTGGGGCTGATCGGGTTTTTGAGCCGGCGGAACCTGATCATCATGTTCCTGTGCACGGAGATGATGTTTCAGGGCGTGGCGGTGTCGCTGGTGGCGTTCAGCCGGTACCACCTCAACGACACGGGGCAGACGTTCGTGATCTTCGTGCTGACGATCGCGGCGGCCGAGGCGGCGCTGGCGCTGGGCCTGGTGGTCCTGCTGTTCCGGCGCAAGCACACGCTGGACGCGGCCGAGTGGGCGACGCTCAAGGGCTAGGCGGGCGTGTGCGGGACCGGCTCCGCGGCTGGCAGGACGCTTGACGGTAGACGCCTGAAGAAGGACGCATGGAACTCGAGCTGATCAAATACCTGCCCTGGATCCCGGCGCTGGCCGCGGCGTTGTGCGGCCTGTGCTGTGCGGACCGGGCGTTTCACAAGCTCGCCGGCGTGCTCTGCGTGCTGGCGACGCTGGCCACGCTGGTGCTGACCGTCGGGACCTACGCGGGCTTCGACGGCGAATCGGTCGAGATCGTCACCGCGTTCGCGTGGATGGGTGTCGGGTCGTTCACCGCCGACTTCGGCTATTGGATCGACAGCCTGACGTTTCTGATGCTGTTCGTGGTCTGCGGGATCGGGACGCTGATCGCGCTGTACGCCACGGGGTACATGGCCGGCGAGCGTGGCTACGCGCGGTTTTTCTCGTTCGTGGCCCTGTTCATCTTCGCCATGACCAGCCTGGTCATGGCCGACAACCTCGTCCTGCTGTACCTGGGCTGGGAGGGCGTGGGCCTGTGCTCCTACCTGCTGATCGGGTACTACTACGACCGGCCGTCCGCCGTGGCCGCGGGCAAGAAGGCGTTCATCGTCAACCGCATCGGCGACCTGGGCTTCGCGCTGGGCCTGTTCCTGACCTACCTGACCTTCGGGTCGATCGAGTACGAGGCGATCCTGCCGGCGGCGCAGGCGCTGCTCGGCGGGGAGGTCGAGCTGTCCGAGACCGCCGCCGCGGCGCTGGCCAGCGCTCAGGCCGCCCCGCAGAGCTACCTGACCTGGATCCCGTTCCTGCTGATGCTCGGGGCGTTCGGCAAGTCGGCGCAGATCCCGCTCTACGTCTGGCTGCCCGACGCCATGGAGGGCCCCACGCCCGTCTCCGCCCTGATCCACGCCGCCACCATGGTCACCGCCGGCGTGTACATGATCGCCCGGCTGGTCCCGCTGTTCGAGCTCTCGCCCGCCGCGCTGCCCACCGTCGCCACCATCGGCGCCCTGACCGCGCTCTTCGCCGCCACCATCGCCCTGTGCCAGTACGACATCAAACGCGTCTGGGCCTACTCCACCGTCTCCCAGCTCGGGTACATGTTCCTGGGTGTCGGAGCGCTGAGCACCGTCGGCGGGATCTTCCACCTGTTCACCCACGCGTTTTTCAAGGCCCTGCTGTTCCTGACCGCCGGGTCGGTCATGCACGCCCTGGCCGGCCAGCTCGACCTGCGGAAGATGTCCGGGCTCAGAGAAAAGATGCCGGTCACCTGCTGGCTGATGTTTGTCGGCTGCCTGGCGCTGGCCGGCTTCCCGCTGACCGCCGGGTTCTTCAGCAAGGACCTGATCCTCGCCGACGCCCTGGCCATGGGCACCGGCGAGCACGGCCGCCCGCTGTTCCTGATCCTCGCGCTGCTCGGCCTGGTCACCGCGTTCCTGACCGCCTACTACACCTTCCGCCTCTGGTTCCGCGTGTTCCTCGGGCCCGTCCACTTCGAGATGGGCGATGAGCACCACGGCGACGAGGTCGCGCACGGCCACGACGAGCAAGGCCACGGCCACCACGAGCCGCACGAGATGCCCTTCTGGCCCATGAACGCCCCGCTGATCGTGCTCGCCGCCGGGGCGATCTTCGCCGGCCTGGCGTTCAAGCCCTGGGTCGCCGCCAGCGTCGCCTCCTCCAGCGCCGCGGCCGCGGGCGCCCACGGCGACGCCCATCCCGAGCTGCTGGGCATGGACCTGCACAACCTGATGATGGTCGTCAGCGGCATCATCGCCATCGCCGGCATCGCCGTCGCCTGGTTCTTCCACCTGCACGACCGCGCCGCCGCCGACCGCGCCGCCGAGGGCCTGGCCCCCGTCGTCCGCCTGCTCGAGAACAAGTATTGGGTCGACGAGCTGTACGACCGCGTGATCGTCCGCCCGCTCTGGGCCATCGGCCACCTGCTCTACTACGCCGACACCCTGATCGTCCACAGCATCGTGATCCTCGTCGGCTGGGTGCCCCGTGTGGTCGGGCTCAGCGTCCGTCCCACGCAGCACGGTCGCTTGCAGGGCTACGGCATCGGCATGGTCGCCGGCCTCGGCGTCATCATGCTCATCCTCACCCGCTACGTGATCAACGGAGACTGACCCCGCCGCGGCCGCCGCCGCGACACGACACGAACGCACGCATGAACGACGCCCTGATCATCCCGGCGATGCTGCTGATCCCCGTGCTCGGATCGCTGGCCATCCTCCTGCCCACCCCGATGCTCGACGACCGCAAGGCGCTGTGGAACCTCTCCCTGCTGGTCACGCTGGCGACCTTCGTGCTCTCGCTGATCGCCGCCTTCCGCTTCGACTTCTCCAACTCGGGCATCATGCAGCTCGTCGGCGCCTTCGGGTGGATCCCCGGCTTCGGCATCACCTTCGGCTACGGCATGGACGCCATCTCCCTCTGGCTCGTCCTGCTGACCACGTTCCTCATGCCCCTGGTCGTGCTCGGGTCCCTCTCGGCCGTCCGCGAACGCTGCCGCGAGTACTACTTCTGGCTGCTCATGATCGAGTGGGCCATGCTCGGCACCTTCCTCGCCACCGACGTCGTGTTCTTCTACGTCTGCTTCGAGTTCACGCTCGTGCCGCTGTTCTTCCTGATCGGCGTGTTCGGGTCGACCGACCGCATCAAGGCCGCCAAGGTCTTCTTCTTGTACACCTTCACGGGCTCGATGCTCACCTTCGCCGGCGTGCTCTACGTCGCCTGGTTCCACGCGACCCAGTCCGGCGCCTGGTCGTTCGACATCGCCACGCTCTACGGCGCCGCCCAGCAGCTCGCCGACGTGCCGGTGTCCCTGAACCTCGGCCTGTTCGCGATCGACACCTCCGCGCAGACCCTCGTGCTGCTGTCGCTGCTGGCCGGCTTCGCCGTCAAGGTCCCGCTCTGGCCCGTGCACACCTGGCTGCCCCTGGCCCACACCGAGGCGCCCACCGCCGGTTCGGTCATCCTCGCCGGCGTGCTGCTGAAGCTGGGGACCTACGGCCTGATCCGCTTCGCCGTGCCCATGTGCCCCGACGCCCTGGTCGCCCTGGCGCCAGCCATCGGCGTCTTCGCCGTCCTGGGCATCCTGCTCACCGCCCTGATCTGCTGGGTCCAGAAGGACGTCAAGAAGCTGATCGCCTACTCCTCCGTCTCGCACCTGGGCTTCTGCGTGCTCGGCCTGGTCGCGCTGGACACCCAGGACATCGGCGCCGTCGGCTCGGTGATGTACATGATCAACCACGGCCTCTCGACCGGGGCGCTGTTCCTCTGCG
>CAYSIX010000305.1:0-4026 GCA_964431205.1 uncultured Phycisphaeraceae bacterium
CCGCCATCATCCCACATCGAGACCATCCACCCATGAGAAACCCGGAAGGACCACAAATGTTAGCCTCGTGTTCGGTTCGTGTCAAGCTCGGCGTCCGATGTCGCAGGGTGAGGGTGTCGGCCATGTTTGGGGGGTTCTGACTCACAGTCGGTGGGACAGGCGTCTCGCCTGTCATCGCCGCGCAGCGGCGAACCGATCGGGGCGGGGCGCGACACCAGGCTGAAAGAAACTCGGCTCTTCGAACCGACGACCGGCGGGACGCCGGTCCCACCCGAGCCGGCAGCAACGCCTTGGCTTCGGACTGCGCCCCAAGGTGTCGCGATCGAATTCGGCGCGGTACCGGGTCTGGGCAAAGACCTGCCGCCGGGCGCAGGGCGTGGACTCGTCGCGTTCGACCAGCCGGCCGCTCCCGGAGCGCTCCTCGACGAGGCCCATGACGCTTTCGGCTCCCCCGATCGCACAAGACGGCGATCGGGGGCCCGGGTTGGCATCCTGCATGGCGTAGAAGTGCCGGGTGCCGTGGTTGTGGCTCAGGGTCGGGGCGAGGTTGTGACTGACCTGGACGAGTTCGTCGATGTATGGCACGCTTCAGATTTGGTGCATGTGATTCGCATGCCAAGAAGCGACCCACCTGCCAGACCCACCAAGAATCCAAGTGGCGCTGTGACAAAGTATCCCAGAAACGGTGCCTGCGGTGACGACACACCAAGCACGAAGGGGCCTTGGACTCCCACAGCTAAACCAACACTGCAGAGAGCTGCACCGAAGAACAACGCGCAGGATACAATAAGGATTACATCCCTGAGATCGTTCTTGGCGCGAATGATTCGATTACCAACAGACGAGCCAACCAGCAAACCAACTAATAAGCCAATTGGTACTGTGATAGTGTATCCCAGAGGTGGTGCCTGTGGGCCAAGAACGAAGGAGCCATAGAATCCCACAGCGAGCCCCAAGCCGCTGAAGGCCGCGCTAAAGAACAACGCACAGAACACGATAACGATTAGATTCTTGAAATTTGTACTCATACAAAGCCTTTTGACTTCTGAAAATGATACGCTAATAGATCAATCAAAAAGTCAGGACCAGTGTCGGGGATAGGAAAAGATATTCTAGAATATCCCATTCTCTTCTCCATAGTTGAATTCGTGCTCGGTGCGGTCGAGGTCGGCGGGGGTTTTGACGGTGCGGGTGATGCGTCCGGGTGGGCGTTCGCCGGAGCAAGGCCCGCTTTACGGGTTACGGCACGGCTGGTGAGCAGACGTCCGGCATGAGGAGTCTGAGCGAACCTCGTTTCGTGAGATACCCGCGACTCTGCTGCGCGGCGTCGCGGCTTGAGCGCGTGGATCGATTGCGATCCGTGTCACAGCGCCGCGAGGCGCTGAGCGCGGTCCTGGGCGATCAGGGCGTGGACGAGCTCGTCCATGTCGCCGGCGAGGACGCTCTGTAGGTTGAACGTGTTGGGTTCGCCCTCGAGGCGGTGGTCGACGACGATGTTTTCCTTGAAGCGGTAGGTGCGGACGCGTTCGCTGCGGCCGGCGGTGCCGATCATTTTCGAGCGCTGCTGGGCGCGGTCGGCGTCGGCCTGTCGGCGGTGGTGGTCGAGCAGGCGGGCGCGCAGGACCTCCCAGGCTCGCTGGCGGTTCTGCTGCTGGCTCTTGGTCTCCTGCATGCGGACCTCGATGCCGGTGGGCTTGTGGATGAGGTGGACGGCGGTGGCGACCTTGTTGACGTTCTGCCCGCCGGGGCCCTGGGCGGTGGTGATGTGCTCGTCGACGTCGGCGGGGTCGATCTCGAGCTGGACGGCGGTCGGCTCGGGCAGGGCGGCGACGGTGGCGGTGGAGGTGTGGATGCGGCCCTGGGCCTCGGTCGCCGGGACGCGCTTGACGCAGTGGACGCCGGCCTCGTGGGCCAGCTCGGCCCAGGCGCCTTCGCCGGTGACGGTAGCCGAGGCGTGGCGGAGGCCGCCGGCCTCGGAGGGCGAGTGCTCGATCGGCTCGAAGGTCCAGCCGCGAGCCCCGGCGTACTTGCGGTACATCTCGAAGAGCTCGCCGGCCCAGAGGGCGGCCTCGTCGCCGCCGACGCCCGCACGGATCTCGAGGATCACCGACGCGACGGCCCGGTCGTCGGTGGTGACGAGGTCGGCGAGGATGCGATCGGCGAGGGCGCCCGCGCGCTCGCCGAGTCGCGGGAGCTCGTCGCGGGCCATCTCGGCGAGCTCGACGTCTTCGGACGTGAGCGCCTCGCGCATTTCATCCATCTCGGCGAGCACGCGCCGGTGCTCGCGGTGGAGGTCGACGACAGGCTCGATCGCGGCCCTCTGGGTGGAGAGCTCGCGGACGCGCTCATGGTTTGCATGGACGGACGGGTCGGCGAGATCGTGGTCGATCGAGGCGAGCCGCTCGGCGAGCTCGTCGAGCTTGGCGCGGACGGGGGGCGGGATGTCGGCGTGTGTAAAGACCACGGCGCAAGCCTAGCCGCGGGTCCGGAAAAGGGTCGGCTTCAGCAGTGGGCGTCAATGTTCGGTCGCGGCGACGCGTGCGGGCTCAACCGCTCTTGCCCTTGTTCTTGCTGCCGAAGTAGGATCCGCCGAACTTCTTCTGGAACTTCTCGACGCGGCCGGCCGAGTCGATGAAAGACTGCTTGCCGGTGAAGAAGGGGTGCGAGCCGGACCAGACGTCGGCGTGGATCTCAGGGACGGTGGCGCCGACCTCCATGACGACCTCGCCGTTGTAGTAGACCTTGGCGTTCGGGTAGTACTTGGGATGGATGCCTTCCCGCATGGCGGCGTCCTCGTCTTTGCTGGTCTTCGGGTCGAGCGCCGGCCCCACCGGACGGCGAACCGCGGAGTGTAGCGGGAAAGTAGGCTCTCGCCAAGCGTCCTTCGGAATTCGCCCGCGGGGCCTGTTGACCACCGCAGGGCGTGCGGTACAGTCTCCCTCACGACGGACCGCCGTCGGCCGGTCCCCGATAGCTCAATGGTAGAGCGAGCGGCTGTTAACCGCTAGGTTGTAGGTTCGAGTCCTACTCGGGGAGCTTCTTAGGTTTTTGTCTGGGTACGTGTGCCCGAGCGGTTGACTTAAGAGCGAGCGGATCGGGGCCCTGAGGGCCGTTTGCGGGCCGGTCGGCGCTCTCTGGTTTCGAGACTCGGTCATGTGTGCCGATCAGAACCCTCGGATTGCCCGGCGCTTGCGCCCGAGACTCTCGCGCTCTCGGACTCTCGGTTAGCAGCGCTTGAACTCATGGGTGCTCTTGCCCGCCAGTTTCGAGAGCGGCGAGACGCGAGCAGTGCGAACGACTGATCTTCACATCGATCACGAACGGCTGGCAGAACTCTGCCGGCGGTTCGGCGTGTCGAAGTTGGAGGTCTTCGGGTCCTTCGGATTGTCCGCGGGCCGGGGAGCATCTGATCCAGGCCGTCTCGGCTTCGGATTCGCTGGCGGCGGCGATGCCGTAGCGGAGGGTTCCCCCGCCGGCGTTCCATATCTGGATGCTCTGATTGGGTCCGTCGGCGCCCATTCCGGCGATGGCGTTGACGCGGCGCGGCGCGACGGCCACTTGTTCGCCCACCCTCAGTTCGACGTCGATTTCCAGCGCGCCATGTTCGGAGTCGACGCGGATCGCGCCTTGGTGCGAGCCGCGGCCGAGGGCGGCGCTGTCGTAGGTGACCCCGACGGTCTTTCGTTCCTCGGCGGAGGCGGAGGAAGCGGCGGAAGGGGCGCAGGAAAGCCAATCAACGTCGTCACGGATTTCGAAATCGATTTTTCCGCCCGTGGACCAGACTTCGAAGAATTGCGCGGGCGCGTTCTCTCCCGCACCGCAAGAGTTGATCAATTTCGACACGGAGGCGCGCAAGTCGCCGTGACCATCGCCGCCATCGCCGACGGTGAGATATACCTTGACCACGGCGGTGGCGCCGCCGCCGTTGACGGAGAGGGTTCCGAGGTGGGTTCCCGCTTGGAGGTCGGACGTGGAGAACGCCACCGCGATGGATCGGGCTTGGGCGGTGGCGGTTCCGTTGTCGGG
>CAYSIX010000306.1:0-4025 GCA_964431205.1 uncultured Phycisphaeraceae bacterium
GCTGGCGCTGGGCGGGCTGAGCTTCGAGGTCCGCCACACGCCCGGCCACAGCCCCGGCGGCATCTGCCTGTATCAGGCCGAGCACGGCGTCGCGATCGTGGGCGACACGCTCTTCGCCGGCTCGATCGGGCGTCACGACTTTCCGACCTCCGACGGCCGCCTGCTGCTGACGAGCATCGCCGAGCAACTGCTGACCCTGCCGGACGAGACGCGCGTCCTGCCCGGCCACGGCCCGGAGACGACCATCGGCGAAGAACGACGCACGAACCCGTTTTTATCCTGAGTCCGATGGAGGGGCCGCGCTCTCGTCCAGCCACTGCCGCCACATCGCAAGCTGCAGCAGCGCGAACAGGCGGTGGGTGTGGTCGGCACGGCGTTGCTGGTGCTCGTCGAACCACGACAGGGCCGCCTCACGAGAAAACCCGAGCCGCTCCAGCGATCCGCTGCGCAGGCGGTCGGCCAGCGGATCGCGCAGGGTCGTGCGGAACCACTCGCCGATCGGGATGGCGAAGCCCCGCTTGGGCCGGCGCACGATCGACGGCGGCAGGTAGTCGCCGGCCAGGGCGCGCAGCAGCCCCTTGGGCCGGCCGCCGGGCATCAGCACCCGGTCGGGCAGGTGGCCGGCCAGGTCCAGCACCTCCGTGTCCAGCAGCGGGCAGCGCACCTCCAGCGCGACCGCCATCGACGCGCGGTCAACCTTGCGCAGCAGCTCGAACGGCAGATAATGTGTCAGGTCCCAGCGCATCGCGGCGCTGACGGCTCGCGACTCGCGCGGCCAGTCCGGCGCCGGCGGGTGGTCCACGTCGGGGTTCACCCCGGGCAGGTCGGGCGCGAGCCGGCGGATCTGCGCCTCGGTGAACAGGTGGATCATCTGATGGTACTGGACGGCGGGTTGGGCGCCGGCGCGGGCGGCCTCGATCAGCCGACGCAGCCGGGCGCGCGTGGTGCGTTGATCGGCCCCGCTCGCGCCAACGACCGGCAGGGCCCGGAGCCAGAAGCGGTGCCGCTGCAGCAGGCGCAGCGCGCGGTATCGGTCGTACCCGCCGAACAGCTCGTCCCCGCCGTCGCCCGACAAGGCGACCTTGGCGTGGTCGCGCGTGGCCCGGCACAACCAGTGGGTGGGCAGCAGGGAGCTGTCGGCGGTCGGCTCCCCGGTCAGGCGCATGAGGCGCTCGAGGTCGGCGATGGCGTCGGAGGGGTCGGCGTGCAGGACGGTGTGATGCGAGCCGACGTGGTCCGCCACGGCCCGGGCGTGGGGCGACTCGTCGTAGGCCAGCGCCGGCATGGCGATGCTGAAGGTCCGAAGCGCCTCGCCGCCGCGGGCGCGGAGCTGCCGCTGCGCGATCGCCGCGACCAGCGACGAGTCGATCCCCCCCGAGAGGAAGCAGCCCAGCGGCACGTCGGCCTCGAGCCGGCTGGCCACCGCCTCGGTCACGACTTCCCGCAGCGCGTCGACGGCGCCCAGCGACGTGCTGGTCAGCGAGATCGGCGGCGGCTGCCAGTACCGGTCCCACTCCACGCGGCCTCGCCGGTCGATCGTCATCCAGTGGCCCGGCGGCAGCTCGTCGATCCCCTCGATCATCGACGGGCCGAACGCATAGCCGTAGCGCAGGAAGGTCAGCAACGCCGGATCGTGAACGCGCGGCGGCGTGTCGCCGCCGCCCGCGGCGAGGATCGGCGGGATCAGGCTCGCGAACAGCAGCTCCCGCTCGGTCCGCCGCACAAACAACGGCTTCTTGCCCGCCCGGTCGCGCACCAGCATCAGCTTCTGTGCGTCCTCGTCCCAGATCGCGAACGCGAACATCCCGTGCAGGTGCTTGGGCAGCTCCGTGCCGTACTGGCGATACCCGAACACCAGGACCTCGGTGTCGCTGTGGTTGGAACGGAAGCGGTGGCCGAGCTTTTCGAGCTTGACGCGCAGCTCGCGGTGGTTGTAGATCTCGCCGTTGAAGATCAGGTGCAGCGGGCCGGCGACGCGTCGCTGAAGCGGATCGGTGTCGGCGTCGGCGCGGCCGACGTGCATGGGCTGATCGCCGCTGAGCAGGTCGATGATCGACAGCCGCGCGTGGACGAGCGCGCACGCGCCCAGCTCGCTGACACCCTCGCCGTCGGGCCCGCGGTGGCGGATCGCCGCGAGCATCCGCCGCAGCCGCGCCGGGTCGATGGGCGCGCCGTCAAACCGCAGGATGCCGGCCAGTCCGCACATGCGGCGGCATGATAGCCGAGTCGAGTCAGCGGCCCGATGCCTGGTTCACGTCGCCACGTATTCGAACGCGCGACTCTTCAACAATCCACAGCCGCCTGACGAGGCGTTCGCGATGGATCAGCGGCAGAAGCCTCTGGAACACGCCGCGAACGTGTGACCGACTCTGATGGGTCAGACGCATCACGATCAGGCCGGGGTATTCCTTCGGCGGGTATCGACGTATGTCGGCGAAGTCCAGATCGAGTGTGACCAGCACGCGATCCTCATCACGACAGACCGATGCGATGGTCGGGTCGGAACAACCGCGAAGGGACTGGTCCCACACCGTTATCGCGTCGTGGCCGTGCTCGTTGAGCAGGCCCGCCAACTCGGGGTGCAGGTTCTCGTCCAGCTTGAACCGCATCAGGCAGCCTCGCCGCTCGGAAGCGGAACCACGCGCTCGCTGGCCAGGTCAGCGGCGTATTGGAGGGCCGCGGCGACGTCGTCGGTGGTGATGCGGTAATCCGCGGCGATCTGATCGGGCGTCTCGCCGGCGGCCAGGTTGTCGAGGATCACCGAGACCAGCACCCGCGTGCCTCGGACGCAAGCCTTGCCGTGACAGACCTGCGGATCGGTCGCGATGTGGTCGTACCAGTCCATCACGACATTGTACGAGTTGAACGGCTCGACGGCCGCCTGGAGGAACGGGGCCGGCGCGACGTTGCGCGTCGCGAGTGCCTTGCGTGGCCGAAGCCACTGCAACCGAAGCCGCCCCTACACCGCCTTGGGCGGGCGGGCGTGGGTCTGGACGCGCAGGTGCAGCTCGTCGAGCTGGCGGGGGTCCACCGGCGCCGGGGCCTCGGTCATCAGGTCGGCGCCGGTCTGGGTCTTGGGGAAGGCGATGACGTCGCGGATGTTGCCCGTGCCGCACAGGTGCATGACCATGCGGTCGATGCCGAAGGCGATCCCGCCGTGGGGTGGCGCACCGAAGCGCAGGGCCTCGAGCAGGAACCCGAAGCGAGCCTGGGCCTGCTGCTCGTCGATGCCGAGCAGCTTGAACACGCGGCGTTGGATGTCGGAGCGGTGGATACGGATGGACCCGCCGCCGAGCTCCGTGCCGTTGAGCACCAGGTCGTAGGCGAGGCTGCGGACGTCGGCGGTGTCGGATTCGAGGCGGTCGTAGTCCTCGGGCGCCGGGGCGGTGAACGGGTGGTGCAGGCTGTCCCAGCGTTGCCCGGGCCCGTTGTATTCGAGCAGGGGCCAGTCGACGATCCAGGTCCAGCGCCAGTCGCCCTCGCGGATCAGGCCCAGGTCGCGTGCGAGTTTCTGGCGGAGCTCGCCGAGCGTGCGGCGCACGACGGCGGGCTTGGGGTCGACGCCGAAGCACAGCAGGTCGCCGTCGGCCGCGCCGAGCCGGTCGCGCAGGCCGGAGGCGATCGGCTCGAGGAACTTGGCGATGCCGGTGGCGAGCTTGCCGGACTCGACCTTGGCGATCGGCAGGCCGCCGGCGCCGAAGTCCTTGACCCACTCGGCCAGGGCGTCGGTCTGCTTGCGCGTCATCGAGGCCCCGCCCGGCACGCGGATCGCCTTGACGATCCCGCCCGCCGCCAGCGCGTCGCGAAACACCTTGAATTCGGTCTGCTCGGCCAGGTCGCTGACGTCCACCAGCTCCAACCCGTAGCGCAGGTCCGGCCGGTCCGTGCCGTACCTGTCCATCGCCTCGCGGTAGCTCATCCGCGGCATCGGCACGGGCACGTCCACGTCCAAAACCGTCTTCCAGATCCGCCGCATCAGCCCCTCGCAGACCGATATGACGTCGTCCACGTCCACGAAGCTCATC
>CAYSIX010000307.1:0-3972 GCA_964431205.1 uncultured Phycisphaeraceae bacterium
GCCAGGTGCCAGGCGATCGCCTCGCCCTCGCGGTCGAGGTCGGTGGCGAACCAGACATCGGCGGCCTTCTTGGCGGCCTTCTTCAGCTCCCCGACCGTCTTCTTCTTGTCCGGCAGGATGTCGTACGTCGGCTCGAACTCGCGCTCCAGGTCCACGCCCGGCACGGGGTGGTCCTTGCGCTTGGCGCCCTTGGGCGCGCTCTTGGGCAGGTCGCGGACGTGGCCGACGCTGGCCATGACCACGTAGTCGTCGCCCAGGTAGCGGTTGATCGTCTTGGCCTTGGTCGGCGATTCAACGATCACCAGATGCTTGCCGGAGGGGTCGGCGTGGCGGCCGGGGGCCGAGCGACGCCCGCCACCACCGGACCGGCGCTGACGGCCGGGCGACTTTTTCGACGTAGGTTTCTTGGCCATGGAGTGTCCCGGATCCCTGGCTCGGGCGGTCAGGCCCGGCCTCAACATCGGCACGTTAGCGGCTCAACACTTGAGCGGGCAAGCTCCGCCTTGTCAAGCGACGCGCGTTAGTGTTGCATTTTCAAGACTTTATAGGCACGCGCCCCGACTTGCCGTTTTTCACGCCCGGCCGCGATCTTCCGCCGCGGACTCCCTCCCGGCCGTCTGGGGCGCCTCAGTCTCTACCCAGGCCACCGCCTCGTCCGCCAGTTCCGCGGCCGACCGTCCCGCCGCCTCCAGCCAACGAACCCCCACGTAGTGCTTCATCCACGTACGCTGCTGCTTGGCGAAGCGGCGGGTCTGGATCTTGGTCTGCTCCAACGCGTCATCGAGCGTGACGCGGCCCGGATCCGCCAGGTGCTCAAGCACCTGCCTGTAGCCCAACGCCTCGCGAGCCTGCGGCCCGAGCTTCCCCGCTGCCTCCAGTCGTCGCACCTCCTCCGGCAGGCTCTCGGGTCGGGCCGCCGTGTCTTGCCGCCCCGCCTCGTCCGACGACCCCGGCGGCTCGAACATCGCCTTGACCCGCGCGTTGATCCGCCGGTTGATCAGCTCCGTCGGCCAGCGCAACCCGATCATCAGGGGATCGTGACGGTAGCGCGGCCCGCCATCGGCCTGGATCGAGCCGCCCGGCGCATCCTGCCACTGCGCCTGCCAGCGGCTGATCGGCGTCCCGGTCAGCTCGTACACCTCCAGGGCGCGAACCAGCCGCTTGCGATCGTTGGGATGGATGCGTTCGGCCGCCTCGGGGTCCACCCGTCCGAGCCGATCGTGCAGCTCCTGCAGAGGCATGGCGCCCAGTTGCCGGCGCAGCGCCGGGTCGCGCGCCGGCCCGTCGAACATCCCCTCCAGCAGCGCCTTGAGGTACAAGTTCGTCCCGCCGACCACGATCGGGTGCCGACCGCGCGAGCGCACCTCGGCGATGCACGCTTCGGCACGGTGAAGCCAGTCGTGCACCGTGAACCGCTCGGTCGGCTCGACGACGTCGATCAGGTGGTGCGGCACGCGGCGTCGCAGCTCGGCCGAGGGCTTGGCCGTGCCCGCGTCCAGGTGGCGATAGACCTGCATCGAATCGGCGCCGATGACCTCGCCGCCGGCCGACAGACGCTCGGCCAGCTCGACGGCGAACTCGCTCTTGCCCCCCGCGGTGGGGCCGAGCACGAGGATGGGTCGAGCAGTCAACATGGGCAAGGATTGTATCTTTGTTGACACAGGTGAATCGGGGTTGTGCCCGAGCGCCGACGGGGTATACTGGTGATTCGGGTTTCACCTGTGAATCATCGAAGGGGCTGGTCATGACACGTTTCGGGGTTTTTCCGGGAGCCTGCCTGATCGCGGGCGTGGTGGCGGTCTGCTGCCCGCGTGCCGGCGCGGCGACGACGCTCGGCCAGCCGATGGTCCAGCAGCAGCGGTGGACCGGCTTCGCCGACGCGGTGGACCCGGACTGGAATTACAAGACCACGGTCGTCAAGAAGGCCCGACGCAAGAGATGGAAATCCATCCAGTCGATCATTCAGGCTCCGGGGTGGATCGGCAATCCGTCGAAGTACGGTCTGAAGATCACCACTACTGTGGGTGATTCCGATGTATTCGACAGGGGCCTTTTTATCACATCCTTGCGCGACTTCCGCAAAACGCCCGAACTGGAGGCCCCGGGTGTGGTCGCCGACATGTCCGACCACTCGTTGACCGACGCGTTCAGTAAGGCGGTTCTCTGGAGAGGCCGTCCAACGACGCGTCTAGTACGCGGGCTGCCCGTGTCCAACCAGTTCAGCATTTTCAATCTTTCCTTCGGGCAGGATGACGAGTTGCCCCTGGTCAGCCAGGTGCTCAACCGCCGGGGCAAGCTGATCAACATGACCACGTCCTACGCATCGCTGACCCGCGACATGGCAGAGGACGGCTTCCATGCCGTGGGGCGGGTATCGACCGGCGACATCTGGCTCAAGAACCAGCGAAAGAAAACGGCCAATATCGGCACGAGCGTGGCGTCGTTCAGCGCGACCTATCAGTTCAGCCGCGCGGTGAACTTCGATCTGACGGCCGCCCTCGCCCGATTCCGGTGGGTGAACGCCCACATCACCATCGTCAACGCGGACACGGGTGAGCAGATCATTGGACTTGACAGGCCCAGGACGGGCAAGAAGAAAAGCTTGACGCTGGGCGGCACGCTCGACGCCGGCACATATAAGATCACTGCCTTCGCCGACAGCACGCTGAGACGCCACCGCCGCAAGATGGTCGCCCGCGGCGGGGAAGCCGAGTTCGACGTCAACTTTCAATTCACACCCGTCGTTTCGGACGCCGAGATCCTCGAACCGGCCCGCCGAGGCGAGATGCCGGTTGGCGAACTGCTGGACGTGTTCGAGATCGACGGCGACGAGCTGATTTACCTGGTCAGCGAGGGCGAGTTGCCCGCAAGCTATCTCAACGAGCATACGGGCCTGAGCGATCTCGAGCTCGTCACCAAGGCGCTTAGCGGGCCAGAGTCGTACATCCCTCACGTGCCTGACGGTCCGTTCTATGACGCCCCGTTGATGCGTCGTGTCCTCGACGAGTTGCCGGACTTCGCCGTGTACACGGCCAAAGGGAAACTGATCTACGATTCAATCGAAGGCTACGTGGGCCCGTACTCGCCGTATCGGGACGAGATGCGCAAGTACGTTGATGACTTCGGCTGGTACGAGGCTGACTACGTGCACTACGAGCCCGACTTCGTGATCGAGCTTCTCGGACCCGGACCGTCCGGTGTCGCGTCGGTGCCCGAGCCGACAACGGCCGCGTTGCTGAGCCTCGGCAGCGCAATCCTTCTGCGTCGGCGCGGTCGCTGAGCGGCTTGCTCAGCACCTTGGGTCGCATCCGAGTTTCTACACACAGATCTCCGGGCACCGGTGGCGACGGCCACACGCGCAGCCTTCCTGACCGCGGTCACCGCCGGACGCCGAACCGCTCAGACCGTGCGGACGGAGCGGTCGCGGTGCGCCGGGGTCGAGCGGGCACAGGCGGTCCGGCAACGAACCGGCCGCGCGAGACCTGCTAGCATGTCATCAGGAGACAACGCGAGATCAGCGAGGATGCCATGACCAAGCAAACCGACCCGTTCAAGGCCCGCCAGACGATCAAGACGCCGCTGGGCGAGCGGGCGATCTACCGGCTCGATGCCTGCCGCGGCGTGGGCGAGATCGACCGCCTGCCCTACTCCATCAAAGTGCTGCTGGAGGCGTGCCTGCGACACCTCGACGGCTTCGCGATCACGCAGGAGCACGTCAAGGCGTTGGCCGGCTACGACGCCAAGAGCCCGGCGCGGCAGGAGGTGCCGTTCAAGCCCGGCCGGGTGGTCCTTCAGGACTTCACCGGCGTGCCGGCGGTGGTGGACCTGGCCGCGATGCGCGCCGGGATCGTGCGGATGACCGGCGAGGAGTTGTCGGCGCGCCAGGTCAACCCACTGGTGCCGTGCGACCTGGTGATCGATCACTCCGTGCAGGTGGACGCGTTCGCGACGGACACGGCGCTGACGATCAAC
>CAYSIX010000308.1:0-3920 GCA_964431205.1 uncultured Phycisphaeraceae bacterium
CGTGGTTCTGGCTGAGCGCATCCCACACGTCGGAGGCCAGGCCGGCGTAGTCGCCGCGGGACGGGTCCCGGGTTGAGGTCGTGCCAGCGCGTGCGTGTTCGGGTGTGGTCAAGGGGGCGTCCACGGGTGGTGCGAACTCGGCCGCCGGCACACGGTTCGGGATGGGTCTGGCTCCGGATGGCGGCACCGGCCGGGGGCCGAGGCGAGTCGACCCCGGGGCGGGCGGGTGTGGCGGCGCGGGGCCGGTTTTTGAGTGGGTCCGAGAACGCTGCGGCATCGGGCGCAACGCGCGGCCGGCCGAGCGTTGGGCTCGCCCACCCCCTCGGCGGATGATATACTTTCTGGTCGGAGCGGATGAGGCCCCGGAGCCGTGGACGCGGCCAACTGCTTGCTTGGGGAATGTTTATGGCGACCAGCCTGGGTGCCCTGTGCACCGACTTCTACATCAACCAGAAGCTCGCGCTGAAGATGGACCTGCCCGCCGAGCGCGAGACGCTGTTGCACTTTTTCGACCGCGTCCGCAAGACGGTGCCGGCGATGACCAAGTTCCGCCGCTACGACGGCGAGCTGGCGCTGGAGTCCTCGCGGCGCGAGCCGGAGTACAAGTGGCTGGCGCTTCGCCGCCACAGCCTGCGCAGCGGGCACGTCAACCCCGGGTCGATGCAGGCGGCGTACCGCTTCCACCGGCTCATGCTCGAGCTGGCGCCTCCGTTCCTGTCGCTGAGCCCGATCGACATCGACCACCTGGAGCTGATGTTCGGCTTCGACCTCGAGTGCAAGGACAACCACGACGAGATCGTCTTCGACGCGCTGCTGGAGGACTCGCCGCTGGGCGCGCTGCTGAAGGTGCCGGGCGCGCGGATGCTCGACATCCAGCCGATCCTGGGCATCAACCTCAGCGAGAGCGGGGACCTGCAGGCCTATTTCGAGGTCAAGACGCGGCGCAAGAGCCGGCGGGGCTCGAGCCGGCCGTACCGCGACGAGCCGATCAGCATCTTCCTGACGCTGCGCAAGCACGGGCCGATCGACGCGATCGAGGACCTGCCCGAGCACTTCAAGGCCCTGGCGCACCAGTGCGAGACGCTGGCGACCGAGCGGCTGGTGCCGGGGCTGCTGACGCCGATCGCGCGGCACATCACGTCCAGCGCGGGTTAAGCGGCGTCTGCATCGGTCGGCGTTGCGCGGCCCTTTGCCATGGGATCGCGCCCATCGTTCCAGCCGACGGTCGCGTGCGGCCGATAAACTGATTACAGGATGACACGACCGTTACGGGTGATGGTGCTGGCCGGCGGCCCGGACCGTGAGCGCGCGGTGAGCCTCATGTCGGGCGCGGAGGTGGCGTGCGCGCTGGAGCGGGCGGGGCACGAGGTGACCACGTGCGACACCGGGCCGGACGATCTGTCGGCGTTGGAGCGTTTCGAGACGTGGGGCGGGGACGTGGTGTTCCCGGTGCTGCACGGCCGATGGGGCGAGGGCGGGGCGTTGCAGCGGGTGCTGGACGAGCGGGGGCTGGCGTACGTGGGCTGCCGGGCGGCGTCGGCGTCGCTGTGCATGGACAAGGCGGCGACGAAGCGGACGCTGGCCGTTGCGGGGCTGCCCACGCCCGAGTGGGAGCTGCTCGACGCCGAGGCGTCGCCGTCGCTCGACCCGCCGCTGGTGATCAAGCCCAACGACGACGGCTCGAGCATCGACCTGCGCATCTGCCACAGCCGCGATGAGGTTGATCGGGCCCGGCGGGAGCTGGCGAGCCGCAACGCGACGCTGCTGTACGAACGATGCGTGAAGGGCCGGGAGCTGACGGTCGGGGTGATCGAGCGGCCGAGCGGTTTCGAGTCGGGCGACACACCGCTCGATGGCGACGCGGACGCCAGCGCGTCGGGCTCGCTGCTCGCGTTGCCGCCGATCCAGATCGTGCCGGCGACGGCGTTCTACGATTACGAGGCGAAGTACGTCCGCAACGACACGCGTTACCTGTTCGAGATCGAGGCGGCCGACGGCGTGTTGCCGCGGGTGCGGGAGCTGGCGGCGGCGGCGCACCGCGCGACGCATTGCCGACACCTCAGCCGCGTGGACTTCATGCTCGACGATCAGGATCGGCCATGGGTGCTGGAGATCAACACGCTGCCGGGGTTCACGGCGCACTCACTGCTGCCGATGGCGGCGGCACGAGTGGGACTGGCGATGCCGGCACTGGTCGATCACCTGGCGCGTCTGGCGCACGCCGAAGCGAGCCGCTCGGTCGAAAGCGTCCGCGAGCCGGCGCGGCGATGAGCGTGATCGGCCGACCGGGCCGGCGCATCGTGCGCGGCTTCTCGCTCGTCGAGCTGCTAGTGGTGCTGGGGGTCGTGGCGCTCCTGCTGGGCCTGTTGCTGCCGACGCTCGGTCGCGCTCGCGATCGTCGTCAGATGACCGCGTGCCTGTCGAACCTGCGTCAGCTCGCGTCGGCGTTCGTGCTGTACGCTCATGACCACGACGGCTACGGCCCGGACGAGATGGCCGACCAGACGTGGGACGCGCTGCTCTGGCCGTATCTGAGCGACGAGTCGACGTACGCGTGCCCGGCCGACGCGGACGGTTTCTACCAGAATTTCGACACGAGCTACGAGTGGCGGGACAGCTTTCAGGTCGACTTCGAGCATCCTGAGCGTGCGCTGTCGCTGACGCGGCTGCTGGACGCGCGGCCGGCATCGCTGGTGCTCGTGTTCGAGGCCGCGCCGGGCTGGCACGAGCGCGGCCGGCGGAACGCGGCGGCGCTGAACGGCGCGGCCCGGGCGTACGACGAGGCCGCGTTTCAGGACAACCTCAAGCTCAAACCGTATTAGCCGCCCCTCGGGGCAATGTCGGCTCGCGTCGCGTCAAACCTACGGCAGGTCCCCCAGGCCGCGCGGGTCGGCCGGCACCTCGAACATCCCGAGCACGCGGGCGCCCAGCTTCATCGCCACGTTGGGCGCGGTCAGGTCGCCCTGCCACTGGGACTTGGCGCCCAGCTCGACCGTCTTGCCGCTGAGCACGCGGCGGGCGGTAACCACGCCCTGGCAGTCGATGCCGCCGTGGGCCTCGATCGACTCGGCCATGAGCCGGCCGCGCTTCTTGATGGTGACGCGGCCGCAGGTGCGCAGCTCGCGGATGGGGCCGCGCTGCCCGGAGACGACGACGTCGCCGACCTGGACGGGCTTGTAGCAGCCGGGGCAGGACGTGGACTGGGCGCGGCCGCCGACCTCGAATCGATGGCCACACAGATAACACTGCACCAGGCGTGGGCCGGAGTGGCGTGCCATGGAAAGCGCGGGGCGAGGGCGGCGCGGGATCACCGCGCCGCGCGATCAGGTCCGACCGCGAAGACGACCGTCAGAAACGGCTTGGCCTTACTTCTTGCCGCCCTGCGCCGGCGGAGTCCCGCCGCCCGCACCGCCCGACGGGGCGCCGCCGCCGCCCGGTGCACCGCTACCACCACCCGGCGCACCGCCGCCGGCCGCGCCCGATCGCCCGCCGCGCTGCGCGTCCGGCCCGACGGCGCACATCCCGTAGAACGCCGCGCCCTCGGCCATCATCATCTTCGCCGCGGTGATGTCCCCGCGGACCACCCCGCTGCCGTTGAGCTTCACCGTCTCCTTGGCGGTCAGGTTGCCCTCGATGTTGCCGTCCACCTGCACGCTGCCGGCCTCGACGTCGGCCTTGCACTGGGCGTTCTGGCTGACCTGCAGCTCCCCCTTGCCCATGATCTGGCCGTCGAACCGGCCGTTCACCCGCGCCATCTTCTCGAACGTCAGTTCGCCCTTGAAGTGGCTGTCCGATCCGACCACCGTCATGTCGCTTGCTTCTGCCATCGGTCGCTCCCTTGCTGAAAAACAAAGCGTAAAAACACGCCGGGCCGCCTCTCGGCCCGGCGTCGAGCCAGTGTACACCCCGGGCCGACGCGT
>CAYSIX010000309.1:0-3901 GCA_964431205.1 uncultured Phycisphaeraceae bacterium
TGTACCTGACCACTGCGGGGCGACGGCGGGAGCGGGTCAGGCCTGGGGGCGAGGGGGTCACCGGGGGCGAGGGGTGAGAAAACGCTGACGACGCGTGTGCTGGCGAGGGCCGGTGCGGGGCGGCTATACTGCCGCAAGCGGGGGGCGAGACGCAGCGACGGATGAGCGAGTGACCGGATTCGAACGGAGCCGGCGTGGCGCAGGCGGAACTGACCGCGGTGATCGACGAGCGGGAGGCCGAGACGGCGTGCGGTAGGACGCCGTCGGGTGGTCGGTCGGCGGATGCGGCGCGGGCCGAGGCGGCCTCGGCGGGCGAGTCCGCCGCGCCGCCGAGGGCGTCGCAGCGGGCGAAGCCGGCGTCGGTGCGCCACGGCTGGTACGCCCGGCTGGGCCACTGGCTCGAAGAGAAGATCTCCCGCCTCTCGACGCGCAACCACTTCTGGCACACCGTCTGCTCCTGGATCTGGCTGCCGCTGGCGTACCGCTCGGGGATCAAGCTGCAGAAGGGCAGCGAGAACACGTTCACGGCGGTGCTGCCGTTCCGCCGGTTCAACCGCAACTGGTACAAGGCGATGGCCGGCGGGGCGCTGCTGGGCAACGCCGAGGTCGCCGGGGGGATGTACGTGTTCAGCCGCTGCGGGGGCGACTACACCGTCGTGTGCAAGGAGCTGTCGTACAAGTTCCTGCGGCCGTGCTTCGGCCCGGCGGTGTACCGCATCGACCCGCGCGAGGACGTCGAGGCCAAGGTCGCCGCGGGCGGCGAGTTCAACATCACCATCGACATGCTCGTCGTGCAGATGGTCCAGGCCCGGCACGAACACGAACGCCGCGTCGGCCAGTGCACCGCGACCTTCCACGTCACCCCCAAGTCGCAGGTCCGCCAGCGCAAGCTCCGCCGACGCCAGAAGCCCGGCGCCGCGGCGGCGTCGAGCCACTGAGCTGTACACGCGGCCGCCGCCCGCACTGACTGTCTGACACCGCTGGACGGCGGACGCCGGGTCTCGGGTGCCAAGGTCGCCTGCGACCGTGCGATGGGTGAACACGTACGCGAGCGGCGCGCACGCGCAACGGCGGCCGAACGTCCTTCCGCCCTCACCCCGGCCCTCTCCCAGGTGGAGAGGGAGACAAACCCGAATGCCACGCACGCTTGCGAACGGCGGGTTGGGCGTCCCGGCCGTCGGCGGGCGGGACGCCCGCGCCACCTATTGTTTTGGCAACGATGGGACGGGTAGTCCGGAAGCGTGTGGGGCAAGCGCCTGTGGAAATGACGGGGCAGGCGACTCGGGAACGGTGGGACAGGCGTTTCTGCAAAGGGTGGCACAGGCGTCTCGCCTGTCGTCGCCGCGCAGCGGCGAAGCCTTCACACGACGGGCATTCGTCCACGCCATGCTTCGGCCTTCCGGGCCGATGACCGGCAGGGCGCCGGTCCCACCCATCCTGTCTTGCCGCACGCTCACGGGCAAGCGTGGCACGCGCCTTCATCCGCACTACACTCGTGCCGTGAACCCGCCCGCCCCCTCCGATCAGACCGCCGCCGAAGACCGCGCCGCCGGCCGATCGCTCGGGCCCGTGCTCGGTTGGGCGTGTTACCTCGGCAGCTCGTGGACCTGGATCATCGGCATGGTCCTGCCGGTGCTGCTGATCCGCGACCACGGCTGGCGCGGGTGGGTGGTTTTCGCCGTGCCCAACGTGATCGGCGCCGCGGCGATGGGCTGGGTGCTGCGCTCGGGTGAGACGAGTCGGCGGCTGGTCGAGCGGCACCGCGCCGCGTGCGTGCTCTTCAGCGGCGTCACGCTCGCGTTTCACGTGTTCGTCGTCGGCTGGGCGTTCGCGTGGGTGTTCGGCCCGGCGGGACCGGCGCTGGCGTTGATCGCCGCGGGCGTGGTGCTGGCGCTGGTTCGCGGGGGCGCGCACCCGTCGCTGTGGACCGCCGTCGCCGTCAGCGCGGTGTCGATCGTGGCGATGGTGATCGGCTTCGGTCTGCCCGATGCCGGGCTCGGCGTGCGCGACGGGCTCGGCCACGCCGTGCTCCCCACGCCCCCGCCGCTGCTGTTCCTGCCCGTCGCGATCCTCGGGTTTGCGCTTTGCCCGTACCTCGACCTGACCTTCCACCGCGCCCGCCGGGCCCTGCCGACCCACCCCGCCCGCGCCGCGTTCACCCTCGGCTTCGGCGTCGTGTTTCTCGTGTATATCGCCTTCGCCCTGCTCTACGCCGGCGTGTTCAAACGCGCCCTGCTCGATCAGAACCCCACGCCCCTGCCGACCGCGTGGTTTGTGGTGCTGCTGGTCCACATGGCCGTGCAGGCGGGCTTTACGATCGGCCTGCACGCGCACGAGGCGATTGAACGCCGCGGCCGCCTCATGCCGCTCGTCCTCGCCGCGGCGGTCCTGATCGGCGCGGCGCTGGCGGTGCCCGCTTACCTGGACGCCGGCGAGCACGTGCTCGGCCCGTCGATCGGCGAGCTGCTCTACCGCCTGTTCCTGCTGCCGTACGGCCTGGTGTTTCCGGCGTACGTCTGGCTGTGCGTGATCCCGACGGTGCGACCGGTGCCGCTGCGCCCGCGGCGGATCGTCTTCGCCCTCGCGACGCTCGTCGCCCTGCCCTGGGCGTTTCACTTCGTGACCTACGCCGCATCGGGCGTGTACGCCTGGCCGTTCACCAAGGGTGCGGTCCTGGTGCCGGTGTTCGCGATCCTCGGCCTGGCGCGGCTCGTCGTCGAGCTGTGGCCGGTGACGCGCACGCCTTCCATCGAAGTGCCGCGGCGTTAGAATGCAACTCATGAGCCCGGTGACCCCCAATCAAGTCGTCGCGACGATTCAGCGTCACCGTGATGAGCTGCGGCAACGCGGCATCGTCGGCGTCTATCTGTTTGGGTCGGTGGGTCGTGACGAGGCCCGTCCGGACAGCGACGTGGACCTGCTCGTGGAGTTTGACCATTCGGTGGGACTGTTCGAGCTGGGCGCGACGCGGGTGTACTTCGAGCAGATGCTGGGACGCGCGGTCGATTTAGGCACGCCGTCGATGCTGCGCCCGGGCGTGCGGGAAGCGGCCATGCAGGAGGCGGTGCGTGCGGCGTAAACCGCGACGCGATCCACGCGACCGTTTGGAGGATGTGCACGCCGCCACCCGGCGCATTGCCGATAAAGTCAGCGACCGTGAGTTCAAGACCTTCGCTGCCGATCGCGATGCGATCGATGTCGTATGCTTGCAAGTCCTCATCATCGGCGAGGCGGTCGAATCTCTGCCGGATGACCTGAAGCAGCAACACCCTGAGATCGATTGGCGAGGCATCAAAGCGATGCGCAACCTGCTTGTTCACGTCTATTGGAAGATTGACCCGCGCATCGTGTGGCACACGGCGACGATCGAGGTCCCAGCGCTTCGACGGGTTATCGAAACTTATCTTCAACGCGAGGCTGGACGCGAAGGAGGCGAACCATCCCCATGATCATCGGCATCCCCAAGGAAACGAAGTCGCACGAGTACCGCGTCTCGATGCTGCCGGTCGGCGTCGAGCTGCTCAGACGGCACGGGCACGAGGTGCTGGTGCAGCGGTCGGCGGGCGTGGGCAGCGGGTACGAGGACGAGCAGTACGAGGCCGCGGGCGCGACGCTGGTGGACACGGCCAACGAGGTGTTCTCGCGGGCGCAGATGATCGTGAAGGTCAAGGAGCCGGTGGGCGACGAGCTGAAGATGATGCGCCCGGGACAACGGTGGTTCACGTACTTCCACTTCGCGGCCAGCCGGGAGTTGACCGAGGCGTGCCTGGCGTCGCGGATCACGGCGGTGGCGTACGAGACGCTGACGGACGGCAGCGGCCGGCTGCCGCTGCTGACGCCGATGAGCGAGGTCGCCGGGCGGATGAGCGTGCAGGAGGGGGCCAAGTACCTCGAGAAGCCG
>CAYSIX010000310.1:0-3821 GCA_964431205.1 uncultured Phycisphaeraceae bacterium
CACCTGCCCCCTGGTGACCAAGGTCCACATGGAGGCGATCCGCTACGCCCGCCGCGGCATGAAGATCCTGCTGGTCGGCCACGCCGGCCACGACGAGGTCGTCGGCACCGTCGGCGAGGCGCCCGACGCGATCACCATCGTCGAGTCGCCCCACGACGTCGAAAGGCTCGAGTTCGGCCCCGACGACGACATCGTCTACCTCACCCAGACCACCCTGAGCATGGACGACGCCAACGTCATCATCGACGCGATCAAGGCCAAGTTCCCCCACGTCAAGGCCCCGCCCAGCGAGGACATCTGCTACGCCACGACCAACCGCCAGCACGCCGTCCGCCACCTGGCCGGCGAGGCCGACCTCGTGCTCGTCGTCGGGTCCAAGAACAGCTCCAACTCCGTCCGCCTGACCGAGATCAGCGAGAACGTCGGCACCCGGGCCTACCTCGTCGACGACAAGAGCGAGATCGACCACGCCTGGTTCGAGCGCGTGGACAGCGTGCTCGTCACCGCCGGCGCGTCGGCGCCCGAGCACCTGGTGCAGGAGATCGTCGAAGAGCTGGTTGAGAAGTACGGCGGGCAGATCGAGGACTCGCACGGCGTGGCCGAGGACGTGCACTTCAACCTGCCGGTGAGCCTGCGCGTCCTGCGCGAGACCGCGGCGGCTAATTGACTGGGCGCACGAATCTGTTGAACGTCAAGCCGATGCCACGCCTTGGCTTCAAGCCAAGCCGTGATGATGCGGCGAGGGCCGCGCGGCTTCACGCCCCACGCGCATCGCCGAGCCCACACCTTTCAACACGGCTTGACCTAGCGGTCAAGCCGTGGCATCAAGAATGTGGGCAAGCCGTGTCCCCAAGGGGGTACGGATCACGCCGTCATGTCAAGCGCGTGGATTAGCGTGCGTCACTGCGCGTCCGGCGGGTCGAGGTCCACGACCTGCCCGGGCTTGTGCGCCCGACGCAGGGCCTCGAAGTCGAACGCGCGGTCCTTGATGCGTCGGCCGCCGTCGCCGTCGCTCATCTGCCGCAGCGAGAGCGTCAGGCGTGCTTCACGGCCGATCACGTAGAGGTCGGCGCTGGTGGCGATGATCGGGCGTTGGCCGGGGTCGATGCCGGCGAGGTCGACGAGGCGGTGCTCATCGAGCCGGCAGACCACGAGGCTGTGGCCGGCGGCGTCGGTCAGGTCGATGCGCACCGGTCGGGCGGTCTGCGGGTCCAGCAGCAGGCGCACCCGCCGCCCCGGCGGGTCCACCAGCCAGTAGCCGCGCAGCGGCTCGACCACGCCCGGGTCGCCCGGCCTCGGCGCCGGAAGCGGCAGCCAGCCCATCAGCCCCGGCACGTCCCGCGGATGGATCGGCAGCGGCAACGGGGTCGATCCCGGCGCCCCCACCCACCGGTGGCTGCCCACGTACGCCACCCCCTCGTCCTGCAGGTCGAACAGCCAGAACCGCCGGTCGTCGCCGCCGGCCCACAGCAGCGTGTGCCCCAGCTTGCCCACCGTCAACGCCACACGCGACGGCGCGACGTACAGCAGGTTCCCCTCGCCGTCCTCACGACGGATTTTGCCGTCTTCCTGCTCCCACCGCACCGTCACGTCCGTCCGCGCCCAGAGCCGGTCCAGGTGCTCGAGGTTCCGGTTGTACTTCGTCACGAGCTCGGCGTAGGTCGGCGCGTCGGTCGGCGTCGGCCGGGCCGCCGGCATCAGGTCGTCCGGCACGATCGGCTCGGGCTGACAGCCGAGCATCGCGGCGGCGAGCGCGAGGAGCAGCGTGCAGAATGCGAGATGAACACCCGCCGACTCTTTCTCCCTCTCCCCCCGGGAGAGGGCCGGGGGGCTGGCCGGGGGGCGGGCCGAACGGCGTGAGTGGCCGATTTGCCATTGTGCGTCACTCGATCCTGCACGGTCGCAAGCGACCGTGGCACCCAGAGTCGTGTCGCGCGCTGCACGAGCACCTCTGAGTGCGTGATGAGTTCGCCGTGTGGTCGTGCGGCCGGTCACAGCTCGGCCTCGAGGATCTCGCCGAGCTGCTGGGTCACCTGCTCGATCTGCGACTCGTCAAGCCCGGGGTCCACGACCTCCAGGCGACGCGACTCGTCCCACTTGCCCAGCGGGCCCTTGCTCAGGTCGAGCTTGGGCGTCAGGAGCCAGCGGTCGGGGGCGTCGGGGTCGTCGGCCGACCGCGGCGCCACGCCGTCGTACCGCAGCAGCCTCTTGCGCATCAGGATCAGAGCGACGACGTAGCGAAACGCCAGCCGCCGCGGGTCGGTCGTCTCGGCCAGGCGTTCGAGCAGGTTCATCAGCACCGCGTCGTCGACGAAGACGCGCTTCTTCTCGTTCGGCTGGGGAACGGTGGACTTCCAGTAGCAGAACAGCCCCTCGGGGCGGTAGCCGTCGCGCCAGGCCTCGAGCGAGACATCCACGCGGCGGATGCCGAGCGCGTCGGCGGCGTCGCGCGCCGACGCGGCCGCGCTCTCGCTCGACGGCTTCGCCACAGCTTCGGCGTCACCGGGCGCATCCGACGCCTCATCGGTCGCCGGCGGCTCGACGAGCGCGGCGTAGTACGCCTCGCCCGGCTCCAGCGCCCGGCCCGTCGCCGCGCACACCCCGCTCGTCCGGGGGATCTCGTAGTTCGTCGCCTGCAATCGGCTCATCCCTGAACCCTCCGCGGTCCGCGTCGCTCACTCGACGCTCACCCCGAGCTGCCGCGCCGCCGCGATCGACGTCTGGTCCATCAGCACCGCCAGCGTCATCGGGCCCACCCCGCCCGGCACCGGCGTGATCATCCCCGCACGCTCGGCCGCCGCCTCGAAGTCCACGTCCCCGATGTTGCCCGACGGCCCGGGGTTGAACCCCGCGTCGATCACCACCGCCCCCTCCTTGATCCAGTCGCCCCGCACGAACCGCGGCTTGCCCACCGCCGCCACCACCACGTCCGCCCGCCTGACGTGCTCGGCCAGCTCCCGCGTCCGCGAGTGGCAGACCGTCACCGTCGCGTTCGCCGCCAGCAGCAGCATCGCCATCGGCTTGCCCAGGATCACGCTCCGCCCGATCACCACCGCGTGCCGGCCCTCCAGCTCCACGTCGTAGGCCCGCAGCAGCCGCATGATCCCCTCCGGCGTCGCCGAGCCGAACCCCGGCAGCGCGAACGCCATCGTCCCGAAGCTGTGGAACGTCACCCCGTCGACGTCCTTGGCCGGCGTGATCGCCTCGAACACCGCCCGCTCGTCCACCTGCCCGGGCATCGGGTGCTGCACGAGGATCCCGTGCACCGCCCCGTCGTCCGACAGCTCACGCACCTTCGCGACGACCCGCTCGGTCGTGCTCGCGGCGTCCAGCGGCGCGTGGATCGACCGCATGCCCAGCTTCTCGCACAGCTTGCCCTTGCGCTCGACGTACTTGGCCGACGCCGGGTCGTCACCGACCAGCACGGTGGCCAGGCACGGCTGCACGCCGGTCTTTTCGACGATCGTCCGCACGCGCTGGGCGCACTTGTCGAGGATGCGATCGGCGACGGGCTTGCCCTTGATGATCGTCTGGGTGGCAGGCATGGAGGCGATTATAGTCGGGGCGGCGGGGCCTCGCCGACGGCCCGTCGGTCGGAGGGCCGTCCCGGCCGTCGGCGGGCGAGACGCCCGGCGCACCTACTGTTAACGCACGCTTGCTGTCAAGCGTGGCACCCGCATGCATCATCCGGGCTAGAATCGCCTCCATGCGCGCGATCGTGATCTCCATCGGTGATGAGCTGGTCCTGGGCCAGACGGTTGACACCAACAGCGCCTGGCTGAGCGAGCGGCTGGCGCGTCGGGGGGTGGGGACGCTGTACC
>CAYSIX010000311.1:0-3804 GCA_964431205.1 uncultured Phycisphaeraceae bacterium
CTCATCGCGCAGGCGCTCGAGCTTGCGCTGTCGATCGGCGAGCAGATCGCGGGCGCCGGGCTGCGGGTCGGCGGCGGGCGGGTCGGTCGCGGGTGGCTTGGTCTCGGCCATAGGCCCGGATCGTAGCAGACCGGGCGCGGCTCAGGTCGCCGCCAGCAGGGCCCGGAAGCCGGCCTGCTCGAAGTCCCGGTCGGCCGTCAGCGCCTCGGTCACGCCGTGGCGGCGCATGACCTCGAAGGAGATGCAGTCCACCAGCGACCAGCGTTTGTCGGTGAACTGACGGTACATCCCAAGCCCCGCTTCAAACTCAGCCGGATCCGCCGGAATGACCAAGCCCTGTGATTCCAGTTCCGTCACCCAGTCCGCCGCTGCGGACCGAAACCGTGTCCGGCTGAAGAAGGCGAGCAGTTCGGACATGACCCACTGCGTGGTGATCATCGGATCGGATGTACGGCTCAGAGTCACCGCGCGGGCGTGGTAGGCGTCCTGTGGATACATCAGAGCGACAAAATAACTCGTGTCGGCGAATCGCACTTCTCAGGCGCCCTCCACGCGCTGGTTGTGCGGATCGCCGTAGACGACGTCATCGATTGCACTGCTGTCGGTGCCGGGAGGCAGCTCGTCCGCCATCCCGATGTACTTTCGGTACCGCTCGTAGAACGTCTTGCCATCCGCGGACGATTCGTGCCCATTGCGCAGCACCACGTCGACCTCCGTTCCCTCGGGCAGGTCGATCGGCTCGTCCGGGACGATCTGACCGTTGCGTACGTGTGCTCGGATGGTCGTCATGGCGCGGCTCCCGTCGTCTGGCCGCATTATACGACCCGAAACGAAGAACCCCGCTGCGTCGGCGGCGGGGTCTGGTACGTGCTGGTCTGTGACGGGCGGGTGCCGTGGGGGCCGGGCTGGATCAGGCCGCGCCGGTCGGTTGAGCTCGGGCTTCGTCGCCCTCGGCCGCGCGGGCCTTCTCGGCTTCGGCTCGCTGGGCCGCCTCCTTGGCCTGCTGATCTTCCTGCTCGACCAGCCACCCCAAGCCGCGGCGACGATCGCGCAGACGACGCTTCTTGCCCACGCGGTCACGCAGGTAGTACAGCTTCGCCCGCCGCGCGTCGCCGTGACGCTTGACCTCGAGCGTCGCGATCCGCGGCGAGTGCAGCGGGAACGTCCGCTCGACGCCCTCGTTGGCGACGATCCGCCGCACCGTGATCGTCTCTTCCAGGCCCCGGCCTTGCCGCTTGATCACCACGCCGGTGAAGATCTGGATGCGCTCCTTCTGGCCCTCGATGATCCGGGTGTGGACGTCGACCGTGTCGCCGATGCTGATCCGCGGCAGATCGTTGCGCATCTGGCTGGCCTGCACCTGACGCAGTATGGTGTCGCTCATGGCTTGACTCGCTTTCGGGAATCCCCACCGTCGCGGGGAGCCGAACAGGTTAGCACGGCCGGGGGGACGTGTCGAATCGGTGGTGGTCCGGGGCACGGGTCACGGGCGCGGCCGGCGAATTGGGTGTAGTCCAAGAGTGGGGTATCCCCGACGGCGAGCGCGTTCGGCTTTTTCTTCGTTGGGGCGGGCGAGACGCCCGCTCCACTTGTGGACGTGGACTACCCACCCGACGATCGGGCGACCGGGTAGGGCGCTTGACGAACGCGTCGGCGGCCGCGACACTGGCCCAACTTCAAACGGACCCTTAGTTTGCGGGAGCTGAACCGATGGCACGAGCGCGAGGCGGCGGAGGGGGCACGGGCTACGCCGTGGCTTTGGTCGGGCTGGGCGCCCTGTTTCTGATCAGCACGTTGCTGGCGATCCTGTTCTACGCCCAGATCAGTCAGGCGCGGCTGGAGGCCGCCCAGGCCGAAGAAGCCCTGGACGAGCTGGCCTCGCCCGGGGAGCGGACCGATCCGCAGATCACCGGCGGGGTGCCGGCGGGGCGGACGGTCGTCGGTCACCTGGCCGAGGAGAACCGCCTGCTCAAGTCGATGATCAGCGGCTCGACCAACCTGACCGCTGAGGCGCTTGAGCAGAGGCGTGAGGACCTGGGCATCGAGCTGGCGTTGTTCGAGGAGGTCAACCGCCTGTCGATGGAGCTGGAATCGGAGCGCGAGTCGCTCGAGCAGGCCCGGCAGGAAGCCGAGCGCGCCCGCCAGACCGCTCAGGCGGCGCAGTCCGAGCTCGCCGAGCTGCAGACACGCTTCCAGGAGCTGGCCGACTCGCTCAAGGGTCAGATCGGTGAGCTGGAGAGCGAGTTCGTCGCTTACCGCGGCGCAACCGACCAGGTCGAGCAGGACGCGATCGAGCGGCTGACCCAAGTGCGTCGCGAGAAGGAACAGGAGATCCGCGACCTGCAGGATCAGGTGGACCGGCTGGTCAGCGAGAACGCCCAACTCAAGAGCGACCTGGAAGAGCTGCGCGGCGGGGCGGAGCTGAACGTGACGAAGCTGACGTCGGCGGACGGGCAGATCGAGGCGTTGACCGCGCAGGCCGACCGCGTTTACATCAATCGCGGCCGAAAGGATCAGGTCCTGCTGGGCATGCGGTTCGAGGTGTTCGATCGTGATGAGCTGGTGAAGCTCGACAACTTCGACGACGTGCGGGGCAAGGCGACGATCGAGGTGGTCTCGGTGGATCAGAACACGTCGCTGGCGCGGGTGGTACGGCTGAGCCGGGGCGAGCTGATCGAAGAGGGCGATCAGATCGTGAACCTGGTGTACGACCCGAACACGCGGTTCAAGTTCTTCGTGTCGGGCGAGTTCGACATCGACCGCACGGGCCGAGCGACGGAGGAGGACGCCGAGCGGATCCGCCAGATGATCCGTGACTGGGGCGGCGGATTGGCCGACGAACTGACGTTCGACGTGGACTTTCTGGTGCTGGGTGAGCGGCCGCCGCTGCCCGAGCCGCTGCCCGAGGGCACGATCGACCCGGTGCTGATCGCGCGGAACGTTGAGGCCCGGCGTGAATACGAGACGTATGTCGAGCTGGAGGGCGAGGCCAAGCAGCTCAACATCCCGATCCTGAATCAGAACCGGTTCCTGGCGCTGGTGGGCCATTACGAACGTTGAGCGGGGGCCCGTCGGCCGCGTCGGGGCCACAAGGCGGCGGGAGCCTATGGCGGAACACCAACGGCTTCTGAGCACGTGGTCCCAGTACCTGGGTGCGCGGCTCACGTCGATGGCGCTGACCATGTTCGACGTCGAGCCCAACCTGCGCACCGCCTCGGCGGTCGGCCGCGCCCTGTTTTACCTTGACCGTCGTCACCGTCGCCGCGCCTGCTACAACATCTCGCTCGCGTTCGATCACTGGTCGGCCGAACACGTCGAACGCGTCGGCCGCGACTCCTTCGAGCACCTGCTGCAGCTCGTCGTCGAGGTCTGCCACGCGCCGCGGCTGCTCACGCTCGACACGTTCCCGTATCGCGTGGACCTGAACAACCTCGGCCCCGCGGTCGAGCTGCTCAACGCCCGCAAGCCCGTGATCCTCGTCACCGGACACCTGGGCAACTGGGAGGTGCTCGGCTACCTGCTGGCGCTGCTGGGCTACCGCATCGACGCCATCGCCCGCCCGATCGACAACCGGCTGATCAACGACTGGCTGCTGAGCATCCGCCAGCGGCGCGGCCTGCGGATCATCACCAAGTTCAACGCCACCGAGCGGATGATGGACGTGCTCGGCCAGGGCGGCGCCCTGGGGTTCATCGCCGATCAGAACGCCGGCTACAAGGGCTTGTTCGTGCCGTTCTTCGGTCGCCTGGCCAGCACGTACAAGTCGATCGGCCTGCTGGCGATGAACCAGAACGTGCCGATCAT
>CAYSIX010000312.1:0-3716 GCA_964431205.1 uncultured Phycisphaeraceae bacterium
GAACACTGAGGTTGACCAGCACGCATTCCCCTTCGGCCGCACGGCCGTTGCCGTGTCGATCGCCAGCGGGGTCTCGTGCTCGGCGTTGGCGATCGGCGGAAAGCTGACGGGCGCATGGGAGCCGGCGACGATCTTCCTGGCCAGCGCGGTCGTGTGGTTCGTGGCCATCGTGGCTTTGAAGATGACGGCGGCGGCGTCGCGCTCCGGGCCGCGTGCGGTGGCGCTGACACACCTGGCGGGCACGGCCGTGCGGATGGTGGCGGTGATGTTGACGTGCGTGGCGGCGATCCGCCTGCTGGCGCTTGACGCGGCGGCCGTGCTGGTCAGCGCGGCGGTCGTGTACCTGGTGGTCGTGTTGGTCGAGTCGGTGATGGTGGCCGACTATGTCCGTCGCAACTGGCCGCGACGTCGGGAGGCCCTGGCATGAGCACGTGGGGATGGACGATCCTGGGCGCCGCGAGCCCCGTGGCGCACGTGACCGACAAGCCGATCCTGGAAGTCGGCGGCGTCTGGATCATCTCGAACGTCACGATCATGCTGATCGTCAGCGCGGTGGTGACGGCGCTGATCGTGATCCCGGCGGCGCGTCGCATCGCGCCGGGCAGCGGGCGCAGCGTCGACGAGATGCGGGCGTCCGGGCCGTGGGCGAACTTCGTCGAGGCCGTCTGCCTTTACCTGCGTGACGAGGTCTTTCGGCCGGTGCTCGGCGAGCACACCGACCGCTACATCCCGATGCTCTGGACGTTCTTCTGGTTCATCCTGGTGTGCAACATCATGGGGCTGGTGCCGCTGATCGACCTGACCGGCGGGCTGCTGGCGCCGTTCGGGATCGAGCTGAACGACGGGCACGGCTTTGGCGGCACGGCGACGCAGTCGATCTGGGTGACCGGGGCGCTGGCGTTCGTGGCCTTTGTGTGGTGGACGACGATCGCGCTGCTCAAGGACCCGGTCGGGTACTTCAAGCACCTGACCGGCGGCGCGCCGTGGTACGTCTGGCCGTTCATCGTGCCGGTCGAGGTCATCGGCATCTTCGTCAAGCCGTTCGCGCTGGCCGTGCGGCTGTTCGCGAACATGTCCGGCGGGCACATCCTGCTGGCGGTGCTGTTCAGCTTCGTGCCGGCGTTGATCGGGGGCCTGGGCGTCGTCGGGGTGGGCGTCGGGATTCTACCGTTGATCGGCGCGGTGGCGATCTACATGCTGGAGGTGCTGGTGGCGTTCATCCAGGCGTTCATCTTCACCTTCCTGACGGGGCTGTTTCTGGGGCTGCTGATCGTGCACGAGCACGACGAGGAGCACGACACGCACGCGGCGGAGGTGCACGCGCCCGGCGTGTTGGAATGACCGAAGAGACGAGACGAACGGAACTGTGGCTTGCCGGCGGAACGGCAGGCAGAACGTGAAACCCGTGCCGCCGTGCGAGCGGCCAATCAGGAGCGAGCAAACGATGCAGCGTTACGGAATGATGGTGATGGGGGCGTTGGTGATGATCCTGGCGGTGCCGGCCTATGCTCAGGACCCGGCGGGGGGCGAGGCGCTGGTGTCGTTGGGCATCGGCGAGCTCAAGGGCGGGCTGGGCGCGATCGGGGCGGGCCTGGCGCTGATCGGCGGCGGGATCGGGATCGGGCGGATCGGCGGGGGGGCGGTCGAGTCGGTGGCGCGGCAGCCCGAGGCCGGCGGCCAGATCTTCCAGCAGATGATTATCTCCGCGGCGCTGATCGAGGGTGCGACGCTGTTCGCGGTCGTCGTGGCGCTGCTGACGGTGCTGTAAACCGGGTGGCGGCGCCGAGGCGCCGGCCCGTGAACCATTGGGAGTCGAGCCATGCCCAAGCTCCGTGCGATCGGTGTCCTCGCCATGACGGTGGGGATGACCCCGCTGACCGCGGCGGCCGCGGCCGCCGAAGAGGCGGATGCCAACCTCTTCGCCGGCACGTTCGCCCAGTCGCTGGCGGCGATCATCAGCTTCGTGATCCTGCTGCTGCTGCTTCGCAAGTACGCCTGGGGACCGATCCTTCAGGGGCTGCAGGCGCGCGAGGCCAAGATCAAGGCCGACCTCCAGCAGGCCGAGCGCGCCGCGCAGGAGGCCAGCGCCACGCTCGAGCAGTACAAGCAGCAGCTCGCCGAGGCGCGCAAGGAGGCGCAGCAGATCGTCGCCCAGTCGCGGCAGGACGCCCAGCGTGTGGCCGACCAGCTCAAGCAGCAGGCCCAGGAAGAGATCGGGCACATGCGCCAGCGGGCCGAGGCGGACATCACCACGGCCAAGGAGCAGGCGATCGCGGAGCTGTACGAGCGGACGGCGGAGCTGGCGACGCAGGTGGCGGGGCAGATCCTCGAGCGTGAGGTGTCGGCGAGCGAGCACGCGGAGCTGGTGCGTCAGTCGCTGGGGCGGCTGGAGCAGGCGGTTCGGAACTGAGCGAGGCGCAGGCGGCGGCGCGGGCGAGGCCGCGTCGCGGATCGGAGCCCGGACGTGAGCATGAACGGACCGCAGATGATCGATCCGATCGGGCGGGTGTACGCCGGGGTGCTGCTGGACCTGGCCGAGCAGGCCGGCCGCACCGACGCGATCGCGGACGAGGTCGAGCAGCTTATGGAGCTGCTGCGTGCCGATCCGGGCCTGCGTCGGCTGATCGCGTGCCGGGCGATCCGCCGGGAGGAGCGGTCGGCGATGCTGTCGCGGCTGTTCGAGGGCAGGGTCGACGACGTGCTGTACCGTCTGATCCGGGTGCTGAACGACAAGGATCGACTGACGGCGCTGCCGGCGGTGCTGGGCGCGTTCGACGAGATGCTGGTCGAGCGGAAGGGGATCGTGGAGGCGGACGTGTTCGTGGCGCGCCGGCTGGAGGAGTCGGAGCTGGCGGAGGTCAAGGCGTCGCTGGAGCGGGCGCTGGGCAAGGAGGTCGTGGTTCACCCGTACGTGGACGAGAGCCTGATCGGGGGGCTGAAGATCCGCGTGGGCGACCGGCTGATCGACGGCAGCGTGGCGACGCAGCTTCGGCGGATGCGGCAGAAGCTGGTCGAGGCGGGGCGGAACAGGGCCCGCGCCCGGAGCGCGGATTAACCCCGGAGGTCACAGAGGCCGCAGAGGCTGCGGAGAACAGATCGGACCGCGGATGACACGGATCAGAACCATCCCGCTTATCGGCGCCATCTGTGGTGACTGGCTTTCTCTGTGCTCTCCGTGACCTCTGTGGTTCAAGATTGAATTCGGAGCAGACATGAAAATCGCGACAGACGAAATCACGGCGGTCATCAAGCAGGAGGTCGAGCGGTACTCGCGCGAGCTGGAGGTGTCGCAGGTCGGCACGGTCGTGGAGGTCGGCGACGGGATCGCGCGGGTCTACGGGCTGTCGAACGCGATGGCCAGCGAGATGCTCGAGTTCCAGGTCAGCGACCGGGAGGTGGTGTACGGCCAGGCGATGAACCTGGAGCAGGGGATCATCGGGGCGGTGATCTTCGGCGGGTACCTGAAGGTCAAGGAGGGCATGAGCGTCCGCTCGACGGGTCAGTTGCTCTCGGTGCCGGTGGGCGAGGCGATGCTGGGCCGGGTGGTCAACGCGCTGGGCGAGCCGCTGGACGGCAAGGGCCCGATCCAGGCGAGCGAGCGGCGGAAGGTGGACATCATCGCGCCGGGGATCGCCGACCGTCAGCCGGTGCACCAGCCGATGCAGACCGGGCTCAAGGCGATCGACTCGATGATCCCGATCGGCCGGGGCCAGCGC
>CAYSIX010000313.1:0-3702 GCA_964431205.1 uncultured Phycisphaeraceae bacterium
TGTAGGGCGGGGCGGGGGCGGTCCGCGGGGGATGGCCGGGGGTGATACGTGATGCGGGCGGCGGCACCGCATTTGCATCTCGTGACGCGGGCGCGTACCTTACTCGGTTCATTTGAGCCCGGAACCGAGACATTCGCACCCATAGGGGCCCGTTCGATGAGTCAATCGGAGAGCACCGCGCTGTTGGACGGCGACATACGAGACACCGAGACGGCGAGCAAGTACTACGAGGTCGGCCGCAAGGCCGAGGAGGCCGGCGACCGCCTGGCAGCGATCGAGGCGTACGAGGCGGCCTACACCGCCGACCCCGACAGCGCCGAGATCTGCTTCCGCCTGGCGTATTGCCTCGACCTGGTCGGCGAGGAAGACGAGGCGATGCACCTCTACGAGGAGTGCTGCCGGCTGGAGCGCCCGCCGCTGAACGCCCTGATCAACCTGGCCGTGCTGTACGAGGACCGCGGCAAGTTCGCCCAGGCCGAACGCTGCGTTCGCCAGGTGCTGGCGACCGACCCGAATCATCCGCGGGCGCGGCTGTACATCAAGGACGTGCTGGCCAGCAAGGCGATGGTCGTCGACGACGAGCAGGAGCGTCGGCTCGAGAAGCACCACGCGATGCTCGACACGCCGGTGACGGACTTCGACCTGACCGTGCGGACGCGCAACGCGCTGCGGAAGATGAACATCCGCACGCTGGGCGACCTGCTGAAGGTGACCGAGGCGGAGCTGCGCAGCTTCCGCAACTTCGGGGACGCGAGCATCGAAGAGATCAAGGCGATGCTCGCCCAGCGGGGCCTGCGGCTGGGCCAGGCGGCCGAGGTGCAGCAGCAGCAGGCCAAGCAGGCGGTGTACGATCAGGTCCGTGACGCCGGCGGTGACGAGGAGCTGCTCAGCCGCTCGGTCAACGAGCTGAACCTCTCCGTGCGGGCGCGCAAGGCGCTGGCGTTGCTGAACGTCCAGTCGATCGGCGACCTGTGCATGAAGACCGAGGCCGAGCTGATGGGCGTCAAGAACTTCGGCATGACCAGCCTGATGGAGATCAAGGACAAGCTGGCCGAGGTCGGGCTCAGCCTGCGGACGCTGGAGGGGTAAGCCGGGTCCTGAATCGGGTGCCACGGTCGCGTGCGACCGCGCAGAGCGCGCGACGCCCGTCTGCCGGCGAGCGTGTCCGCGGTGACGACTCACCCGGCTTGAACGTTCATTCGCGGATGAGGTATTGATCACGGCGGCGCAGCACCTCGGACCGGTTCGCCGCCAGGTGCTCCAACACGTGATAAACCGTCTCGGCACGGTCGGGCTGACCGACGGCCCCGGCGATCTGCTCGGCGGACATCGCCTCGCCCGCGCGCTCCCGCAGTGCCTCGACGACCTGTCGTTGCAGCTCGAGCACCGTGCCGGCGGCCTTCTTGCCCGCTTCGACGCCCGGCTGGTGGTACGCGTTGACGTTGATCAGCGAGGCGTAGAAACCGACCGCGCGTTCGTACAGCGCGATCAGCGCCCCGAGTCGGTGCGGGTCCAGCCGATCGACGGTGATGGTGATCGATTCGCGTCCGCCCTCGGTCAGCGCCTCGCGCGTGCCCTGCCAGAAGCCGTTGAGGTAATCGCCGCTGGTGACGCCGGGCTCGACCTCGAGACCCGGGCCGACGCCGCGCGAAGCGTCGCGCAGGACGACGATGAACGTGACGAAGAAGTTGTTGAGCCCGTCGCGGAGCTGCTGGACGTACGCGTGCTGATCGGTCGAGCCCTTGTTGCCGTAGACGGCGATGCCCTGCTGGACGACGCGGCCGTCCAGGTCGCGCTGTTTTCCGAGGCTCTCCATGACGAGCTGCTGGAGGTATCGGCTCAGCAGGAGCAGGCGGTCCTTGTAGGGGAGCACGACCATGTCCTTGAGGCCGCGGCCGTCGGTGGCGTGGTACCAGGCCAGCGCCAGTCGGGCGGCGGGGTTGCGTTCGGTGTCGGGCCGGCGCGTGAGGTGGTCCATGTCCGCGGCGCCCTTGAGAAAAGCGCGGATGTCGATGCCCTGCAGCGCTGCGGGGAGCAGGCCGACGGCGGAGGTGACGCTCGTGCGGCCGCCGACCCAGTCCCACATGGGGAACCGCGCCAGCCAGCCGGCGTCGCGGGCGGTCTGGTCGAGCTTGGAGCCCTCGCCTGTGATGGCGACCGCGTGCCGGGCGAAGTCGAGGTTGAGCTTGTCGTAGACGGCCTGTGTCTCGAGCATGCCGTTGCGTGTCTCGGGGGTTCCGCCGGACTTGGAGACGACCAGCACCAGCGTGGCCTTGAGCCTGGCGCGCAGGGCCTGGAGGGTGCGTGCGATGCCGTCGGGATCGGTGTTGTCGAGGAAGTGGACGCGCATCCTGTCGCGACGGGCGGCCAGGGCGTCGGCGACGAGCTGCGGGCCCAGCGCCGAGCCGCCGATGCCGATGAGCAGCACGTCGGTGAACTTCGGCGCGGTCGGCGGGGTGATGCGCTTGGCGTGGACGTCACTCGCGAAGCTTTCGACGGCGTCGACGGTTTCGGTGATCTGGCGCGCGATCCCGTCGGTCGGCGCGAGCGAGGGAGCGCGGAGCCAGTAGTGGCCGACCATGCGGTCCTCGTCAGGGTTGGCGATGTCGCCGGCTTCGAGCCGTTCCATCGCGTCGTAGGCCTCACGGATCGACGCGGCCATGTCGTCCCAGAAGCCCTCGGCGAATCGCAGGCGGGACAGGTCGAGGCGGAGGCCCACGTCGGGGCAGTCACAGACCAGGTCTCGGTAGCGTTGCCAGAGTTCGCTTCGGTCCACGGGGTGTTCCTCGATCAGCAGGTGGCGGGAGCGGATTGGGGCGGCCGCTCTGCGGCAGCGTCAGCGCTCGGGCTGGACGATCAGGGCGCGGCGGGTGTCGGTGGTCGGGTCGTAGATCTCGGCGGTGACCAGCGGGCGACTGCGTTCGGGCCGCAGGAACGAGCCGGTGGGAAACGACTCGCCGTGCCGGTTGATGAAGTCGGGCAGGTGGGCGGTGTTGTCGGTGCCGATCCGGATGTGGTCGACGATGCCGACGTACTCGTGATTCAGCCAGAGCTCGACGGCGCCGTAGGTCCGCGGTGTCCGGTTGATCAGGCGGAGACGGTCGCCGTCACGCACGGCGACGATGTCCAGCGGCTCGCCCGCTTCGGCCTCTTCGGGGTAGCGCATCGCGGCGCGCTGGCGGACCTCGGTCGCGTCGATCTTCGGTGACGCCGTGCAGCCACCGAACCCGCACAGCCCGATGCTGCCCGCCAGCGCGATCGACCAGACGACCGCGGGGCACGCGACGCGCCCGCGACGGAGCTCGGGCGCCTGGGGCGGACTCGACGACGCGACTGAACGAGGCTTGAGCACCACGGCTCTATAATGGCGGGCATGATCCGACTGGGCAAACTCCAGCTCGACGCCCCGTTCTTTCAAGCGGGCCTGGCCGGCTACTCCGACGCGGCCATGCGACTGATCGCGCGCCGCCACGGCTGCCCGTACTGCGTGACCGAGGCGATGCTCGACCAGTTCCTGATCGCCGGCGGCCGGGGGCTCAAGGCGGCCGAGCTCGACCAAGCCGACCACCCCATCGCCGGCCAGCTCATGGGCTCGCACCCGCGCGAGATCGCCCAGGGCGCCAGGATCCTCGTCAGGCTCGGGTACGATGTGATCGACATCAACCTCGCCTGTCCGGTCAAGAAGATCAAGAAGCGCAGCCG
>CAYSIX010000314.1:0-3702 GCA_964431205.1 uncultured Phycisphaeraceae bacterium
TCGACGGGAACGGTGTCCGATTGGGCATTCGGCTCCAGCGCGGCGGCTACGACCACGTCCAAGGGCAGCAGCAGGCGGCAACCCGTATCCTCGGCGCGGCGCTCGACGTCGCGCGCGGTGTCGGCGAGGCCGGCCTCGTGGAGCGAGGCGCCGACGCCGATCCCGCGCGCGTGCAGGAAGGTGTTGGCCATGCCACCGCCGATCACAACGGCGTCCATGCGCCCGACCAGGTTGGTGAGCACGTCGATCTTCGACGACACCTTGGCGCCCCCGACCACGGCGGCCACGGGGCGCTTCGGATCGTCGAGCGCGGCGGTCAACGCCTCGAGCTCGGCCTGCATATTGCGTCCCGCCGCGGCGGGCAGCAGCCGGGCGAGTGCATGGGTCGAGGCGTGGGCACGGTGGGCGGCGGAGAAGGCGTCGTTGACGTAAAGGTCGCCGCATCTGGCCAGAGCGGCGGCGAAGTCGGGATCGTCGGCCTCCTCGCCCGGATGGAAGCGCAGATTCTCGAGCACCAGCACACCGCCCTCGGACAGCGCGGCGGCCGCCTCCTCTGCTCCGGGGCCGACGCAGTCCGGAGCAAAGCCGACCTCGCGGCCGCCCAGCACCTCGGACAAGGCGGATACGACCGGGCGCAGCGACATGTCCGGATCGGGCGCGCCCTCGGGACGTCCGAAATGGGACAGCAGGATGACGCGCGCGCCGCGCGCCGCCAGGAATTCGACCGTGGGGACCAGCCGCTCGAGCCGGGTCTCGTCGGTCACACGGCCGTCCCGGATGGGCACGTTCAGGTCGGCGCGAACGAGCACGCGTCGGCCGGCTACGTCGAGATCGTCGAGGGTCCTGAACTGCGGCATGGGACCGGTGGTGTAAGGTTTGGAGCCACCTTGACTGCGGCGGCACCGGGTCCGGTGCCGGTTCCGTCAGAGACGAGATCGAGCTAGATGCCACGCTCCCTGCCGCCCTGACAAGCTGCGCCCCGACCCTCGGTGAGTCGGGGCGAGCGGCGGGCTCGGCACAAGGGCTCAGACGATATTGCCCGAAACATCCTGTTCGATGTCGTTGTCGATATTCACGGTCGCCGCGCCGCCGCCGATCACGTAAGTCGTGAGTTCCGCACCTGTCGTGACCTCGACGGTGTGGCCGCTGAAGTCGGCCTCCACACGGTCGGCGCTGTCGCCCATGATCGTCAGTTCGGTGCCGCTGTCGGTAATGTCGAGCACGTCCTGCAAGCCGAGCTCGAGGCTGTCGGCGGCTTCGTTGTGCAGGTCGATAATCTCGACATTCTCGATCTTGGCGTCGTCGACGGTGGCGAAGTCGATATCCACCGCCTCGGCAAAGCGCAGAGTATCGGTGCCCCTGCCGCCGTCGACCTTGGCGACGTTCATGTCGGGCAATTGCAGCTCGTCGTCGCCGCGACCCCCGTCGAGCGTATCCCGGCCACCGCCGCCGTCGAGCAGATCGTCGCCGTTTCCGCCGCGGAGCGTATCGTTGCCGGCGCCGCCGAAGAGCCGGTCGTCGCCATTGCCGGCCTCGAGCGTGTCGTGCCCGGCGCCGCCGACCAGGATGTCGTTGCCGTTGCCGCCGGAGAGGTAATCGTTGCCGGCCTCGCCGATCAGCTGGTCGTCGCCGTTCTTCCCGTAGAGCCGGTCGTGCCCTTCGCCGCCGGCGATGACGTCGTCACCCGACCCGCCTTCGAGGCGGTCGTTGCCGTAAAGGTCCGCTCCTCGAGGGTATTGGGCGATGTCACCGTCGTCGGGCACGGGCGGCACATCCAGCGCCAGTGCGATGGGCGGCTGTCCGCGCTCGCCAGCATCGTTCTCCTTGATGTCGATCACCAGGGTCGCGCTGTCTTGGGAACCGTCGGTGTCCTCGAGCGTATAGCCGAAGGTCTCGCTCGCGCCGTCGGCCAGCGTCACGGCCATGCCCTTGACGAAGTAGTCCGAATTGTCGCCGCCGGTCGGGCCGGCCGAGCCCGGAAGAGCCGTGAACACCAGCGTGTCGAACCTGCCGATGCCCGAGATGGTGAAGGAGAAATTGCCCGATGTGCTGGTCGCCTCGAAATCGGCCTCGCCTACCAGCACGCCGCCGTTGAACGCCTGCCAGCGGCCGCGCTCGTTGCCGACGCTGCCCTCCCTCGCGAAGAACTTCGACAGGTCGATCTGGGCCTCGGACGCGTCGACGCCGTTGAAATCGAAGGTCAGCGACTCTCGCGTGCCGTCGTTGTTCTGGTTGATCTCGTTGAACCGGCGCCCGTCACCGTCGTCATTCGCCGACACGACGCCGAAACCCGTGGTCGGGTCCGTGAACACGGTCGCCGGACCGCCGGCGCCGTCGTCGGGGACGATGTCGACGAAGGATGGAACCGAGCCCGGCCCGACCTCGAAAACGCCGCCGGGAAGGCCGTCCAGACTTGGCGGCGAGGTGTAGGTGTAGAGGCCGCGGTCGGCCCCGGTCAGGTCGATGGTCAGGGTGCCGCCCAGCGCGGTGTCGATGGTCAGCTCGCCGGTGAGCGGGTTGTAGCCGTGGTCGGTCGAGCCGTCCGAAGCGGCCACCGAGAGTTCATCGTCGGAAAGCGTGTAGGTGACGCCGTTATGGTCGATTTCGCGGATCGCGTTGGGCGTGTCCGGTCCCTCGTCGTCGGCCACCAACATGCCGTCGGCCGGAGGCGGGTCGCCGTCGACACCGGTGATCACGTTGCCGGTAGTCTGTTGGCCGCCCGCCTCCACCATGTCGTTGTCGTCGCGGGCGACCGGCACGCCGTCCTTGACCTCGATGGTCAGGGTCGCGCTGTCGGTGTCCCAGTCGCCGTCCATCAGGACGTAGGAGAAGCCCTCGAACAGCGGGCCGCCCGAATGATCGAGGCTGGGCGCGGCGTCGTAGGTGTACTCGCCCGTCAGCAGATTGATGCGGAGTTCGCCGCCGAGCAGCGTGTCGATGGTGACGACGCCCGAGGGATCGGCATTGGCGAGCGTGTAGGTGACGCCGCCGTGGACGAGTTCGCGGATGCCGGCGCCGGCGACGTCGGCACCGATCGTGTCGTTGGCCAGGACAGTGTCGGAGATCGACTGGCCTTCGGTGAGCATCTCGTTGTCGTCTGCCGCGCCGGGCAACGCATCCTTGACCCCGATCGTCAGGATCGCGTCGTCCTGCTGAAGGGCCGCGTCTTCGAGGACGTAGCCGAACCGCTCTTCCAGGTTGTCCAGATGGGCGCCGTGGATGTACTGGAGCAGGAAGTCGGACTCGAAGCCCCCTTCATCGCTGCCGGGCGAGATCTGCAGCGGACGGAGCACCAGCCTGTCGAACGCGGTGTCGACGGTGAAGCTGGCCAGGCCGTTGGCGGAGCCGTCGACCGTGCCGGAGGACACCATCGAGCCGCCCAGCCATGCCTCCCAGGCGACCTGCTCGAGATTGTCGCCGTCGAAGGGCACGCCGGGCTGCGTGCCGTCGAAAAGCGCGCCGAGGCCGACCATGGCCCCGGGCAGCAGCGGCGCGTCGAAGCCGACCTCGATATGCTCGGCGCCCTGACCTTCGACGAAGTCGGTCTCGGTATCGCGCCCCCCCGATCCGACCACGCCGATGCCGGCGTAGTTGTGCTCCAGCCCGTTGAGCGTGAACGAGACGTTCTTCTTGCCGAACGAGGCGGCGGCACCGGTAACGTCGAACGCCTGCAGGGTGGTGTTGCCGTCGTCGAACAGGTCG
>CAYSIX010000315.1:0-3676 GCA_964431205.1 uncultured Phycisphaeraceae bacterium
GTGCCCCCCGATCTTGCGGTACACCGGGCACGCGTTCAGGCACGCCCCGCAGCGGATGCAACGCAGCATCTCACGGGTTTCTTCGCGCAACGCCTCCGTCCGCCCGTTGTCCACCAGAATGAAGTGCAGGCGCTCCGGCCCGTCCGGCTCGTCCGCACGCTTCGGCCCCGTCAGCACGTGCGTGTACACCGTCAGCGGCTGCGCCGTGCTCGACCGCGCCAGCAGCTTCAGCATCACCGACAGGTGCTCCAGCCGCGGGATCAGCTTCTCGATCCCCACGAACGCGATGTGCACCGGCGGCAACGACGTGCAGAAACGACCGTTGCCCTCGTTCGTGCAGATCACCAGCGAACCCGTCTCCGCCACCAGGAAGTTGCCCCCGCTGATGCCCAGGTCCGCCGCGCGGTACTTCTGCCGCAGGTGTTGCCGCGCGATCTGCGTCAGCTCCGCCGCGTCTTCGGTGTACCGCGCGCCCAGCACTCGCTCGAACGCCCGCGCCACCGCCGCGCGGTCCTTGTGGATCATCGGCGTGACGATGTGCGACGGCGCATCCCCGTCAATCTGCAGAATGAACTCGCCCAGGTCCGTCTCGATCGTCTCGCAGCCCGCCGCCTCAAGCGCCGGCACCAGGTGCGTCTCCTCGGTCACCATCGACTTGCTCTTGACGCACCGCCTCGAGCCGTACCGCTTCGCCAGAGCGACCGCGATCTCGTTCGCCTGCTTCGCGTCCTTCGCCAGATGCACGTGCGCCCCCGCGGCCGCCGCACGCTCGATGAATTGCTCCAGATAGAAGTCCAGGTGATCCAGCGTGTGCTGCTTGATCCGCCCGGCCAGGTCACGCATCGCGTCCGCCCGGTCGCCGAACACCTCCGGCAGAAGCTGTCGGCGGGCACGGTCCTTGACCAGCGTCGCGTGGTTCACGAACTGCTGAAGCTGGATGTCGCCCGTCGCCCGCGCCGCGCCGGGCTTCAGGTCGTACGGCAGCTTCGGGAACAACGCCTCGTGCCCCATTGGTCGGTCGGCCGACCCCGCTGACCTTTGCTCATTCACGCTCGTCATGGCGTCTGGTTTCGTTCGAAGCTCGCGGCGACTACATCTGGTGTCGCGCGAAGCTCGCAAAGGCCGCGAAGAAAGATCCTACTGATGATTCTCGACCCATTGACGTCCCCCTAGCAAACTCTCTTTTTTATCTCTTCGCGCCCTTCGCCCCTTCGCGCGAACTCCGCTTCGTCCCGTCGCGCGACTCCTCCTTTCGTGCTTGCGCATCCCCCGCCCCGTCCTCACGCTCCAGCAGCCCCAGGCTCTCGGCGATCACCTCCGACAGGCTCGTGAACCGCACGCCTACGCCCTCACGCCGGCACGACCCCGACAGGTTCATCGTGCAACCCGCGTCGTTGCTCACCACCACCGGCGCCCGCGTCTCACGGATGCACGCCACCTTGTCCCGCACGATCGAACCGGATATCTCCGGGTACTTCATCGCGAACGTTCCCCCGAACCCGCAGCACTGCTCCGCCTTCTCCAGCGGGACGAACTCCAGCCCCGCGATCTGGTCCATCAGCCGGACCGCCTCGTCCGTCACGCCGATCCCGCGCAGATGGCACGAGTAGTGATACGTCACCCGCCCCGGCCAGGTCGCCCCGTGGTCCCGCAGGTTCACCCGCAGCACGTTCACCAGGAACTCGACGAACTCGTACGTCTTGCCCGCCAACCGCTCCGCCTCGGCCCGGGCCGCCGCGTCCCGCTCGAACATCTCGCCGTAGTAGTCGCGGATCATCGCCGCGCACGAGCCCGACGGCGTGACCACGTACGACGCGTCCGCGAACACGTGCGCCATCCGCCGCGCCAACGCCCTCGCCTCGTCCGCGAAACCGTTGTTCCACATCGGCTGGCCGCAGCACGTCTGCGCCTCGGCGAACGTCACCTCGCAGCCCAGCCTCTCCAGCACCTTCACCGCCGCGATCGCCGCACGCGGGTAGAAAAGGTCCGTCAGACATGTCACAAAAAACGCGACCCGCATCGGTCGCGAGTGTAGGCCATCCGGTCCACCCCCACAAAACGATTCATCCCCCGTGCCGGCTCCCAGCGCCTTCCCCCACGCCCACTACGCGCCCCGACGACGCGCCAACTGCTGACGCTGCACCTCATTGACCACCCGCACGATCCGGTCCTGCGTCGGCTCGCGCTCCGCCTCGTCCAGCTCGAACCGCAGCCCCAGGTACACGCCCCCACGTCCATCCGATCGCACCTGGGCCAGCCGCGCGTCCAGCTCCAGCGGCGCTTCGCCGCCCGGAAGCTCGAATCGGCATCGGAACCGCTGGCCACCCCGCACCGCTCGCGCCAACGCGGGCTTCGCGACCACCCCCACGCCCACACCGCCCCCGCTCAGGTTCAACACCGTCCCCTCGAGCACCATCGCGGCGACCTGCCCCGTCGAATCCGACGAGGCCGCCGCGGGCCCATCACCCGCCGCATCGTCCTGCGCCAACGCCACCAGCGTCACCGGCCCAAACTCCGAGCCCGCCGTCTCCACCCGGAAGAACTCGCGACGCTGACCCGACCACACCGACAGCGGCTCCGATACCCGCACCGCACGCACCCGCGCCACCGCGTTCAGGTTCGCATGCGTCCGCTCCAGCACCCGGCACCGCGCCGTCCATCGCTCGTCGCCCCACACCGCACGCACGTCCACCCGAGAGTCCGGCCGCAGCACCTCTCCCGCGCCGGGACGGTCCGGCATCTCCAGCAGCAACCCCCCGCCGTCCGTCACCTCCAGAGCCCGGCTCGGGTACACCACCGGCGCGTGCGACTCGTCCCCGTCGTACGCACGCCACAGCTCGATCCGACCGTTCCGCGCCGCCAGCGGACGGATCGTCGCGTACCACGCCTGCTTCGCTCGCTCCTGCATGTGAATCGCCTCCCGACGCCCACCGTGCCGCCACGCTCAGGCGACGCACCGGCGTCATCCGTGGCGCATCGGCGCGTTCCGCCTCACGCTCCAGTGCCGATAACCGCACGCCTCCGGTCCGTGTCGGTCGCGCGCGGCCCTGACTCACGCTCACGCCCCCTCCGGGGGCCACGCCCCTGAGCCGAATCGCTGCCGTGAATGGATCCCCCCGCTCGCCGCGACCTGAAATCCGCCGGCCCGCGAGACAGGCCCGCGTCGTCGCCGTCACCGATCCGCCGTGGCCGTGACCGCGTCGACGCGCTCAACCCGTCATCCGCAGCGCCCGCACCGGCCCCGACGCCGTCGACGCCGTTCCCGTCGGGCCCGCCGCCGACCCCGACAACTCACGCCCACGCGCCAACGCCTCGTTCGCCCCACGCACCAGCCGATCCAGCATCCGCTCCACCCGCGACCGCGGCAGGTCCATCACCAACGCGATCTCCGCGATGCTCAGCTCGTCCGCGTAGTGCAACAGCAGCACGCAACGCTCGGCCCGTTCCAGGCCCAGCATGAAGTGCTTCAGGCACGCGGCTTCCATGCCGCTCATCTGTGGCTCCTGTGCCCCCCATCGCCGATCAGGGCACGCTGTACCGAACCCTCCTCTTATCGGGCAAGCACCCCACCGGACTCCAAACCTTCCGCCCCCCCGCCACAGCCCGGATAGGCCCCACGCCCCCCATGCCGAGCCCGCAGCCCACGCCCGAGGCCGGGTCCGCCTGCCTCGTCCAC
>CAYSIX010000316.1:0-3663 GCA_964431205.1 uncultured Phycisphaeraceae bacterium
GAGCTTGTTGATCTCGGCGACGCAGGCGTCCACGTCGTGGGTGTAGCCGGCCGTCATGGTCTGGACGGAGACGGGCGCGGGCTCGGTGCCGTGCGCGCCGCCGCCGATCCTGACGTAGCCGACGCGTTCATCGCCGAGGGTGACCTGTCGTGTGGGTCGTCGAGGCGTCATGGTTGGGTGCTCGTGCCGGCCGTGCATGGCAGGATGCCGCCGGGGCGGAGCAGTATATCGCAGAGGTCGGGTGGAATGGGCGGCGGGCGGTCAGAAGCGGAAGGAGAGCTTGAGGTAGCTGCCGAAGCCGCAGTGCCGGTACGGCCGGTGGTAGTAGCCATAGCCGAACCGCGAGTAGCAGCGTGGGCGGTAGTGGTAGCGGTATCGGGGGTAGCAGTCGTAGCGGTAGGCGCCGTAGCCGTGGTGCCCGCGGTAGCCGGACCAGCCCGAGCGGTAGGCGACGCTGGCTCGATCGCTGGTGTAGCGGACGCCGAGGCTGACGGCGCTGAACGAGTCGTAAGCCCGCGTGTCATAGGCACGTGTGCGAACCGCCGGCGTGGCGGCGACAGGGCGTCGGCTTGGGGTGTGAACGGCCCGGAGCTGCCGTTGCGGGACGCGGACCACGGTTTGGCGGGCCTGGCGGGCTCGCGTCACGGGCCGCGCCGCCGACTTGGGCGGCTCGTACCGTTCGGTGACGTAGGAAGGGTTGGGCTTGGGCCGGGAAACGATGGCGTGGCCGCCACGGTCGATCTGACCGGCCGCCGCGCCGCCGCCGGCCCAGGCCAACCCGCCGCCGAGCACGAGCCCGCACGCCCACGTGAACCATCGGGATTGCGTCCGTCGCATCACAGGGTATTTTCCCCGTCCTCGGCCGCCGAATCAAGCGGCGTTAAGATGGTGGCGCTCGGTGACGCCCGCCGCGTGCGGTCAAGGCGCGGCCGATCGCCCGGTCAGGGCCCCGATGGATCATGAGCACCAAGACCTGCCCGCTGTACCCGCTGACGTTCGAGCCGATCTACAAGGAGAAGGTCTGGGGCGGTCGGCGTCTGGAAGCGCTGGGCCGCAAGCTCCCCGGCGGGCCGGACACGCTCATCGGCGAGTCCTGGGAGGTCGCCGACCTGGCCGAGACCTCCGCCTCGGGTGGCGGCGGCGGCGCCGAACGCAGCGTCGTCGCCCACGGCCCGCTCGCCGGCACGACCCTGCACGACCTGATCACCACGCGCCGACGTGACATGCTCGGCGACGTCGAACCCACCGCCGACGGCGGGTTCCCCCTGCTGGTCAAGTTCCTCGACGCCGGCCAGAACCTTTCCGTCCAGGTCCACCCCAGCCCCGCCTACGCCCGCACCCACCCCGAGGCCTACCTCAAGAGCGAGGCCTGGTACGTCGTCGACGCCGCGCCCGGCGCCGCGATCTACAAGGGCGTCAAGCCCGGCGTGACGCGTGAGCAGTTCGCCCGCGCGATCCGCGACGACGCCGTCGAGCCGCTGCTCATCCGCGTCGAGGTCAAGCCCGGCGACTGCCACTACCTGCCCTCGGGCACCTGCCACGCGCTGGGCGCCGGCGTGCTCGTCGCCGAGGTCCAGACGCCCTCGGACACCACCTTCCGCGTCTACGACTGGGGCCGCGTCGGCCGCGAGCTGCACATCGCCCAGGCGCTGCAGTGCATCACGTATGGCCCGGCAGAGGTCGCCGAGTACGAGAAACACCTGCCCGTCGCCGGCAAGTACGCGCGCGTGACGCGACTGGTCGAGTGCGAGCACTTCCGCATCGACCGCGTGGATGCCGACCAGCGATTCGAGGAAAAGCTGAGCTGGGACCAGCCGGTGATCTGGATGATGCTCGCCGGCGGCGGGACGGTCACCTGCGGCGAGACCCGTTTTGAGGTCGGGCGCGGTCAGACGGTGCTGTTTCCGCCGGCAATGCCGACGGCCCGGCTCGACGTCCGGGCCGAGAGCCACTGGCTCGAGGTCAGCTTCCCGCAGGCGCAACCGCCCCGCCTGGCTTGAACCACCCCCGCCGGGCCGGCCACACGCCGCCCCCGCTTAGCAAGGAGGCCGACTCACCATGGCTCTGATCCCCCTCGCCCTGCAGCTCTACTCGGTCCGCGACGACTGCAAGAAAGACCTCGCCTCCGTGATCCGCCAGCTCGCCGACATGGGTTACGAGGGCGTCGAGTTCGCCGGGTTCCACGGCCACGACGCCGCCGACGTCCGCCAGATGCTCGACGACGCCGAGCTGCGCTGCGCCGGCAGCCACACCGCCCTCGACGAGCTGAGCGACGAGAAGCTCGAGACGACGGCGGCGTACCTCAAGATCATCGGCTGCCCGTACGTGATCGTGCCGTCGCTGCCGCCCGAGCGGCGCAACAGCGTCGCGGCGTGCAAGGAAACGGCGCAGACGCTGACGCGCATCGCCAAGAAGCTGCGCAAGCACAACATGCTGCTGGGCTTCCACTGCCACGCCGACGACATGAAGCCGCTCGACGGCGGGCCCAGCGCCTGGGAGGTGCTTCGCGACCAGACGCCGGACACCTTCATCATGCAGTACGACACGGCCAACGGCATGGCCGGCGGGGCCGACCCGGTCGAGCCGATCCGCCAGATCCCGCGCCGGGCGATCACGGTCCACCTCAAGGAGTACGCCGGCGGCCAGGGCAAGGCGGTCGTCGGCGAGGGCCAGGTGCCCTGGGAGCAGGTCTTCCGCGCCTGCGAACGCGACGGCGGCACGCACTGGTACATCGTCGAGCAGGAGGGGCACCCGTCGCTGTCGCCGATGGACGCGGCGCGCCAGTGCATCGAGAACCTGCGCGCGATGGGCAAGTGAGCGGCGGGCCGGCTGCCGAGTGAGATTCGCGCGGCACCGCTTGCCACGGCCGCGCCCGCGCCATACGCTGAGGTGTGTTCGCTAGGGGTGTCCGCGACAGACAACGCGGACTGAGACAGACCCTTGGAACCTGATCCGGTTTGCACCGGCGTAGGGAAGCGAACGACGCGCTCAGGTCTGCCTCTTCGCGGCGTTCGATTCCCGATGCCCCTGCCGAGGAGAGGCCATGACCACCATCACCACCCACGACCCCGCCGGCGCCACCGACCCGACGCCCCGCTCACGCCACGCCCAGACCGCCGCGACGCCCGCCTGGTCGCTTCCGCCGCTCGGGCAGAACCCCGGCCGCGAACACGCCACCACCCCCGGCAGCTTCGCCCGCCCGCCACGCATCGCCCCCGGCGTCCGCGGCGCGCTGACCTTCAGCTCGCCCGACACCCCCGGCATGCCCCCGCCCAGCGACAAGACCGCCTGGGACTTCCTCCCCGACGGCTGGTCCACCTTCGAACACGACAACGAAACCCACGGATCGGAAAGTGAAGCCCACGGCTCGCGATCCGTCGGATACCGCCGCGTCACCTTCACCCAATCCGACGGCAGCCGCCGCACCGTCGTCCATCCCGCCGACTTCACGCCCGTCACCCAGCTCGAGCACGCGCGCCTCGGCGTGGTCACGCCGCAGATGCAACGCGTCGCCCAGCGCGAGCCGCACCTGAGCCCCGCGCAGGTCCGCGACGAGGTCGCCGCCGGCCGCATGGTCATCCCCGCCAACCGCGTCGCGCTCGGGTACCGGCTCGATCCGATGTGCATCGGCCGCGCGTCGCGCACCAAGATCAACGCCAACAT
>CAYSIX010000317.1:0-3649 GCA_964431205.1 uncultured Phycisphaeraceae bacterium
GATGCTCATGATGAAGAACGCGCCCATGATGAAGCAGCCGATGAGCGTGTGCACCAGGCGGATCACCGACGAGGGGTTGAACACCATCTGCCAGAAGCTGGTGATCTCGGCGCGCATCATGGCCACGCCGTCGACGATCCACGGCTCGCCGTCGCGCAGGATCGGGACGATCTCGCTGCCCGCCGGCGTCTGCTGCCAACTGTTGGCCACGACGATCCACACCGCCGAGAACATCGAGCCCAGCGCGACCATGCACGTGGCGAAAAAGTGCATCTTCCGCGAGACCTTGTCCCACCCGAACACGAGCACCGCGAGGAACCCGGACTCGAGGAAGAACGCGAAGATGCCCTCGGCCGCCAGCGCCGAGCCGAACACGTCGCCCACGAACCGCGAGTAGGTCGCCCAGTTCGTCCCGAACTCGAACTCCATCACGATCCCGCTGGCCACGCCGATCGCAAAGTTCAGCGCGAACACCCTGGTCCAGAACTTCGCCGCCTTCTCGTAGATCGGATCGCCCGTGCGCAGCCACTGGCCGTCCAGATAGACCAGCACGACGCCCATGCCGATGGTCAGCGGCGGGAACAGGTAATGGAACATGATCGTCAGCGCGAACTGGATCCGCGAGAGCAGAACAACCAGCTCGGTGTCGGTCGGTGGCATGGCCGGGCCCCTGATGTCACGACCCGTCGAGGCGTGCGCCGCGAGGGTGGCGCCGGCCCGCGGGCCCGCCGTATTGTTTCACGCCGGCCGTGCGATGCAAGCCGGACACGTCGCTGGTGGTCGCCGCCCCGCCGCGGTACAATACCCCGATGCCCTCACCGGACAAGCCCCTGAGACGATCGAGGCGCCACGTCATGCTCGGCGGGGTGTGCGGCGGGATCGCCGAGTGGCTGGGCTGGGACGCGACGCTCGTCCGGGTGCTCTACGTGCTCGTCTCGCTGTTCTCCGCGGCGTTCCCCGGCCTCATCGTCTACATCATTCTGTGGATCGTCGTGCCGGAAGAGGGCGAACCGACGCCGTAATCGGCTCGAGACGACCGGAACCCCCGCGAACGCCCGTGGCGCGGGCGGGACATTTACGGCCAAACCACAACTTCCCGCTCGAGCGTCACGCCGAACCGCTGTTGCACCGTCTGCTGCACGTGCTCTATCACCGCCAGCACGTCCGACGCCGTGCACCCCGCGTGGGTGACGATGAAGTTCGCGTGCTTCTTCGACACCTCCGCGCCGCCGAGGCGGAAGCCCTTGAGCCCCGCGCGGTCGATCAGCGCCCCGGCCGACAGCTCGCTCTGCTCCCGAGGGTTCTTGAACGCGCAGCCCGCCGACGCGTCCGCCATCGGCTGCGTCGACTTCTTGTACAGGAAGATCTCCTTGACCCGCCGCATCAGGTCGTCCGGGTCGTCCTCGGCCAGCTCGAACTCGACCTCCAGGATGATCGGCTCGTCCACGTTCGACCGCCGGTACTCGAACCGCAGCCCGTCGCGGTGCCGGTCGTACACCTCGCCGGCCCGGTTCATCACCCGCACCCGCCGCACCAGCCCCCCGATCTCCCCGTACGCGCCCCCCGCGTTCATCCGCACCGCGCCACCCACCGTCGCCGGGATCCCCGCCACCGTCTCCAGCCCGCTCAACCCCGCCCGCGCCGTCTCCAGCACCAGCTTGAACAGGTCGAACCCCCCGCCCGCCGTCACCGCCGTCCCGTCCACCCGCATCGTCACGAACGGCTCGGCGTCCAGCCGCACCACCACCGCGTCCACCCCCACGTCCGAGACCAGCAGGTTCGCCCCGCTGCCCAGCACGTACACCGGCACGTCCGCGGACCGGCATCGCTGGACCAGCGCCGCCAACTGAGCCTCATCCCGCGGTCGCGCCAGCAACGCCGCCTTCCCCCCCACGCCGTACCACGTCAGCGGGCCCAGCGGCACGTCCCGCTCCAGCGGCACGTCCACGCCCGCCAACGCTTCGTTCAGGTTTCGCACGGGCATCCCTGCCATGGCGGCGATTGTAACCACACGCCGACCGCCCGCCCCACTTGGGGACTACACGGCCCGCCCGCGATCAGTCGCGTAAGCTCTTGACGCCCCTGTGCCCCGGCGATACCGTCACCCAGGCGCTCAGGGGCCGCGCCGCAGATACGGGAGCCTGGTGATGATTCGACAGGTCGCGACACGGGCGACGTGGCGTGGGTGGACAGCCGCGATGGTTTTCCTCGGCGTGGTGACGCCCGCCGCCACGGCCCAGGACGTGCCGTTCACGGGCATCGTCATCGAGGACGACGTCCAGGCCCGCGCCGGCGCCGGCCGGGCGTACTACGTCGTCGGCGACGTGCCCCGCGGCACACGCGTCCGCGTCGACGAGGTCATCTTCGGCTGGAACAAGATCCTCCCCCCCGAGGGCGTGTACAGCTACATCTCCAAGGGGTTCGTGGACGCCCGCGGCGACGGCAAAACCGGCGTGGTCAACTCCGACCAGCGCGAGGTCAAGGCCGCCAACGTCAAGGGCCCCGGCGAGAGCTTCCGCGTGCAACTGCTGCTGGACCGCGGCGCGGTGGTGAAGATCGTCGGCGAGGAGGGAAGCTTTTACAAGATCGAGCCGCCGCAGGGCGCGTACGTGTTCCTGCCGCCGGGGTCGGTGCGCCGGGCCGCGGCGGGCGAGCTGGCCGTGGACCAGAGCCCGGCGGTGCCCACGCCGCCGCCAACCGATGGCAACGCTCGTCCCGAGCCCACGCCCGCGGATCGTGGCGGCGAACCGGCCACCGACGAACGAACCGCCTCCGCGGATGCGGCCCCGGGTGAGTCACGCACCGATCACGGCGAACGAGCCACAGCGGAGGACGACCGGGCCCGGCCCGAGCCTGCCACCGACGAGTCCGAGCCGGCGCAGCGACCCGCTCCCGGCGCCGAGGCGGACCCGGAGGCCGCGCCGCGTGCCGAACAACGGGCCGATGCCCAGTCCGAAGCGGGCGATCGACCGGAGGGTGGAGCGGTTGCCGAGGCGAGCGAGACGCCCGAGGCGGACGAATCCGAGCCGGCGATCGCCGAGGCCGCGACCGAGGGGAGGAGCGAGGACGAAGCCGCCACGGTGCTGGACCTGGGCAAGGGCGGCCCGGACCTGCCGGAGCCGGACTCGGACGAGCTTCGCGAGCTCGAGGCGCGGATGATGCCGCTGTTCCTCGAGCCGCTGGAGGAGCAGCCGATCGACGAGATGATCGCGGCCTACGAGTCGCTGGACCGCTCGAAGCTGTCGGCGCGGGACCGGAACCTGGTGGCGATCCGGGTGGCGGCGTTGCGGTCGAACAAGGAGCTGGCGGCGACGCTGCGCCAGATCCAGCAGGCGATGCAGCGATCGGACGCCTCGATCGAGGCCGCCGCCGCACCCCGCCCGCTCGAGGCCGACGACTACGACGCCATCGGCCGGCTCATGGCCTCGACGCTCTACGACGGCTCCAGCCTCCCGCGCATGTTCCGCCTCGTCGACCCCACGACCGGCCGAACCATCGCCTACGTCGCGCCCGAGCGCCCCATCGTGGCCAGCCAGATGCTCGGCCGCGTCGTCGGCATCGTCGGCCAAGCCGAGTACGACCCCAGCCTCAAGCTCCGCGTGATGACCGTCGAGCGCGCCGACCTGCTCGACTCCGTCGTCGGCGTCCG
>CAYSIX010000318.1:0-3586 GCA_964431205.1 uncultured Phycisphaeraceae bacterium
TCGCGTCACTCATAGCGCAGGGCCTCGACGGGGTGCAGGCGGGCGGCGAGCAGGGCGGGGATCAGAGCGCCGGCGACGGAGCTGAGGATGGCGCCGATGACGATGGCCGTCGCCTCGAGCGGGTCGACGCGGTCGGGGATGCGGTCGAAGTAGTACGTCCGCGGGTCCCACATCCGCCAGCCGAACCACGCCTCGAGCACGGCCTGGATCTCGTTGAGATGGGTGACGACCGCGTACGCCAACGCCAGCCCGAGCACGGCGCCCAGCACGCCCAGGGCGAAACCGTAGGTCAGGAACAGGTTCATGATCCCGGCGCGCGACGCGCCGATGGCCCGCAGCACGCCGATGTCCCGGGTCTTCTCGAGCACGATCATGTAGAACGTCGTGGCGACCATGACCACGGCGACGACGCTGATCACCGCGAACAGGAACGTGACCAGGCCCTTCTCGTTCTGCACGGCGCTGAGCAGGTGCGAATGGACCTGCTCCCAGGTCTGCGGGAACAGGGCGGGCACGTCGTCGTGGGTGGCGGTGAACCGGTCACAGACGTCACGGACGGCGGCGGCGACGGTGTCGAGCGGGTAGCCGGCGGCGCCGGCGACGATCACCTCGTGCGCCCGTGCCGGGTTCGTCAGGCCCGTCGGCTGGCCGGTCTCGGGATCGACGCGGGGCGTCGCCTGCATCCGCAGCATCTGTTGCAGGACGCCGAAGGCCACGTACACGCGGTTGTTGTCCACCTCGTACAGCCCGCTCTTGAACTCGTTGACGACGGTCAGCGGTTTCGAGACCGGGTCGGTCAGGGCTCCGCGGGCGGACAGGGGCATGACGGTGAGCACGAGCTGGCTGCCGATGGCCGCGTGGGTGAAGTCGTACTGGCCCAGCTCGTCGCGCTGGTGCAGGGGGTTGACCTCGATGCCCAGGACGATGCCGTCGGGCGAGGCGTCGGCGGGGTCGCGGCGCCAGCGGGGCGGGGGGACGAAGGACATGCCCGCTTCGACGAGGTCGGGCGGGTCGTCCTGGGGGATGCCGCCGAAACGACGCGAGGCCTCGGCGACGTCCCGGCCCGACCAGTGCAGCGACTCGCCGAAGCTCATCACGCGGTCGAGCGAGAGGGGATCGACGCCGAGCACCTCGACCGGGATCGATCGGCCGTGAAGCTGGATGAGCCCCCAGGCGTGGAGGACGGCGGAGGCGGCCTCGACCTCGGGCCGGGCCTCGAGCGCGTCGATCAGCGCGTCGTAGTGGGGGAATCCGGTGAGCGTGGCGGCGGTGACGGTGACGTCGCCGGTCAGCCGCTGGGCGGAGCTGCGCAGCAGGTCGAGGAACCCGCCCATGACGCTGATGACGATGATGACCATGGCGGTGCAGAGCATGACCGCCAGGCCGGCGAACATCGGCGCCAGCTTGCGGTAGAGGTACTTCCAGATGAGCAGCACTTTGAACATTCGGGGCCGCTAGCCTACGCCAAGACGCCAAGACGCGGAGGCGCCAAGGTGGTCAATCCATCTGAGTCAGCACCACGCGGTGGATGCCGTCCTTCAACATGGCTTCGTTGAAACTGATCACCAGTGCGAGTTCGTTTTTGGTCGCTTGCAGGTACGCCTTGCCTTGAGCCTTGTGCTTCGGCAGCAATTGTTCGACGGCCTTGAGCTCGACGACAAGCCGTTGGTCGATCCAAAGATCGAGCTTGCCTTCGCCAACCTTCCGCCCCTTGTAGGCGACCTCGATGATCGGCTGACGAGCGAACGGGATCTGACGCTGCTCCAGCTCGAAACATAGCGCCTCTTCGTAGATTCGCTCAGGGAACCCGGGCCCCAGGTGTCGATGGACTTCGATCGCCGCGCCTATCACACGTCGGGCCAGATCATCGACGTCGGCGGACGGTTCGTTCCGATCCAACACGTTGGTGGCTTGGCGTCTTGGCGTCTTGGCGTCTTGGCGTTCCATCGCTTACCTGGGTTTCATGAGCGGGAAGAGGATCACGTCGCGGAGGCTCTCGGCGCCGGTGAACATGGCCACGAGGCGGTCGATGCCCAGGCCCATCCCGCCGGCGGGGGGCATGCCCACGCGCAACGCCTCGAGGAAGTCCTCGTCCACCTGCTGCTGCTCTTCGCGATCGCCGACCTGGTGGCGGAAGTGACGCTCCTGCGCCACGGGGTCGTTCAGCTCGGTGTAACCCGGGCTGATCTCGACGCCGTTGATCGCCAGCTCGTACACGTCGGCGAAGAACGGATCGTCCGGGTTCTCCCGGGCCAGTGGGATGATCACGCTGGGCACGTGCGTGACGAACGTCGGGTCGATCAGCGTCGGCTCGATCAGCTTCTCGTACACCTCCACGAGCTGCTCGGCGGGGGAGAGTTGCTCAAGCCGGCGCAGGAGAAAGTGGGTACCGAAGCGGTCGGTCGTCTTGCTTTGCGGCACCTCGTTGCCCGTTGCATCCACTGGCTTCATAGTTCGGCGAGCGAGTTCCACGAGAGTCCGTGTCATCGGCCCATCGTCATGTTCCAAGGGCTTCTTTTCGAACCGCCACCCCGTCCGCTCCTCGACCAGGTCCACCATCCGCACGCGCCGCCACGGCCGCGTCAGGTCGATCACCCTCTCCTTCCCCTTGGCGCTCTCGGCGTCTTGGCGGTTCTCTTCCTTCGCGCCCTTCGCCTCTTCGCGGTTTTCCTCCTCCGTGGCCCCAGTGTTTCCGTGTTGAATCTTCAGCGTGCCGAAGACGTTCATCGCCACGGTGCAGATCATGTCCTCGACGAGCTCGGCCATGGTCTCCCAGGACCCGTAGGCCTCGTAGGCCTCGAGCATGGTGAACTCGGGGTTGTGCCGTGGGCTGACGCCCTCGTTGCGGAAGTTGCGGTTGATCTCGAAGACCCTGTTGAACCCGCCGACGAGCAGGCGCTTGAGGTAGAGCTCGGGGGCGATGCGCAGGTACAGGGGCATGTCGAGGGCGTTGTGGTGGGTCTTGAACGGCCGGGCCGCGGCGCCGCCGTGGATCGGCTGGAGCATCGGCGTCTCGACCTCGAGGAACCCGCGACCGCGCAGGTACTGGCGGATCTCGTCGATGATGCGGACGCGCAGGCGCATGGTGCGGGCGACGTCGGGGTTGGCGTAGAGGTCGACGTATCGCTTGCGGTAGCGCAGCTCGGGGTCCTGCAGGCCGTGGAACTTCTCCGGCGGAAGCGCCAGCGACTTGGTCAGCAGGGCGAAGCCCTCGGCCAATGGATCGGGCGCGGTCGGTGAGGCCGCGTCGGTTGCGCCGGCGTCGTCCTGCCGCGTGGCCCAGACGGTGACCTCGCCGGTCCTGGTCGTGCCCAGCGGGCCGGCGGCGGCGACGATGTCCGACAGGTCGGTCAGCTTCGCGACCTTGAACGCCGTGGGCCCGACCAGTTTCTTGCTCACCGCGATCTGCAGGTCGCCCTCGGCGTCGCGGAGGCGCATGAAGATGAGGTTGCCCATCACGCGGTGCTGGACGACGCGGCCGGCGACGCGGACGACGGGGCGGCGATCGTCGTCGGCGTTCTGCTTCTGGGCCTCGTCGGCGTCGGGGTCGTAGAGGCGGCGAGCCGCGGCCGGGTTGATCAGCCCG
>CAYSIX010000319.1:0-3576 GCA_964431205.1 uncultured Phycisphaeraceae bacterium
ACGTCCAGCACCCGAAGCGGCCGGCCCGAACCCGCCGACCTCGCCGCCGACCCGCGGCCGTCCACGCCCCGCGCCAGCCGACGCGCCAGCCGCGGCACCACCCCGCTGATCGCGTTGATCCGCGCCAGGCCCCGAAGCGCCCGAACGTGCGCGGCCGGATCCAGCCCCGGCCGGTCCATCTGCTCCTCCGTCACCCGCCGACCCGGGAACACCGTCACGCTCGACATCACGCTGGCCTCCGACCGCCCGCTCCTCGCCGCCGCATCGTAACCCGACCCCGTCCGTCCGACCGACCAACTCGCTCGGCCGACCCCGAGGGGCACTTCGTGCCGCCCGCTAAGCGGCATCCGCCCTCCACGGCCAAATCCCGCGCTGGTCGGCAAACTGGTCTCGAACTGGTCGGGAAACTGGTCCGCTTTGCGGGGCGCGCTCGTCCAAACCAGACCAGTTGGGGATAAGTGGCCAGTGAGCGAAGTGGCGAGTGGCCAGTAGCCGAGTGGCCGAGTCCGTGACGCCGTCGTCTGCCATTTCCAGCTTTCCAACCTTGCACGTCGCACCTTGAACCGTGAACTCATATTGAACTCATCACGTCTTCACCTTGGCCGTTCGGTCGCCCCGGTGCGCACGCCGCGACCCGGCGACTGCTCAAGACCGCCCGGAGCGACGCACGAACGAAGGTCCGGCTGCTTACGCCAAGTCTTCCAACGTGCGCATCAGACCGCCCACGGTGTGCGCGCATCCGCGTAAGCTGACACCGCTCGCGATTCAGTTCGCTGTCCGATCCGCGCGTCCGCGGCTCGATCCGGTGGATCCGGCCGATCCCGTGATCCTGTCAAAACCGAAGTGCGAAGAGCCGTCGAGTTCGCGAGCCCAGGCCTAATCCAGTCGCGCCAGGGCCTCCTGGGCCTCGCCGCAGCAGTCGGTGGCGGCGGGGTGTTCGTCGAGGATGCGGGCGTAGAGGTCTTTGGCCAGGTCGTGCCGGCCGGCGGCCTCGTAGTTGCGCGCCAGGGTCAGCAGCGACGCGTCCTGCGCCTGCACCTCCGCGGCCAGCGGCTCGAGCAAGTCGGCCGAATCATCGACCGATCCGCTCAATGGGTAAGCCAACAGGAAATCGCCGCCATCACCCGCCTGCGTAAGCTGGCTGGACGGGCCCGCCTCGCTCCCGCGGTTCACCACGGCGAGTCCGCCATTCTCGGCCATTCGCTCCCGGAGTCAGATTCGGCTAGATCTGTTTTAGCCATTCAATGAACACGTCCGCGACGGATTCGAACTCTTTCATGTCTTCGTCGGTAACCATGTGCAGAGCTCCGCCGCTCGGGTATGCTGTTTTTTTCCCATGAGCCACCCGTCCTCTAGCCAGCCACAGGCGCTCCAGCCATTGAGAATGGCCGTCATGTGCGTCCTGGAACGATATGCGAAGCCGCTCCTCGACGTTTCGTAGGTTTCTTATCAAGTCGTAGCTGGGGAACAAATAGCTTCGCTTGTAGGCGGCTGTTGGCCAGCGCTGGCGCCAAATACGTTCACAATGAACCTCAATCGCGTTCTCACACGCTGTCGCATAATCGATAATGGCTCGGCGGTACGCCGATTGAGCAGCGAAGTATCGCCCGTCTAGATATAGGCTTTCATAGAGTGGGCGATCACGTTGGTTCCTCACATCGTCGATGGCGTCATCCCAAATAGCCTCGTCGATCCCCTTCTCATCCCCCTTCATTGTTCGCCCTGAGATATCGCCGGCGGGCTCGTTTTTGGGCGCCCCAAATTGGTCGATTGGAAATGTGTTTCGAACGAAACCAAGCATAGGGTGCGTCGACTGGCCAATCCACCATTGGCGCGATTGGCACCGCAAGGAGTCAAGCAAGCGCCGCAGATGTAAACGGGGATTCTCAGCACTCTGCTGCCCACGATTGATGTGATCGAATCGGACGCTATCCATTGGAAAGGGGTCGGGGGTCGTTTGCCACTCCGGCCCCCAGTTGATGCGCAGCGAGGCACCCTCCTCGGTGGTGCCGGGCCATCTTGGTAGCGCTGCCACTTGAAAAAGTTGCATCTGATCGAAACCGCTCGGTTTCCGACCTGCTAAGAACGGAATTTCGTGCACTGAAACCCAAGGCATCGGGATGTGGTTGGCGACGCCGCTTCGGAACGGTGGATAGAATCGGAGCAAGGTGTTGTCGACCGGAATGTCGGTCGTACGGAGTGGCGAACGGCCATCAACGAAGAGCCAGAACGGGAAGGTACACAGGTAGGCTGTCCCCGCTGTCTCCATCACGGCAGTCCTGTGACGATTATTACTTGGGGGCGGAACCGTTGCGTTGCCTGCCCACCATATCGTGTGGCAGACTCAATCTGTCCTCGACCACTTCCTCTTCAAGGGAGCGCGCGTGCAGCGCCCTGACGCCGTTTCCGAGGTACTGCTTGACGCCCGGTTTGGACGTGACAGTATCGCCACTCTCATTGATCCGCATCTCGAGTTTCTCGGTTGATGTGAAGTATTTGAGTCGAAGGTGAACGTGAAGCGGTGCCCCGATCCGTCGCCTCGACGCCGTGGCCGACGACGATGAGCTGACCCTCGCCCCCGGAAGTGGAAGCCGCGGCCGGGCAAACCGCCAAGACGCCGAGGGCGCAGAGGCAGAGAAGGGCCTGTTTCACCGGCGGGTTGACCGGTGAGGCGGGCCGGGTGTGCGCCCAGATCAGGGCGACGATCCAGGCCGGCCAGATGAAGACACCAATGATCCCGCAGACGTGGATGGCCTCGGCGTTGTGGTGGCCTCGCCGCTCGGCGATCCAGCCGAGCAGAAGGGCGGCGGCCAGGATGACGCCCGCAAACGCCAGCAACAGACCGATTCCCCCGAGCAGATTCCCCAGGTATCGAAGGGGATCGTATGGCTCGAACAGTTGACCGAGGAACCAGCACACGCCGAGCGTCCCGACGGCCCAGCCCCAGGTGACCCACGGTCGAAACGGTCGGTCCTTCACGACGTCGTCGGCCAACAACGATCCCTCAGCGATTGGCTTCGCCCGTTTCAGGGGCGGCGGGTCGAGGGCTTCGACACATCGCACCTCGACGCCGCGTCGCTCCGCGTCGCGGCGGGCCTTCCAGCCCTCGGGCGCGTCCACGACCAAGTCCGTCTGAAGACCGGTCTCCTTATCGAAACCGCTGCACTTGAACCGGAACATCGCAACCCCCTTTCTGCTCCACGGCCTCGGCGCCTCTGCGAGGCGACGGCTCGATCCACCCGATCCCGTGATCCTGTCAAAACCGAAGCACGGGGGAGGCCGCCCAGCGCGCGAACTCCGGCGCTACTCCAACCGCGCCAGGGCCTGCTTCGCCTCGCCGCAGCAGTCGGTGGCGGCGGGGTGTTCGTCGAGGATGCGGGCGTAGAGGTCTTTGGCCAGGTCGTGCCGGCCGGCGGCCTCGTAGTTGCGCGCCAGGGTCAGCAGCGACCGGGCCTTGGCGTCGGCCTCGGCGGCCTTCATCGCGGCCATGATCGCCTCGTCGGCCTCGTACTCGGCGATGTGGTCGGCGGCGATGGCGCCGGCGTCGGTGTGCCCGGCGTGCTCGACCAGCCACTG
>CAYSIX010000320.1:0-3551 GCA_964431205.1 uncultured Phycisphaeraceae bacterium
AAACGCGCCGCGGGCATCGAAGACGCCTGCCTGATCGACTGCACCGTCGGCGATCGCGTGCGCATCGCACGGATCGGCACGCACATCGCCCACTACCACGTCGGCGAGGGCGCATGCATCGAGGACGTCGGCACGCTGCAGACGAACCCGGACGCGACGTTCGGCAACGGCGTCGAGGTCGAGACGCTCAACGAGGGCGGCGGCCGCGAGGTGATCCTCTTCAACGAGCTGTCGAGCCAGTTCGCCCACCTGCTGTGCCTGCACCGTTTTCGTCCGGCGTTTATCGAGAAGCTGCAGGCCATCGCCCGCGACGCGGCCGACGCGGCCAGGTCCGACACCGGCCGCATCGGCGCCGCCGCGCGGATCGCCCACGTGGGCCGCATGGTGGACGTGAACGTCGGCGAGGGCGCGACCGTGCGCGGCGCCGCTACGCTGGAAAACGGCACGATCCTCAGCAGCGACGACGCGCCCACGCTCGTCGGCGACGCGGTCCAGGCTTGCGACTTCATCGTCGCCGAGGGCGCCGAGGTCAGCGGCGGGGCGCTGCTGAGCAAGTGCTACGTCGGGCAGGGATGCCGGATCGGCAAGCAGTTCTCGGCCGAGAACTCGCTGTTCTTCGCCAACTGCGAGGGGTTCCACGGCGAGGCGTGCAGCGTCTTCGCCGGCCCGTACACCGTGACGCATCACAAGTCGACGCTTCTGATCGCGGCGATGTTCAGCTTCTACAACGCCGGCAGCGGGACGAACCAGTCGAACCACATGTACAAGCTCGGCCCGGTGCACGAGGGCAAACTGGAGCGCGGGTGCAAGACGGGTTCGTTCAGCTACCTGATGTGGCCTTGCCGTGTCGGGCCGTTCTCGGTCGTGCTGGGCAAGCACACGCGCAACTTCGACCTCGGCGCGTTCCCGTTCAGCTACATCGAGGCCGACGGCAGCGGGCGGTGCACGTTCGTGCCGGGGTTGAACCTGGCGACGGTCGGCACGGTGCGCGACGGCGAGAAGTGGCCGAGCCGCGACCGCCGGCGGGGTCGGGTGAAGCGCGATCGGATCGACTTCGACGTCTTCAGCCCGCTGACCGTGGGGCGGATGATCGCCGCGTCCGAACGGCTCAAGGAGCTGCAGGAGACGACAGACAGGGCGGTGGACGACGTGACGATCCAGGGCGCGACGGTCAAGCGCGTGCTGCTGAGGACGGGCCGCAAGTTCTACGATCCGGGCATCCAGTGCTACCTGTTGGAGAAGGTCGTGCAGCGGCTGGAGGCGGCGGGGGCGTCGGCCGCGGCGTCGTTGGAGGCGGCGGACGACGCGGTGTACAGCGAGCAGTGGGTGGACGTCGGCGGGCAGATGATGCCGCGGGACCGCCTGGAGCGGTTGTACGTCGCGGTGGAGTCCGGCGAGGTGGACGACCTGCGATCGTTCGAGTCGGCGTTGGATGAGATCCACGCGCGCTACGCCGAGGACGAGTGGGCGTGGGTGCGGCGGGCGTACCAGCGCGTGTACGGCGAAGAGCTCGACGCGCTTGACGGGTCGGCGGCCGCCGACCTGGCCGACAAGCTGCTCGCGGCGCAGACGAAGTTCCTGAACCTGATCCTGCTCGACGCCGGCAAGGAGTTCGACGAGCAGACGCGGACGGGGTTCGGGCACGACGGGGCCGCGTCGGACCGCGCCGCCGACTTCGCCGCCGTGCGAGGCGAGTACGAGAGCAACAAGTTCGTCCGGCAGATGAAGCAGCAGATCGAAGCGCTCGGCGAGCGTGTCGCCGCGCTGAAGGAGCAGTTGGCCGCGCGTGCGTGACGGCCGTGGCCGGTCCGGCCCGCCGACGCCGCAATCATGGAGTTGACACACCGATGGCAGACACCGCTGAACGCGTCAAGAAGGTTGTGGCCCGAACGTTGAAGGTGGACCCGTCGCGCGTGACCGACGACGCCCGGTTCGTGGAGGACCTCGGGGCCGAATCGATCCAGAGCGTGGAGCTGGTCGCCGCGTTCGAGGAGGAGTTCGACATCGAGATGGACGAGCAGGCGGCCCTGGGCGTCAAGGACGTCCGCACCGCGGTGCAGTTCATCGAGAAGCACCTGTGAATCACGTGCCACGCTGATACCGGTGGCACGTTGTGGCGCCGCGTCCGTGTGAACGGGTCGTGTCGCACGATCGAACGACCATGAAGAACCTGATCAACCGTGTGCTGAACCTGCTGCTTTACCTGTCGCTGTGCTTCATGGTGGGCACGGGGCTGATGCTCTACCTCCGACTGCCGGCGCGGTCGCGCGGGGGCGGGGGTTTCAGCGCGCTGGGCATGGACCGGCACGAGTGGGGCGACTGGCACTTTTACGTCGCGCTGAGCTTCTTCACGCTCTGCCTCGTGCACCTGTACATGAACTGGACGTGGCTGGTGAAGATCGCGGCGTCGAAGCACCTGTGGCGGCTGTGGGTCGGCCTGGCCGTGGGCGCGGCGATCATCCTGTTCTTTCTGCTGATCCCGGTCGAGCGCTGGGCGGACTGACGGCCGACGGATCAAGCCATCGAAACCGTGCCCATGAAGCGACGCGACATGTCGCGGGGCGGTCAGCGTTGAAACTCGGTGCGTCCCGCGGCGTCGAGCGGCAGCGTCACGGGCCCGAAGGGCGTGCCGGCCTCGATCGCGCCGTCGAGCTGGTAGCTGGCGCCGCTGCCGGTGAGCATGTTGAACGCGGCGAGCCCGAGGTTGCGTGGCGTGAGGCGCAGGGGGATCTCGACGCGCTGGGTCTGGCCGGGCTTGAAGGCGGCGGCCTTGTCGATGGCGGTGTTGGCGACGGGCGTGCCGCCGAGGACCAGGCGGTAGTCGAGCCGGTCGAGGTCGAGCGGGAAGCGGTTGGTGTTGGTGATGTCCAGGGCCATGACGGCCTCGGCGTGGTCGAGGGACAGCTCGCGCCACTGGAAGGAGGCGAGCTCGACCTTGGGGACGGCGGGGACGGGCAGCTCGCCGCGGTGGCTCAGCGGGAGGGTGAGCGGCCCGACGCCGGGGGCGTCGGCGGTGAGCTCGAGGGCGGCGTCGTAGGGCACGACGTCGCCTGGGCGGACGCCGCTGAGCGAATCGAGCAGCGGCCGAAACGCGACGCGTGCGGGCAGGCGGATGGTCCGGGACCCGCCGGCGGGGATGCTGCTTTCGGGGTTGGCCGCGCCCTGGACGAAGGGCTCGCCGCCGCTGGCCAGGCGGTAGCTGGCGGCGGTCAGCGGCAGGGCGACCCGGTAGGGGTTGGTGACCTCGACGTCGAAGCCGAGCGTGGCGGCGTCGGTGGTCAGGTCGTCGAGCGACACGCCGCGGACCGTCGCGGTCGGCCTGGGCGCCGAGGCGAGCATGGACTGGACGGTGTCGCAGGCGGGCGTGAGTGGCAGGGCGAGGGTGAGGGCGACAGCGGCGAGGGGGGGTGTGGCAAAACGGGCGCGGGTGCGGACGGTGCTGCAGCAGGCCATGGCGGGGCTCCGAAGTGGGGGGCTCGAAAACGAAACATGGCACGGCGGTGTCCCGCCGTGCCATGGGTTGGTGCCTCTGTGTTCCGCGAGTGATGCGG
>CAYSIX010000321.1:0-3549 GCA_964431205.1 uncultured Phycisphaeraceae bacterium
ACGACCTGATCTGGTCGTTCGTGGTGAACAACTACCTTCTGGGCAAGGACCCCTTCCCGTTCGACCTGCTGTACTGGAACTCGGACTCCACGCGCATGCCGGCGACCATGCACAGCTTCTACCTGCGCAAGATGTACCAGGAGAACCGGCTGGTGAAGCCTGGCGGCATCGAGCTTGACGGCGTGCCGATCGACCTCGTGCGGATCAAGCTGCCGGTGTGCATGCTCTCCACCCGCGAGGACCACATCGCGCCCTGGAAGTCGACCTACTCGGCAACCCAGACCTTCGGCAGCAAGGTCAAGTTCATCCTCGCAGCGTCCGGCCACATCGCCGGCGTCGTCAATCCGCCGGAGGCCCAGAAGTATTCCTACTGGACCAACGAGGCGACGCCGGCCAATCCGGACGACTGGTTCACGGGCGCCACCGAGCATCCCGGTTCCTGGTGGCCCGAATGGGCGGAATGGCTGAAGGAGTATGCCGGCCCCCTGGTGCCGGCGCGCGAGCCCGGCGAGGGCAAGCTCAAACCGATCGAAGACGCCCCGGGCTCCTACGTTCGGGTCCGCGCTTCAGACGGCTGAGCGGCAGGGCAGACCAGACGCCACTCTCCGGCAGCCGTCGCATCGGATTGCCGCCCCCGGATAGCGACCGGCGGTCACGGCCGTGGCGACTGCGCCTCCGTTCATGAATCCAGCCTGAACCTCTGCCAGCGCAATTCGCCGGTCTATTCTTGCCGCAGTTCCGTTTCAATCGACGATTTGTTCCGTATTCCGTGGATTATCTTAATGGATGGACCGGTCACTATAGTCCGAGACAAATTTCCATAAAAATTTAGGCAAATTTGCTTCGCGCCAACCTTAACACGCCCTTAAACACATATAATGTTATGTTTCTTTAACCCGCTTTTAAATTGACAGCGAAGAGGTCGCCGCGGATTCTCCTGTCACGAGTTTGACACGACCCCTTTTCTGTCACAGGCCCCGTTCGGAGCCGCCGGCAGAGCGAGGGACCGACCGCCGGCGGCGGTTGGACGCAAACGCCAGGAGGGCCTGCGATGACCGACACGATCCGGACCACCCCTTCGGATCCGACGCCCAACAGCCACCCGGAGACGGCCGGAGCAGGTGCCGATGCCGGCAACGGGGCGGAGCAGGTGACCGGCGTCGAAGCGCGGGAGACTCTGGCCGGTCAGGCCGTCGAGCAGATCCAGCGGCCTCCGGCGGGTGCGTTGCGGACCATCGCGGTCGAGCCGGGCGAGCGGCTGGTCATCGCTTTTGACCCGGCCGAGGCGCGCGTTTCGATCAAAAACGAAAGCCTCGTTCTGACCTTCCCGGACGGCGGCCGGCTGGTGTTCGCGGATCTGGTCGAGACCGCGGCGGACGCGACGCCGCCCGTCTTCGATCTTGCCGGGATCGAGATCCCCGGCAGCCTGATCGTCGGGCAGGCGCAAGCCCTGGCGGAGGGCGAAACCCTCGAAACGGCGGCCGGTGCGCCGGCCACCTTGGGCGGCGGCGTCACGCTCTACAACGACGACCTCGGCAGTATCATCGATCTCCTGGTCGCCCAGGGCATCATCCCACCGGTCGAGTTTGCGCCCCCGCCCCCGCCCGCGACGCCGTTCGAGGAGATCGAGGAGACCGTCGTCGGCGCACTCGACGAACCCGATAGCGTCCCGACGGCCAACGCCAGCAGTCTGACCTACGACGAAACCCCCGGCCTCGACGAGGACGCCGACGACGCCGCGCTTCCGGGCGCGGTCGAAGACGCGCTGACCGCGGCCTTCCCTGCTGCCTTTGGCGGGGAAGGCGGGGAAGGCCTGCCCGAGCCCTGCGGCGCGGCAACGGGGACGCTCTCCTTCGACACCTTCGACGACGGCCCGGCGAGCGCGGTCAACTTCATCACCTACGTCGGCGTCGACAGTGGCCTGGACACAGGCGGAAGCGACAACCCCGAGAACGTTCTCCTGCGCACGGACGCCAGCGACCCGCGCATCGTCTGGGGCATCGGCGAAGACAGCGGCGAACCGGTTTTCGCCGCCATCATTCCGGAATTCAATCCGAGCGGCGATGGTTCCGGCACGGCCGAAGTCTGGTTCGTGGCCTTCAGGCAAATCAACCACCCGCTGGCCGGAACCGAAGATCCCGCCGGCGCGCCCGACCCCTTCGACGACCCCGTGCAGCTCGACCTGCAGTACGTGGTGACCGATCTCGACGGCGACGTCTCGGCGCCTGCGGTCGTCACGCTGACGATCCAGGACGACGGGCCGAGCATCGAGAGTTCGACGGCGGCCGACGACGAGACGGACGGCGACGGCGAGGCGGCCGTCGACTACGACGGCGGCGCCAGCGCCCCGGCGCTCAACCTGACCTACGAGACCGGCTTCTCCGCAGGCGACACCGCCGTCATGCGGGTCACCAACCCGGGCGACCAGCCGGTCGCGTTCCGCTGGGAGCTGTTCGGCACCGGCCTCGGCGGCAGCGGCATCGCCGAGCCCGGCAAGTCCTGGTTCCAGGTCCCGAGCGGCAGCGGCACGGTAAAGATCTTCTGGGGCGACGAGGCCAACGGCGACGGCAAGCTCGACGGCGGCCAGGTCACCAAGGCGATCGGCAATCCGCTCGATCCCGACAGCCTCGCCCTGCCCTGCGGCCACGCCGCCGGCCAGCTCGCCTTCGACTACGGCAAGGACGAGACCGGCGGCAAGCTCGAACTGACCGGCCTGCTCGGCGCCCCCGTCACTTCGGCCGGCGCGGCGGTCACCGTCGGCGTCGAGAACGACGGCGCCCTTCTGGTCGGGCGCACCGCCGGCGACGAGCTGGTCTTCTCCCTCTCGCTCGGCCAGGACGGTGCCTACGAGTGGCTCCAGTTCCGCCAGATCGACCACCCCGACGCCACCGACCCCGACGACCTGCTCGACCTCGACTTCGGGGTCAGGGTCACCGACGGCGACGGCGACAGCGCCGAGGCCGCCATCCGCATCGCCCTCGACGACGACGGGCCCGGCGTGGAGGACGCCGTTGCCGGAACGATCGACGAGGACGACCTGCCGGCGGGCAACGACGACAGTGGCGGCCCGGGCCAGGAGCCCACCAGCGTTTCCGGGGAGCTGGAGATCGCCACGGGGAAGGACAGAATCGGCTCTGCCGTCACGGAGCTGAGCTTCGTCGGCGTGACCGATCCGGAGGCCGGCGACCCCGACCCCGCGGCCCTGACCTCGGGCGGGCAGACGGTGCAGTTCGCCCCGCCGGTCCTCGACGGTAACGACTGGGTGCTGACCGGCACCATCGACGGCGGCGCCACTCCGATCGTCGAGTTGCGCGTCGACAAGACGAGCGGCGCCTATACGGTCACGCTGCTCGGCCCGATCGACCATCCCGATTCGACCGAGACCGGCACCAACGACCCGCTCGACCTGAAGTTCGGCTACGCCCTTGTCGACGGCGACGGGGACGGGGCCAACGGCCTGCTCGAGGTCACGATCCTCGACGACGGGCCTCAGGCCGCGATCGCCGCCCTCCAGGGCGCCGCCATCGTGGTTGACGAGAGCCTCGGCGC
>CAYSIX010000322.1:0-3492 GCA_964431205.1 uncultured Phycisphaeraceae bacterium
GGCCCCACGTGCGCCGCCATCTGCTCGAACACCCGATCGAACGCCCCCAGCGGAACCGCCACGATCACCAGACCCGCGCCGGCCACCGCCTCCGTCGTCTCCGCCACCTCGTCCACCGCCCCACGCGACCGCGCACGCTCGACCGTCTCTCGCCGCCGGCCGATCCCCACGATCGTCCCGCCCACGCCGGCCGCCTTCAGCCCCAGGCCCACGCTCGCGCCCAGCAGCCCAGTGCCGATGATCGCCGTCCGCTCGATCCCGCTCAGCGGGTTGCCGCTCCCGTTCATCGCCCGGTACGATAGCAGACGCTCGGCCGCCGGTCGGCGTCACGCCCCGCCTCGCCGACCGCCGCTCGCTCGCCCCGGACCTGCACCCGAAGGTCAATCGCCATGACGCAGATGACCGCATACGAAGGCATGTACGAGTTGGAGTTCGAACGCCCCCTGCTCGCTCTCGAACGCCAGATCGGCGAGCTCGAGGCCCAGTCCGACCCCAACCGCTCCGCCGCCGGGCTCGACCCCGACGTCGACCTGCGCTCCGAGATCCGCAAGCTCCGCGAGTCCCACACCGCCATGCTGCGCAAGATCTACGGCCGGCTCAACGCCTGGAACACCGTCAAGGTCGCCCGACACCCCGGCCGACCCCAGCCCATCGACTACATCCGCGCCTTCGTCAAGGACTTCTGCGAGCTGCACGGCGACCGCCAGTTCGGCGACGACCCGGCCATCCTCGCCGGCTTCGGCCGCATCGGGCCACACAAGTGCATGATCATCGGCCACCGCAAGGGCAAGGACACCCGCGAGAAGATCACCTGCAACTTCGGCTGCGCCCACCCCGAGGGCTACCGCAAGGCCCTGCGCTGCATGAAGCTCGCCGAGAAGTTCGCCCTGCCCGTGGTCACCCTCGTGGACACCACCGGCGCCTACCCCGGCATCGGCGCCGAGGAGCGCGGCCAGGCCGAGGCCATCGCCGTCAACCTCCGCGAGATGAGCCGCCTGCGCAGCCCCATCGTCTCGGTCATCGTCGGCGAGGGCGCCTCCGGCGGGGCGCTGGGCATCGCCGTCGCCGACCGCTTGGCCATGATGCAGTACGCCTGGTACAGCGTCATCAGCCCCGAGGGCTGCGCCGCCATCCTCTGGAAGACCGCCAACCCCGAGACCAACGAGGCCGCCGCCACCTCCCTCAAGCTCACCGCCGACGATAACCTCAAGCTCGGCACCATCGACCACGTCATCGAGGAACCGCTCGGCGGCGCCCACCGCAACCCCGGCGCCGCCGCCGACCGCCTCGAGAAATACCTCATCCAGCACCTGCGCGAGCTCAAACGCTTCAAGGTCGAGAACCTGGTCAAGAAGCGACAGGACAAGCTCCGCCAGATCGGCGACGTCGCCCTCAAGTCCTGACCGCCACCCGCTCGGGATCGGTTTCGACAGGATCACGGGATCGGCCGGATCCACCGGATGCCATCGGGTGATTTGGCGATTGCGTGATTGGGTGATCTGGCGATCGCACGGCGTCGTTTCCGTGCTTCCCGCTTTCTCCCTCCTCCCCTCCTGACTCCTGACTCCTCCCCTCCTACCTCGTACCTCCTGTCTCCTTCCCCTTGACTCCTCCTCTCGCTCCGGTATCGTCAGGAGAACCCTTCCGGAGCGCATCATGTCGCCCCACGCATGGCCATCGATAAGCATCGCTGACCCCGCCGCCCACCACACCACCCGCCATTGACCCCAGCACGTCTGTCAAGCTGGAGAATCCTGCGAGAATAGTACAACCCATCGGCGCAATCACCCTCATCTCGGCGAAGCAAACATCGGAAAAATCGTTGCACACATCACCGGTAGCGACTAACCTATCCGAGGGTTGTCGGGCAGCGGGATGCCCCGTCTTCAATCACGCTTACGCAGAGGCGAGAAAACACATGAAACGATCTTTCCTGTTCGGCGGCGTGCCAGCCGTGCTGACCGCCGTCATGGTCAATGCCTCGGCGCAGACGATCACGCTGATCGAGACGTTCCCCTCGAGTCCGTTCGGCATCGGCGGCACGGCGCCAGGCACCGTGACCTACTTCAGCCAGCCGTTCTCGCTGAAACAGGATGTCACGAACTTCCAACTCGACCTCTACGCCGGGACGTTCGAGACCGTCGAAACCAACTACATCATCAGTAACCAAATCGGCCCGGGTACCACGCAGTCAAACATCATCGCCGAATCGAGCCTTCCTTCGCAAAGCTTTGCTCAAGGCACGTTCACGCCCAATGGCACGCTGACGACTGTCTTTGACGCCACGGAAGTGCCCGCCATCGCCGCAGGCGACTATTGGCTGACCATCGCGGTTGAACGGCCTTTCTCCGGGACCGGCTGGACCTTTCAGTTCAGCAACGTGAATCCGGCCGATAACGAGTTTGCCACGATCCCGGGCGGCATCCTCCAGGCCCGCGACAGTGTGCCCCAATTCCAGGTCGGCGACGCCAATCGCGACCACCCCGAGGCCAGCGTCTTTGAATCCGTCTCGCCCCAGGCGATCCGCATGCGGCTCTCCGGCGACATCGTACCCGATCGCCCGTCCGTTCCCGTCCCCGGCGGCAACGAGGGGTTCTTCGAGTTTCAACCGCCTGCGATCAGCGGTGTCGGCGTCACGGTCGGCGACCTCGGCGCCGATCACGGCATGGATTCCCAATCCCTCAGCGGCAGCGAGAACTCGGAGGTCAGCAGCCTCACCCGCACATTCCGCTTCGACACCAGTGAAGGCACCGAACCCGTCGATATCTACATTCACGCCGTCCTCGATGGTCGACTGCTGGCGGACAACTTCAGCAGCGCCTCGGCCGAGGCGCTGCTGCAGATCCTCGATGCCGATGGCAACGTCGTCTCGCAGGACCGCGAATTCGTCCCGGTCGAAGCGCTCGGCGGCGTCCTCAAAGATGTCGACGTCTTCGAGACGCTCACCACATCCGCGTCGCTCACCCCCGGCATGGACTACACCATCTTCAGCCAACTTACGCTGCACACCAAGGCGGGGCTAAACGGGGCGGCCCGAGCGTTTTTCTCCAACACATTTGAGTATGTGATCAGCGGCGAATCGGAAAACCCGTTCGCCGACCCGGTCCCTGAGCCCGCGTCGGCGTTGCTGCCGAGCATCGCCGGCATGACGCTGTGGTGTCGACGCCGCACCTCGCGTTGTTGACCGTACGGGTGGCTGAAGCTGGATGCCCTGCTTTCCGGGCGGCAAGTTCAGCGCGGCAGACGATAACCAGATGATACAGGTCGACAGTCTCGCAATATCGACACAGTATCGACAGTGTCTGATCCCCTTGTGTCAGGACGGCGCGGGGGGGGGCGGCGGCCGTGTCGCCGACGGCTCGCGTAACGGGCGGTCAGGCGGCGCTTGACCCCATCCGAACACAATGCTAACATAGGGCGCCGTCTTCGGTCGTGGCGACGGTGCGCTCTTTGACAAGTCAAGCCGAGGGGGAACCACGGGGGACACGGGGA
>CAYSIX010000323.1:0-3486 GCA_964431205.1 uncultured Phycisphaeraceae bacterium
CCGACTCGATCACGTCCGGGTAGAGCGTGCCCTGGGCGAGGAAGCCAACGGACTTCGATCCTTGGGCTTCTTGTGTCGATCCGTGGGCTTCGGCCTTGAACACCTCGATGAACCGGTGACCGATGCGGCGCCGCTTCTCCTGCGGGTCTTCGACGCCTTGCAGGTCGGCGAGGAACTGATCGGCCGCGTCGACCACGCGCAGGTCGATGTCGAAGTGCCCGCGGAAGGTCTGCTCGACGAGCTGCCGCTCGCCCTTGCGCAGCAGGCCGTTGTCCACGAAGATGCAGGTGAGCTGCCGGCCGACGGCCCGGTGCAGCATCGCCGCGACGACCGACGAGTCCACCCCGCCCGAGAGGCCGCAGATCACGCGATCACTTCCCACGCGCTGCCGGATCCGCTCGCACTCGCTGTCGACGAAGTCGGCCATCTTCCACGTGCCGGCACAACGGCAGACCCGGAACAGGAAGTTGGTGAGGATGTCGCGGCCATGGGGCGTGTGCGTCACCTCCGGGTGAAACTGGACGCCGAAGAACGGCTTGTGTCGGTGGCGCACGGCGGCGAAGGGGCAGGTCGGCGTCGCGGCCAGCGACTCAAAGTCTGCCGGTAACGCCTGAACCTGATCACCGTGCGACATCCACACGGTCGTCTGCTCGGGCACGCCCGTCAGCAGCCGATCGGGCTGGGCGATGCGCAACTGCGCCCGGCCGTACTCCCGCGCCGCCGCGTTCTTGACCTGGGCGCCCAGCAACTGGCAGCCGACCTGCATGCCGTAGCAGATCCCCAGCACCGGCACGCCCAGCTCGAACAGACGCGGGTCGCAGCTCGGCGCGCCCGGGTCGTACACGCTGCTGGGCCCGCCCGAGAGGATGATCCCCTTCGGCCGCAGCGCCTCGAGCTGCTCGATCGTGACGCCCGGCCCCACGAGCAGGCTGAACACCCCCGCCTCCCGCACGCGCCGGGCGATGAGCTGCACGTACTGCGAGCCGAAGTCCACGATCGGGATCAGCTCCCCGCGCACTTCGGGGGGGACGTCGGCGAACGCGTCGGCGGTCGTGGTCTTTCGTTCGGTCAGGTCGGGCTCGGTCTGTGTGTCCATCCGTACGTTCCTCGATGCCGCAAACCGTGCATGATAACGATTGGGCCGCACTACAATGGCGCGATGGTCCCGATCTTCCTTTGGCTATGGCTGCTGACGGCGGGCGCGTCGCTGAGCGACGCGGACCGGGCGCAACTGACGACGGCGGACGACGGCGGGCCGTTCGACGAGGCGGCGTTGTATCCGCTGCTGCGTGCGAAGGCGACCGGAGAGGAGCCCGAGCCCGCCGAACCTGTCGACGCCGCGGAGCCTGACTACGAAGCGCTGCGCGCCGAGCCGGCGGCATGGCGCGGCGAGCGGTTCACGGTCGAGGGCCGCTTTGCCGGGCGCAGCCGACGGCTGACGCTGGCGCGGCCGGGGCCGTGGGGCGAGGCGGTCACCGAGTGGGGCCTGATCGTACGAGACGACCCGCAGGAGGTGGCGATGGTGCTGCTGATCGACCCGGCCGAGTCGCTGGCGCCGCCGCCCACGGGCGCCACCGTTCGCGTCACCGCTCGGTTCTACAAGCTCTGGGGCGATCGCGATCTGAACGATCGGCCGTATGAGTTTCTCACGTTCGTGGCGCCGGCCGCGACGGTGAAGCTCGTCGAAACCCACACGAGCCCCGTGCCACCGACCGACGGGGTGGGTGGGACGCCGTTGCTGCTGCTGGCGATCGTCACGCTCGCGGCGGGCTACATCGTGGCGCGGTTATACATCGGCCGAACGGCGAGACGCACGGCGACGCGTCGGGTTCGTGGCGAGGCGCCCACGCCGTCCGGCCCGGCTGATTCGGAAGCATCGCCCGCCCTGCCGCCGGATCCCGCCGAAGCGCTGGCACGCATGGACCGCCGTGCCAAGGCCGACGCTCACGACGCCCCGCCGCCTTCCTGAGCGGCTATTCTGTCGCCATGCCGACCGTTGACCTGACCCTGCCCCACCACCGCTACGTGATCCAGATCGAAGCCGGTCTGCTCCCGCGGCTGGGCGAGCTCGTGCGCGACGTCGCCCGGCACGACCTGGCCACGCTCATCGTGGACGAGGCGATCGCCAAGAGCCACGGCCGCGTCGCCGCCCGAGCCCTGGCCGCCGCCGGCTACGACACGCAGGTCGGCCTCATGCCCAGCGGCGAGCAGCACAAGACCCTCGGCACCGTCCGCAGCCTCTACGAGCTGATGCTCAATCACAAACGCGAGCGTCGCAGTCCCCTGATCGCTCTCGGCGGAGGGGTCACCGGTGACACCGCCGGCTTCGTCGCCGCGACGTACCTCCGCGGCGTCCCCCTGATCCAGTGCCCCACCACGCTGCTGGCCATGGTGGACGCGTCCGTCGGCGGCAAGGTCGGCGTCAACGTGCCGCAGGGCAAGAACCTGATCGGCGCGTTCTACCAGCCCCACGCCGTGTTCATCGACGTCGAAACCCTTCGCACGCTGCCGGACCGCGAGGTGCGCTGCGGCCTGGCCGAGTGCGTCAAGCACGCCATCATCCGCGACGCCGAGCTGTTCACCTGGATCGAGCAACACGCCGACGACCTGCTCCAGCTCGACACCGCCACCCTGATCGAGCTGGTCGAGCGGAACGTGCGGATCAAGGCCGCGGTCGTCATGGCGGACGAGAAGGAGTCGGGTGAGAGGGCGCACCTGAACTTCGGGCATACGTTCGCGCACGCGATCGAGTCGGCTCTGTCGTACGGGACGTACGAGCACGGCGAGGCCGTAGCGCTGGGCATGGTGGCGGCGACGGCGCTGGCCGTCGAACAGCGGCGGTGCGAAACCGACCTGCTCGACCGCCTGGTCGCCCTGCTCACGCGGCTGGGCCTGCCGACGTCGACCACGAAGCTCCCCGCCGCCGACGAGATGATCGCCCGGATGCGGACGGACAAGAAGGTCGCCGACGGTCAAATCCGCCTGGTCCTGCCCGACTATCTCGGCCAGGTCAGCACGGTTTCCGACGTGCCCAAGGAAGCAATCGAAGCCGCCTGGGACGCGCTGCGAACCGAATGGAAGTAGACGCGGCTCTGCTCGCCTGCCGGCCGCTCACTTGATCAGGCGAATGCACAGCGGATAGCGATACGACTCGCCGCCGTTGGCCTTCACCGCCGCGATGATCACCAGAATCACGTCCAGCACGGCGATCGCGATCAGCAGGAAGATCCCGATCGCCACCAGGACCAGCACGCTTGCGACCAGTGCGTAGATCGTCATCGAGATCTGGAAATTCAGTGACTCCTTGCCCTGATCCTTGACAAACGGCATTTCGTTTCGCTTGATCAGCCAGACGACCAGCGGCCCGATGATGTGTCCGAAGGGGACACCCAGAAAACCGACCAGGGCAGTCAGATGAGCGAACGTGGCCCACAGGCGTTCGTTGTCCTGCGGGATATCGGTCGCCGGTTCGACAGGCGGAGGCGT
>CAYSIX010000324.1:0-3463 GCA_964431205.1 uncultured Phycisphaeraceae bacterium
CATCAAGGCGTTCACGGCGGTGGAGATCGTGCACCTGGCGCGGATCAGCAAGCGGGGCCGGGACGTCGAGGCGGTGCTGGCCGACCTGCGCGACGCGGGCCTGGGGTCGCTGCCCGGCGGCGGGGCCGAGGTCTTCGACGACCGCGTCCACGACGAGGCGTTCAAGGGCAAGATCCGCTCGGACCGTTGGCTGGACGTGCACCGCGCGGCGCACCGGCTGGGGCTGATGAGCAACGCGACGATCCTGTACGGGCACGTGGAGACGCTGGAGGACCGGGTGCACCACTTCGAGCTGCTGCGCAACGCCCAGGACGAGGCGATCGGCGAGGGGTTGGCGGGGCGATTCCAGACGGTGATCCCGCTGCCGTTTATCCCGGACGCGTCGGAGCTGGAGCACCTGCCGGGGCCGACGGGGCTGGAGGACCTGAAGATGCTGGCGGTGAGCCGGCTGATGCTGGACAACTTCGCGCACGTCAAGGCGTTCTGGATCATGCAGACGCTGCCGCTGTCGCAGGTGGCGCTGGAGTTCGGGGTGGACGACGTGGACGGGACGGTGGTGTGGTACGACATCACGAAGGTGGGCGGGTCGGACACGCACCAGGAGGTGACGGCGGGCGAGCTGCGGCGGGCGATCGCGGAGGCGGGGTACGAGCCGATCGAGCGGGACACGCTGTACCGTCGAGTGGCGCGGGACGGGGCGCGCTGGCGTGTGGTGGACGGGCAGAGCACGGAATCCTTGACTCGTTGTCGCACGGGCGCGCTCGCGACGGGTGTGCATGCGTGATGACGAGTCGTTTTCGAGTAAGGCTCACATGAGCGAGAAGAAGGTGGCGATCGTGACGGGTGCGGGCAGCGGGATCGGCCGGGACACGGCGGCGTTGCTGGCGGACGCGGGTTATGCCGTGGTGCTGGTGGCGCGGACGAAGCAGAAGCTGGAGCAGACGGCGCAGATGATCGGCGAGGAGCTGGGGGACGCGGCCGAGTGCGTGGTGATGCCGGCGGACGTGGGCGACGCGGAGGCGGTGCAGGGGGTCGTGGATCAGACGCTGGAGCGATTCGGGCGGGTGGACGTGCTGGCAAACATCGCGGGCAACGCGCCGCTGCAACCGATCGAGAAGGTGACCGAGGAGCTGTGGCGGCAGACGGTGGACGTGAACCTGACCGGGCCGGTGCTGCTGATCGCGAGGCTGTGGCCGACGTTCAAGAAGCAGAAGAGCGGGACGGTGGTGAACGTCTCGTCGATGGCGAGCTTGGAGCCGTTCCCGGGGTTCAACATCTACGGGGCGGCGAAGGCGGGGCTGAACCTGCTGACCAAGGCGATCGCGGAGGAGGGCCGGAAGGTCGGCGTGCGCGCGGTGGCGGTGGCGCCGGGCGCGGTGGAGACGCCGATGCTGCGCTCGATTTTTGACGAACGGGCGATCCCGCAGGACAAGACGCTGGACCCGGCGCTGGTGGCGGGGGTGATCGTGGACTGCGTGACGGGCAAGCGTGAGTTCGAGCCGGGGCAGACGATCACGGTGCCGAGCCCGTGAGGCTCGATCTTCGGGCGGCCACGGACCGCAGCTACAATGGTTCGTATGGAGCTGAAGGACGTCATCAATACCCTTGGGTGCCGGGCGAACTGGTCTGGGGTTATCTTCGGCTGGGCCACGAGCGGCGATGAGCTGGACGAGACGCACGGGCTCAATCCGGTGCCGTGACCGCGACACCGAGCAGGTCGCGGCCGAGGCGGCGTATCGCCTCGTCGGGGCCGGCGAGGAGGTGCGTGACGCTGGTGGCGGTGCGCGAGGCGCGGCCGCCGACGATGACGGCCGGGTCGTGGTGCTCCATCTCACCGAATCCGCCGTAGGTGCCGTCGTCGTTGTAGGCCTGGAGGCAGTCGCCGCCGCGGCGCTGGTCGGCCGGGTGATCGCGGGGGATGTCGATGTACGTCTCGCCCGGGAGCGTGGGGAACACGCGTACGATGAGCGTGCTGGCGCCGCCGCCCTCGCGGCGCTGGTAATAGGCCATGCGGCCGGTCGTGTGCTCGGGCAGGACGCCCATCTTGATGCGGCGTTGGCCGTCGATGCGGAAGCGGATGGCGTGGTCGTCGGCGAGCACGTGGCGATCGCCGAACGGGTCGTAGTAGCTGCGCGGCTGAACGCGGGTGGTGGTCGGGCAGATGAGCGTGCCCGGAGGGGGGACCTGCATGATGGACCAGGCGCCGGCGACGGCGTCGGTGTCGCCGCCCGCGGCCACGAGCGTGTGCGTGATCGACAGGGCGCAGGCGGTGACGCCGTCGGGCAAGGTGTCGAGCGGCGGCAGCGCGGCGAGCGCGCGGCGGGCGTGCAGGTCGATGCGCCTGCCGTCGCGTGCGTCCTGCAGGGACATGCGGTTCTCGAGGTGCACGCCGCCGGGCCACGGCCCCGTGTTCGAGTACTCGCCGGGGTCGATCTGTGTCGGCGTGGCGGCCCACTTGATCGGGTCCTCGCGGGCCTGTTCCAGGCTCGGCCAGTAGTAGGCGACCTCGGGCGCGATCCACAGGCGGTCGCCGCCGGTCGCGTGGCCGTCCTTGTCGTCCATCACGAACAGCGGGTTGCGCGCCACGCCGGGCAGATCACAGGCCAGCAGGCGCGCCCCGTGCTCGACGACGAGAAACCGACCCGCCCCGCTGCTTAGCGCGTGTGGGCGCTGGCCTTCGGTCTCGAGGCGATCGCGCAGGTCGTCAAACCAGGACATGGCGGGATGATAACGACCACGCCTCGCGTGCGCCGCGCTGCGGCCGGCTCAGCTCGGATGCAGGCCGTGCTGATCGCCGCCGGCTTCGACGGTGTACACCTCGCCGCTGTTGAGCAGCTCGTCGAGCGTGCCTTCGCCGCGCTTGGCGATCGCGTCGTTGATCTGCCGGCCGAGCAGGTCCTCGTAGCAGGCGTCGTCGGTGCTGTAGAGCACGCCCATCGGCTCGGGGAAGTCGGGGTGGCGCATGCGGCTGAGGGTGAAGGCGAGCTTCTCGTCGTGCTCGTCGTGGAACAGCAGGTCGTCCTCGGAGACGCCGGAGCCGAGGGTGACGACCTCGAGCTTGTGCTCGCTGGTCATGCGGACGCCCTTGTCGCGGTCTTTGCCGAAGATCAGCGGCTTGCCGTGCTCGAGCTGAACGATGCAGTCTTCCTTCTGCTGCTTGTCGGTGGCGTACTTGAAGGCGAAGTGGTTGAAGACGTTGCAGTCCTGGTAGATCTCGACGAAGGCCGAGCCGCGGTGGGCGGCGGCGCGCTCGAGGACCTGAGGCAGGTTGCGGTCCACGTCCACGGTGCGGGCGACGAAGCTGGCCTCGGCGGCGAGGGCGATCGACAGCGGCCGCAGCGGCATGTCGAGCGAGCCGAGCGGCGTCGAGGGCGTGCGCTTGCCCGGCTCGGAGGTGGGCGAGTACTGGCCCTTGGTCAGGCCGTAGATGCGGTTGTTGAACAGCAGGATCTTGACGTTGACG
>CAYSIX010000325.1:0-3458 GCA_964431205.1 uncultured Phycisphaeraceae bacterium
ACGCCCCTGCGACACATCCATAACGCCCTCACACGCCTCGCCGAACAACCCCGGCTTTTCCAGCCCGTTCCGCCCTGCCCCACACTCGAACCCCTCGAGCCACGCCTGCTGCTCACCGCCGATCCCGCCATCGATCCCGCCGCCGCCGACTTCGACCGCGACGGCGACACCGACGCCTTCGACCTCGCACTCTGGCAGTCCGCCTACCACGCCTCCACACACGCCGACGCCGACCGCGACGGCGACTCCGACGCACACGACCTCGCCCTCTGGCAGCACGCCTTCGCCCTCGCACCGGCCCGCCACGCCTCCGCCGCACCCCTCGCCGCCTCCGCCACCGCCGCGCCCACCGCCCACGCAACCGACGGCCTGCCCGGCGACTTCGACGCCGACCGCGACGTCGACGCCTTCGACCTGGGCATCTGGCAGACCGGATTCGGCCTCGCCTCCGGCGCCACCGCCTCCGACGGCGACGCCGACCGCGATGGCGACGTCGACGCCTTCGACCTCGGCCTCTGGCAGACCAACTTCGGCCGACGCCTCCTGCCTCTCGAGATCTTCACTCTGCTCGACGGTCGCCTCGACGAGCCGGCGATCGAGTTCCCCGCACCGACCGTCATCGACCCCGCCACCACCGCCCTGCACGCCGAGTTCAACACCTACTTTAGCGCCAGCGACGAACAGATCTGGCGTGCGAACGTCAACGGCGACGATGTGGTCGACGCCGCCGACGACCCGGCCTACGCCGCGCTGCTGGACGAGCACGTCCCGACCTTCCGCTACGCCAACCTCGCGCACACCACGTGGGGCAAAGGTCTGGCCTTCCTCGGCGAGGCCTACCGCACCGACGGGCCGATAGATGCCACCGAGGTGCCGGAAGTGGAGATTCGGTCGCCAGTGGTAATACAGAACCTCGGGGAATACGACCTCGAAACCGGCGATTACATTCGCTCAAATTTTGACCAGACTATTGACGGTTTCTGGGTCGCAGGCCGTTATGCGTCCACAGGCATCGGGACGCTAATTCCAGCACTCCCTTCATTTGCGGTAAAGAACAACGACTTCCGATTCGCGTTTGGAGGTACACCTGAAACGCCGGTGGAAGTCTCGGTCCTATGGGCTTCATTGCCGAACATGTATTACCATGTGGACCGCTTCAGAGAGCTCGTTTTCGATGACGAGTTTATAGCGAGCCTGAATCTCGACATTGAAATCGAGCGCAACCTGCTCACCAGACAGCATCGCGGCTCTGGATTCGGTACGGGAGTGAGTCATCATATCAGTGTTCCACAGTTAAACGCATTGGAGGGATTTAGCAACACGACAACAGAAGGCATAGAGATTCAGCCCATCCCCAATGTCGTGGGTTATACGACACGTAAGATGAGATCTACTGACAGACTGGACCCACTTTCCCACGGTTTTGATCGTGGTGCAGTTGTTGGCGAATATGCCGGCCTCCTTCCTTTTTGGATTTCCCCCATTGATGGGTTGTACCCATTCGATAATGCTGCACCTGTTCAGCACCCGAGCAGCATGACGGCGGCCATAAATGACAGCGTCAATTACTGGGCGTCCTATCGGTATGTGGGGCAATCCGATCTCTGGCGCACCTTCAGAGCGAACTTGCGCAAGTGGGCGGATAGGCCAGTCGGAGGCGATGGAATCCCGGCATTACGCGGCTTTGAGATTGGCAATCTGAACTCGATGATGTTCGATGAGAATAATACAGCCGGTGATCAGATCTATCCGTTTAAGAATCAGTTGCCGGCAGGCTTGACGAGTGACGACTATCCGATCGACACTGATAGAATTGGGATGTTTCTTGCCGCGCTCTGGTACGAGATGGCCAATGATGCGGGGCTGGGGGATGTCAAGACCGACATGATCGTCTGGAAGACGCTGTCGATCATCCCCAACCTGGACACGTTCACCATGCGTCAATTCGGCGACCTGATGCTGGACGCGGCGGCGGCGCTTTGGCCGGACGCGGGCGACCCGACCCGGAGCATCTACCACGATCTGCTTGTGTCGGTCATGGCCAGCCGGGGAATCGCGACGGATGGGGCGGTGGTATTTCAGGACAATCTGCCGGCACAGATCGGTGAAGGGCAGATGACCAACGGGTTTACTTTTGATTCCGCGCATCCAAATCGACAGGCTAGTATGAACTTGAGCACGTGGAGTTATGGTACGCGTCGCATTTTCGAGAACGGCTACGTCGAAAACGACACCGGCGACTTCGCCTACATCTCCGTTAATTTCTTCAAGCATTCAAAGTTCGGCCCGGCAGACCGCCTCATCTTCTCCGATGGCACCTTTTATAACTTTGACGAGTACCCAGGTACAGGTGCGGGTGGAACGACTATTGATTTTGGTGAATGGGAGGAGGATGGCGTATACGCCCTGACGCTCGAAACGCGAGAATTGGGTAACAACTCGCTGTTCCTGCCGGGTAACCTGGCGAAGTACATCGACCACCGCAACCGCTTGCCCAACGAGGCGGCCGGGCCGAGCTCGATTGACTTTCACAACTTCGGCTGGATCGCTACGCAGTCGATGAAGAACGGCTTCTCGATCGAAGTCGAGCGCCTCAGCGAAGACGCGACAACGATCACGTACGAGGTCTCGATCGTGGACCCGTCGCTGGATATGACCGGGGGGGTGCGGACCGGGCCGGCGGAGTACGATTGGCAGTTCAGCGACTACCTGGGCAACAGCGTGTCGATCGACGGGGCGTTGCAGGCCGACGGCGGGCTCGTCGTGCAATACACGGCGCTGCGTGACGAGCCGTTCGACCTGGCCGTGACGCGGACACGCAACGGGATCGTGGATGTGCTGGAACTGACCGAGCGGGGCAACGACTTTGATCGCGATGAGGGCGAGGCGTTTTATGTTGATGCGGTGAACCTGCCGACGGTGTCGGTGGCCCCCGGAAGCGTGGCCTCGCCGTCGCCTGAACTGCACGGCACGGTGAGCGACCCGGACGCGGTGGTCGAGGTGTGGATCGCGCTCGAGCCCGATCAGACCTACCAGACGGCCGAGGTCTATACGGCGACGAACCACGGCGACGGGACGTGGAATCTGCCAGCCGGAAGTATCGACCCACTCATGCCGGGCACGTATGACCTTCGCGTGCGGGCGACGGTGAACGGGAAGCTGAGCGTGATCGATCACAGCGTGGACGAGCTGACGGTGGCGTGAGGGCGGCCAATGTCGTTCCGCCCTCTCCCCGGCCCTCTCCCCGGGGGAGAGGGAGTAAGAGGCGCGGTCTGTCGGCGTGGCGGGCAATGAGATCGTTCCGCCGTCACCCCGGCACTTTGCCGGGGAAGAGGGGGAAGAGGCGGCGTGGAGCGGCGTGGCGGGAGTCGAAGTTGTTCGGCCCTCACCCCGGCCCTCTCCCAAGGGGAGAGGGGGACAGAGGGACGGCCTTTGTGCGCGCGCGGCGGATGGTTTGA
>CAYSIX010000326.1:0-3436 GCA_964431205.1 uncultured Phycisphaeraceae bacterium
CCCCATCCCCCTCGACTGCTACGAAAAGGGCTGGGTCCACGACCCGCAGCGCTACGCCCACAAGCAGGAGCACTACGGCATCACGCAGCACGTCGGCCCGCCCATGGGCGGCCCGCTGTTCTGGACCCACTACTCCTACCTCGGCCTCGACCCCCGCGTCCTTACCGACCGCTTCTGCAACTACTTCGAGAACAACCGCAACATCAGCCTCATCAACCGCGCCTACTGCATCGACAACCCCAAGAACTTCGAGGGCTACGGCCCCAACGTCTGGGGCCTGACCTCCAGCCAGAACCCCAGCGGCTACAAGGGCCACTCGCCCACCAACGACGACGGCACCATCGCCCCCACCGCCGCCCTCAGCGCCATGCCCTACACCCCCGACCACTCCCTCGCCGCTCTCAAGCACATGTACCACGAGCTGGGCCCGAAGATCTGGGGACCCTTCGGCTTCCACGACGCCTTCAACCTCTCCCAGGGCTGGGTCTCCGACAGCTTCCTGGCCATCGACCAGGGCCCCATCGTCGTCATGATCGAGAACCACCGCACCGGCCTGCTCTGGAAGCTGTTCATGCAGAACCAGGACGTGACCGGCCTGCTCCGCCGCGCCGGCTTCTACGACGAAGCCGCGGACACCGACGGCCGCGCCGCGACGCGGTGAAACGGGTGCCGCAATGTCAGAGAGGCAGCGATCACCGGGAGGACGCAGAATGGATCGGAACCGAATTTGGAGCGGCATGTGTGCGATTGGCCCAGGTCTTGTTGTTTGCCTGTTTGCCGTGCCCTCGTCCAATGGCGAGGAGTCTGGAAAGCCAGCCTCGTCTGAAGTGAATGATCATCCAGAAGAAGAGCAGTCGTCTGAATGGGAGTTCCTGACCCGTGAGTGGATATTGGAGCGATACGGATTGAACGAGGGGCCGGGAACGATCGAGGAACAACGAGACCGAACGATCGACTACCTGGAAACAGGCATACGTTCTTATGGATTCAGCGGCAATCATGGCCTTGCACACGGCCGACAGAATCATGTTCGAGCATTGCTGCTCTTGAAGGATCCAGAATTTGACACAGCTATGCTGCCCTTTCTGTTAGGGGCCACGGTTCACGACACGCGACCAGGTGGCGAAGGGCGTTATGTTGTGGTGGTCTGGCTCGGAGTGGACGACAGTATTCCCTCATTTGAGGTGATCGGCAATGGCGGCGAGGTCGTCGGGGTGTACGAAGGCAATCCTGGTGAGCCTGAATTGACAGGTCCGGGTCCGGGTACGCTCTATCGCGCCTGGTTCTTCCGCATCGTGTTGCCGGACGATCCGGCGGATGAGTCGGCGGAAGATGATGATGGAGAGTTCGCGTTTCCCGTCATTCGTGTTGACACACCAAGCCTCCATCACATCGACGGAGTGCGATTCGTCGAGGCGGATGATGCAAAGCATCCACGCTTTGTAGGCGTGTGGATGGGCAAGGGGGTCGGCGAATTTGCCGAGAAGGACGAAGGGAAAGTGCCGGAGGAAGACGAGGTCAATCGCCCCTACGGTTCATACCAGTCGGAATAGTCTTGGCGCACGGTGTGAAGGCGAGTGCGATATCGGGTGCGCACGAGTACAAAGGGGTGATGGCTTCGACCGTCGGCATTCATCTGATCTGGACGGCGTACGGCACGTGGCTGCCGGGCGATCCGTCGAAGCCCGGTCACTGGTCGCCGTTGTTCGACATGTACGGCCGGCTGATCCGCGCCGGCCATCGGCTGAACCTGCCGCACGCGCCGACGTACGCCCGGGCACGATCGTTGATGAACGAGCCGCCCAAGGTTCTGGACGAGGCGGAACAAGCGATCGTGGCCGACGTGATCGGTTCACATATCGTCCCGCCCCATATAGCCCCGGCCTTGGCCGGGGAAACGGACGTTGGGGACCGCGCCACGCCGGCCAAGGCCGGGCAAACGGGCAGACCCCCGGCCTTGGCCGGGGCTATGTGGGCGTCGGTTCGGGCGTACGCGTGTGCCATCGAGCCGACGCACGTGCACCTGCTGGTCGGGCCGGTGCGCGAGGACATCGGCCGGTTCGTCGGCCGATTGAAGGGCACCTCGTCCAGCGCGGTGCTGCAACATCCGGCCAACCGTGATCGAACGCGTGTGTGGACGGCGGGGTATTGGAAGGTGTTTCTGTTTGATGACGACGCGCTGCCGCCCGTCGCCGCTTACATCGAACGCCACAACACCCGTCGCGGCCTGCCCGTTGCGCCGCATCCCTGGCTGACGCCGCGACCGGCCTGATCAGACCCGCAGACGGCGGCACCGACCAGAAAAGCTTGACCATAGTCTCCAGATAGGTTACTATTCCCCGCATGATCGCGAGCTTCGCCGACCGGGCGACCGAGGCGTTGTTTCGCCGGCAGAGGCCCAAGGGCATCGACCCGCGTATTCAGAAGACCGCCCTGCGAAAGCTCCGCTATCTGAACGCCGCCGCGACGCTGAACGACCTGCGCGCACCGCCGGGCAACCGGCTCGAAGCGCTCAAGGGCGACTGCGCCGGCCGGCACAGCATCGGCATCAACGACCAGTGGCGGATCGTGTTCACCTGGCGGGCCGGCCACGCCTACGACGTGGCCATCGAGGACTATCACTAGCGACGGGAAGGGAACCGACCATGCCGACACGAAAACACAAGCCGGTCCATCCCGGCGAGGTGCTCCGCCACGACTTCATGGAGCCGCTGGGCATCACCGCGTACCGGCTGGCGAAGGAAACCGGCGTGTCGGCCCAGCACATCGGGCGCATCCTCAAGGGCACGCGGGGCATCGGCGGTGACCTGGCGCTGCGGCTCGCCCGCTACTTCGGCACGTCCGGGCTGCTGTGGATGAACCTTCAGGCACAGTATGAGCTCGACGTGGCCGAGGACGCGGCCGGCCGTGAGATCCGAGAGCGTGTGCGGCCGCACAAGGCCGCGTGACGGCGGGTCATGAGCGCTGTGGCTGCGCGGCGCTGGTTCGAGCGCGGGTGCAGGCGATCGCGCCGACGCCCGGGCGCGCGCCGATGGGGCCGGTCGCAGAAACCCGGCCGATCGGCGTGGACCCCGCTTCGCACGAAACCTAACGTAACGCGAATATACGGGGCGGCCGTCGCCTCCGCGCGATCTTTGACAACCGAAGACCCGCTCGCGACGCAGAGCGCCACCGCCCGGTCCGGCGCCCGCCTTGCCCGCACCTGCACCCCGGCGTCGTTCCCAAGACGCTGCCCCCGGATCTCTAATCCCTGACCCCACGCCCCTGGACCGTGCCCTCCGACGACTGCCTTGCCGCCGTGTCCGGGGGGTTCGCTCCGCGTCGCGGCCTTCGCCCGCTTCGGCCCTTCGCGGTTTGCCGCAGCTCACCAGGGGTTATCCCGAGGGGGTGACGTCACCCTGACACGGGGGTGACAGAACGTAAATCATTTGCTCAT
>CAYSIX010000327.1:0-3401 GCA_964431205.1 uncultured Phycisphaeraceae bacterium
CCTCGAACGCGACGGTCAAACCCTCGACTACGCCGAACTCACCCGCCTCGCCGACGACGCCGAACCCTTCCGCACCCTGGTCAACCCCGACCACCCCCCCTTCGCGATGCCCGGCGACATTCGCCGCAAGATCGCCGACTTCGCCCGCGCCACCCGCCAGCCCGTCCCCGAGTCCCCCGGCCAGTTCGTCCGCGCCTGCCTCGAAAGCCTCGCCCTGACCTACCGCCGCACCCTGCTCACCCTCGAACGCCTCACCGGCCGATCGTTCACCGTCCTGCACGTCGTCGGCGGCGGCGCACGCAACGACCTGCTCAACCGCATGACCGCCGACGCCGTCGCCCGCCCCGTCACCGTCGGGCCCTTTGAAGCCACCGCCATCGGCAACGCCCTGACCCAGGCCCTCGGCACCGGCTCCGTCCGCGACCTCGCCCACCTCCGCCACATCGTGCGCAACTCCTTCGACTGCCCCACCCTCGAGCCCAAAGACCCCGACCGCTACGCACGCCACGCCGACCGCTTCGAGGCCCTGATCGCCGCACCGCCTCGGGCCTGACCCGCAACCCAATAAACACCATGGCGTTTTCGAAGACTTTGCAGTACCATAGTCTTCGTTCACATGCGGTCACGGCCTGCCTTCGGGGTCAACGATCGCCCGTCACGCCGCCGCCACCCGCCAGCAGATGGGAGAACCAACCATGCGTCAGCAAACTCGATGGCTTGTCGGCCTGATCGTGATTACCGTGGTCGGGCCCGCCCACGCCGCGACCTACACCCTCCGCTCCGAGGTCAGAATCGGCCAGGAACGTTTCACCACCCTCTACCATGCGCTGGATCAGGTCGACGACAGCCCCACCGCCGGCCTGGCCGACATCACCGACCACGGCTCGTTCACCAATATCGCCCCCGGCCAGGGCCACAACAACGCCCTCTGGTCCAGCCGCGCCTCGGCCCAGGGCGGGTCCGGCTACCTGCGCGTCTACGCCGAGCAGCTCGCCCTGCTCGGCGGCGGCGGCAACAAGTTCTCCGCCAGCCACGACATGCAGGTCAACGGCAACATCCTCGGCATCAAGCAGTCCACCGGCAACGAACGCGTTACGCCTTACTTCACGACCGGCGCCAACGCCACCATGGACGATACCATCACCATCAACCCCAGCGATCCCGACCTGCTCGGCGAAGCCGGCACCCTCCGCGTCAACGTCCGCATGAACGGGACCAACAGCTACTCCCAGGGCTTTCACGAGCGCCTCTTCGGCGGACGCATCGTCAGCGAAGCCGCCCTGCGCATCCGCGTGGGTACCTTTCCATCACAACTGACGCGGTACGATCAGGTCGGCCGCGACCTCTACTGGGAGTACGACTCCCGCCCGTTCGCCGATGAGCAGCCCGTCAGTGAGCTGGTGACCTACGAGGCACCCATCGTCTTTGGCGAAACCTACAACCTCAAGGTCGAGATGTGGGTCTGGGCCCTGGTCAACGCCAACGGGCACGTCAACATCGCCGGCGACGGCTACGCCCTGCCGCTCGGCATGCACACCATCATCGCCGACTTCCACAACACCGCAACCTGGGACGGTGTCGAGGTTCTCGACGGCGAGGGCGCCCCCATCGTCGCCTCGGTCATGGGCGCCGACGCGCTCGATTACTCACAGGCCTTCGTCGCCCCGCCCGCGCCCGAGCTGCCGCCGCTCGCCCCCGTCGCCTTCCCCGGCGACGCCGACACCGATGGCGACGTCGACGCCTTCGACCTCGGCCTCTGGCAGACCCAGTTCGGCCAAACAGGCGACGGCCTCAGCGCCGACTTCGACACCGATGGCGACGTCGACGCCTTCGACCTGGGCATCTGGCAGCTCAACTTCGGCACCGGCGTGGTCTCCGTCCCCGAGCCCGCCTCCGCCGCTCTGCTCGCCCTGCCCGCCCTCGCCCTCGTCCGCCGGCGTTGATCCGCCCCGGATCGACGACGACCGGATCCACGCCCGCCGCCGCCCAGCGCGCCCTCATTCCGAAAGTCCGCCACGGCGCAGCGCAACAGACCCGTGGCAGGACATCGGCCCACCCACGCACGCCAGATCTCGACCGGATCACGGGATCGGCCGGATCCACCGGATGCCATCGGGCGATATGGCGAGTGGGTGATTGGGTGATCTGGCGATCGCGCGGCGACTTCTCCCTGCTTCCCCCCTTTCCCAGTCTCCAGGTCGCCTCCTGACTCCTGACTCCTTCCCTCCTACCTTCCACCTCCTGTCTCCTGACTCCTTCCCTCCTGCCTCCTGCCCCACCCCGTGCTCACCGTGACCCCGTGGTTCGGTTCGCGGCCTTTACCCCGTCGCGCGACAGTCTCCCCTTGGCCCCCGGACCCCGGCCCTCGCCCCTGCCTCGCCTCCGTGCGCTATGTGTCCTCTGTGTCCTCCGTGGTTTCTCCTGACGCTGCCGGCGGCTTGGCGGTGATTCAGAGCTCCCGATCGCTCAATGACCCGATCCCATCCTCATGCGGCTGATCCGGTCGATCCGGTGATCCGGTCGAGGTTGAGCCCGTGGTGGGGACCGATGCCGGCGAAGGCGGCCAGCGGCGGGCAGGCTCGCCGGCTAAACATGGCGGCCATCACCGGGCGTCCGGGCGGGTGGGCCGCTTAGCGGGCGGCAGGCAGTGCCCCGGGGGCGGCCATGGCGGTCGAGGCGTCACGGTGGCCGAGCGTGGCGTGGTAGATGGCCATGACCCGGTCGGCGTGGGCGGCGCGGTCGGACCAGCGGGCGGCGTGTCGGCGTGCGGCGGCGGCGAGGGCCGCGCGGCGGGCGGGCTCACGGACGAGGCGGAGCAGGCGATCGGCGGCGGCGCGGGGGTCGGCCGTGGGGCAGAGCTGGGCGGCGTCGGCATCGGCGAGCAGCTCGCGTGTGACGGGGGTGTCGGCGAGGAGCGTGGGCACGCCGGCGGCCAGGGCCCAGGCAAGGGTGGCGGGCGAGACCGGCGCGTCGGTGAGCAGGGCCAGGTCGCACGCGGGCAGGACGAGCCAGGGCGCGGCGAGGCGGGGCTCCTGGATGAGCTGGTCGCCGCGGTTCATGGCGTCGAGCAGGCGTTGGACGCGTGCCCGGTGCCGTTGAGACGGGTGAACCAACAGGTAGAGCGGGGGCGCGTCGCGGGTGGCGCTCATCGCCTCCTGGGCGAGGCGGACGGTGAGCATGGCGTGCATGGCGTCGGCGTGGTGAGGCGGGTCGGCGAGCTGGGCGACGACGATCGCGTCGGGCTGCTGGACGCCCCATTCGTGGCGGAGGGCGTCGCGGCGTTGGGGATCGAGGACGGCGGGCTGAACAACCGGCGGCAGCGAGTGGATGGCGTGTGGGCGGACGCCGGCGTCGCGGAGCGTGGGGGCGAGGGCGTGGGCGGGGACGGTGAGGCGTGCGTC
>CAYSIX010000328.1:0-3350 GCA_964431205.1 uncultured Phycisphaeraceae bacterium
CGGGACGGCCGGGCTGCTGGCGCTCGGCGGGCTGCTGGCCTGGCGGCGGCGGCGCTGAGGGCATCGGACACCTGGCGTTGGACTTGCGCGGCTTGTCGTACACCCGCTCCAGCGTCGGGCCGAACGCCTCGTAGTCGATCGTCTGCTCAAGCGTCTGCAGCGCGTTGCCGTGGCGGTTGAGCGGATCGAGCAGAGCGTCCAAGTCACGTAAGTACCACGCCTGGACCGCGGACGCTCGGATGTCAGATGCGCCGGTCGAGTGTGTCCACGGTTCGATCCGTCGTAGTCAACGACGAGCGCCTGGTTGGGCTGCTCAATGGCTATCGACGGGCGGCGTGAAGCGCGCTATGGATCGACCGCTGCGGCGCCTCAACGGTTACCTATCGCGTATCTCGTAGATCATGCAGCATCTTTCCCTCGTAGAGGATACTGGTCGGGACCGGGATCGACGTGATCGGGGACGGCGGCCTGATCGTGGCCGCGCCGACAGTGCTCGTCCGTGGTGGCCGGTACCGGTGGGAGCGAGGCCGATCGCCCGACGATCTGCAACCAGCGCAGCTGCCGACCGGGCTGGGCGAGACCATCCCTCGATCCAGCCCGATCGGCAAACGCCGCAGCGCGGGGAGCTCCCGCGCGGCCGCAACGGCGAAGCATCGGCCTATCGCACGGACGCCTGACGACGACACGGCCCTCGGCTTCGAGGACATCGCCCGGGCGATGGTCGGCCTGCCTCGCATCACCGCCACCGAGGCCGACCAAGCGGCAGCGCCAGTAGCAGCGCAAGGTGTTTCTTCAGGCTCGGTGGATGTCCCTGAGGGTCACTTTGATCAAACTGAGCCCGCTCGACGATCCGCTCGGAACGAAGAGCCGGAAACCCTTGATTCGTCATGGCTTGACAACTCAAGGCAAGGGTGGGCACAATATATCATGAGCAAGTCGGACGCACCCGCGGGTGTAGCTCAGTTGGTAGAGCGTCAGCTTCCCAAGCTGAATGTCGAGGGTTCGAATCCCTTCACCCGCTTTTGTCCCTCTCGCGATGGCCGCCGGTGACGGCGAGTGCCAACCCGTGTCTCTGATTCAACTTGCGCACGGCGACGATCGGCTCGGTCAGGGTTCGGTTCGGTTCGTCCATGGTGACGCTCAGGGACACTCACCGACTCCGAAGGAACACCTTGCGCTGCTACTGGCGCTTCCACGTCGTCGGCCTCGGCGGCGGTGATGCGAGGCAGTCCGGCCATCGCCCGGGCGATGTCCTCGAAGCCCAGCACCGTGTAATGATTCAGCGTCGTGCGGTAGTCCGCGTGCCGCATGATCTTCTGGGCCAGCTGGGGGATCACGCCCGCTTTGGCCAGGTTCGTGCCCAGCGTGGTCCGCATCGCGTGAAGGTCGATCACGCGGCCCTCGGCGTCCTCGGTCACGATGCGTGTCTTCGGCCGGCGGCGCTTGCCCCTGCCGATCATGACCGGCTCGCCATGCTCGTCCACGACGACCTGCTCACGGGCCAGGCCGGCCCGCAGGAAGTCCTTCTGACGCGTCCGGTCGGTGACGGTGGTCCGAAAGACCCGCTCGTTCGGCGACGGCTTTGAGGCCTCGCACTCGGCCTGCAGGGCGTCGACCAGCTGCGGATGCAGCGGAACCCGGTCATCGCGCCTGGCCTTGCCGTTGCGGATGATCAGTGAGCGGGTGTTGAAGTCGATGTCCGCCCAGCGGAGTGCCTGCAGGTCGCCCTTGCGCAGTCCGGCCAGGGCGGCCGTGAGGTACCAAAGGGCACGGCCTCTCGGCTGAGCCACGGCGATCAGCCGGCCGAGTTCCTCATCGGTCAGCGGACGGCGGACACGGCGACGGTCACGCCGCTCATCCAGCTTCGGCACGGCCTTGAGGGGGTTGTCCGGGAGCCGGCCGGTCTTGACGCACCAGTTGATAAACGCGCATGCGTGAGCCCGAACGGCGTTGACTTTGCGGGCGCTGAGGCCCTGCCGGCGGAGCCGGCGCAGGTGCTGCTCGACCCGTTCGGGGTCCAGATCGGTCAGGCGCCTGGCCGAGACGTCGCCGATCAGACGGTCCAGGTCGTAGGCCTTGACCTGCAGGTGGCGCTTGGCCTGACCCACGTGCTCGCAGTGGGCCAGATAGGCCTCGACGTGCTCGCTGATGGGCCGATCGCGATGGTCGGCAAACCGGTCGATGATGCCTACCGCCCGACGCTCGGCGTCCTGGATGAGCCGGTCCAGCTCACGACGGCTGGCCTGCTGGTCGGTGAAGAGCTTGCGCGTCACCCGCCTGCCGGTCTGCGGGTCCACGAAGGAGCCGTAGTAACAGGACGACCTGACGCGCCTGCCATTGACGGTGCGTGTCTTGCGGTAGACCGAGCCACGATGTGATTTTGCCATCAGTTTCTCCCGTCCGCTTGATTCCGAAGTGTGCCACGAACTATGCCGATCGGCAACTGCGGCATACGGCAGAGTCCACCAAAGATCTCCACACCCACTGGTTCTCACCTGACAATCTTTGAATAACTGGCCGTGAGCCAAAGGTTCTCATCTATACACACTGGGCTTGGCAACCTTTGGAGGTCGCCAAGAGGGTTCACATCCGGGGGGCATCATCAACCCCCCGGAAGTGACCATGACCACGGGCTTTGGAATCCGTCGCGGTCGGACTTCACGCCCAGCTGCAACTTGGCCCGGTTGAGCGTCGAGTCGCTGATCCGCCGCCTGCGCGCGTCCTCTTGAACGACACGCGCCTGCACCGGGCCACCGGCCAAGCGCCCCCGCAGCCAAATCCACCGCTTGATCCACCTTCGACGGCTGCGGTTCGAACTCGGACAGCAGCTCGTCCGGCGTCGTGGATACCGGATCCGGCTCCCAGACCACGCGTCCCCCGTCGATCGTAAAGGCCAGCCCCGAAGGCGTCCGCGCCAGGTTGAACTTGACCGGCAGCATCAGCCGCCGCTCACGGTCGTTGCAGTCCTGGTGGACCAGCCACACCGCACGTGCCACGGCCGGAAAGGCCACGCTGCCCAGCGTCCGGTGCACGGCCGGTCCCTGCGTGGCCTTGTTCAGGTGCGAGACGCAGACGATCGCCACGCCCGTTCGCTCGGCCACGCGCGCCAGCGGGGCCAGCAGGGCACGCACCTCGGTGTTGCTGTTGCCGTCGGCCTTGCCCATGTACGACGTGACCGGATCGACGATCACCAGCCGGCAGTCGCCGACCCGTTCGATACGCTGCTCGATCCCGTCCAGGCTGAATCCGTCGTCGTGAACCGCGCTGACCCGATGCAGGTCCGCCCCGGCCGACTCCAGTCTCGGCCGAACCGTGTCGGCCAGGCCGTCCTCGGCGGTCAGCAGCAGCAC
>CAYSIX010000329.1:0-3317 GCA_964431205.1 uncultured Phycisphaeraceae bacterium
GATCACGGCGACGCGGGCGTTGGCCTTGTCGTTGATGAACAGCCACTGGCCGTCGTAATCGCCGTCGGTCTCGCTCAGCGCCGGGTGGTGGGTGTCGCCCCAGCGCAGGGCCTTGCCGTCGACGTCGCCGTCGGCCAGCACGTCGTTGCCGACGCCGTAGCCCCAGCCCTGCCACGGCTCGGGGGTGAACACGGCGATCGAGCGGAGCAGGCGCATCGAGGGCATGCCGATGACGAAGACCTGACCGGCGTGCCCGCCGGAGGCGAACATGATGTAGTCGTCGTGCCGGCCGCTGGGCAGGTAGGTCATCAGCGCGGCGCGGGCGTCGTCGGGGGTCAGGTCGAGGTCGGCCATGAGCCGCGACAGCGAGCCGGCGCCGTTGCCGCCGCCGTTGCCGTTGTTGTAAGCGGCAGGCGTCGCGTCGCCTCCTTCTTCACCGCCGCCGCCGCAGCCGGCCAGGGGCAGCGTCAGCAGCGACGCGGCCAGTGTGATCGAAAAAACTCGTGTGAACATCGTCTCGCTCCATCGTGGGGGTTGGGTTCGGCGCGGACGGCCCGCGCGTTGCGCTCGTGTCGGGGCGTGTGTGTGCTGGCGCGCCATGGCGGTCCTCCTGGAGGGTCGGGGGGTCTTGGGGAGTCAGAACGAAAAGACGGCGGAGAGCGTCCAGCGGTAGCCGAACAGGTCCTCCGTGTCGGTCAGCGGGGTCTCGTAGGCGGCGCGCAGGGCCAGGTTGTGGATCGGGCGAAACTCGCCCCCGATGCCGATCGTCACGACGTCCTCGCCCTTGCCCCCGCCGAGGTTGGCCACGTCCACGCCCTGGAACGGCAGGACGGCGTGGCCCTCGTTGAGGGTGTGGTAGCCGTTGATTTCGAGGACCGGGCTGAACCACTCGCAGACGTAGTAATCCGCATGGAGGTGCCAGCTCAGGCGGTCGCTGTCGCCCAGGGCGTCCTGGTCGCCTGTCTTGAGAAAACCATTGATCGTCGCGCCCAGGTGCAGGCGGTCGAAGCCCTTGTTGACCGAGGCCCAGAAGCGCAGCTCGTCGTCGTTCTCCAGCACGCGGCCGTTGCCGGTCTTGACCTCGTACCCGACGCCGACGGCGGCGTGAAGCTGGTTTGCCCAGTCGGAGTAGAACTTCCACTTGATCCCGGCGGCGATGTCGTTCCACCCCTCGTCGTCGACGAGGCCGGAGTCGAAGTCAACGTAGCCGTCCTTGTAGGCGACGAGCTGGAGGCTGTTGGTCAGGGCCAGGCGGGCCTGGACGGCGTAGACCTTGGCGCTGCCGCCGTCGATGGGGCTGACCGTGGGCAAGTCGTGGTAGACGAAGCAGGGGCGGATATCGGTGGTGACGAACGAGTCCTCGTGGAAGTACGGGCCGGTGACGGGGTGGACGAAGTGGTGGGTCTCCGGGGCCTCGGCGGCGGCGGGATCGGGCTCGCCGAACAGGACGAAGCCGGCGTGCTGCGCTTGTGCCGTGCCGTGCATCAGAATCGCGGCGGTGAGCGTGAGGATGGTCAGCGGGATGCGGTTCATGGTGCGTTCCTCCTGGGTGGTGGCCGCGTCGTGGCCGGTGATCGGGTTGTCCAGGTGTCCGACGGTCATGGGTTCGATCCCGGAGCGTGAGGATCGGTGTGTTCGGGCGAGTCGGACGGCTCGGCATCCCTGCGCGGGCACAGGGGCGTGCCGACGATCAGGTCGTCGATGGTGGTGCTGGCGAAGGTGTGCTCGATGAGGGCCAGGGCCCGGTCGAGCTTGTGGTGCAGGGGGCAGAGCTGGGCGCGGTGGTCGCTGAGCTTGAGGGGGCAGCCCTCGATGCGGCCGATGGGCTCGAGGAGGGTGACGACGTCGAGGACGGTGAGTTCGCGGGGATGTCGGGCGAGTCGGAACCCACCGCCGACGCCTCGCTGGGCCTCGACGAGCTTGGCCTTGCCGAGGGTGTGCAAGAGCTTGGCGAGGTAGTTGGCGGGGACCTGGGTTTGCATGGCGATCTGCTGGGTGGTCTGGGGGACGCCGGGGTGGGAGGCCAGGGCGACGATGGCCCGGAGGGCGTATTCGGTGGTCTGGCTGAAGAGCACGGGCGATTCCCGATAAATACATTTGTTGATGTAGATATCTATAATTCGGCCAAAAGGCCCTGTCAAGTCCAGCGGATCCGTTTTCTTGACCGGATCCCGTGCCCGCTCACCCGCTCCGGGGCCCGCTGGCGACCCAGATCTGCCCCCGCCAGGACGGCCGGGCGCCACGCTGCACGCGGATGAACGGCGGCGGGTTCGCCCCGTACGCCTCATCGATTACCGCCACCTGCTCCGCGGTCAGCGGAAACTCGACGTACGGCTTGCTCAGCGCGTTGCCCGCCTCGGCGAAGACCTCTTCCACCGTCTCGAGGATCTTCTGCCCGTCCGACAGGTCCACGGCGATCGGGAAGTAGACACGCCCGCCCGGCGCCAGGTAGTTCGGCACCTGACGCAGAAAGTCGGTGATCACCTGCGTGCCGTCGTATCCGCCGGTCGGCACGATGTCCGAGTACCAGCCCAGCGCGTGCGAGACGGCGTCGGCGATGCCCGAGACGTCGCCGATGATCACGTCGGCGCGCAGGCCGCGCAGGTGCGGCTCCCGCACGAACGGCTCGAACAGGCTGCCGTGACAAACCTCGACCTTCCTTTCATATCCGTACCGCGCAACGTTCTGCCGCGCCAGCCGCACGTGAAGCGAGACGGGATCGATCGCGACGACCCGCCGGGCTCCGTGTCGTGCCGCCATCAACGCCAGCGGCCCGATCCCCGTGCCGATGTCGAACACCACGTCCCCTTCCTCGATCGTCACGGCGCGGGCGAAGCGAACGGTCGTGGGGTTCGGCTGAAAGGCCCGGGGGTGCGTGACCAGCTCCAGCGGCGGGCTGGTCACGCGGCTGACCACGGTCGGCCTCACGCTGGGCTCGATCGGCGGAGCGTTCGGCACTGGACGCGTGGTGACGGGTTCGCTCATGAGAATCTCCTGATCGGTGAGGTAACACGACGGGTCGAGCCCCAGCCAGTCGCCGGTGGCCGCCTCGGCACGCGTGCGCAGGTTCCCGTTGCAGACGTCCAGGAATCGACAGCCCCGGCACCGCGCCGGCAGGTGCGCGCGGCGATTCCGCAAAACGGCCAGCCGCGGGTCGCCGGCATCGGTCCAGATGTCGCTGAACCGCCTCTCGCGCACGTTGCCGCACGTGTAATGCCACGAGAACTGGTCGTAGTGCACGCCGCCGAGCGGATCGACCGACGCCAGGTGGCATCCCGAGCGGTTGCCCGCGCTTTGGCTCAGCAGCCGCCGGGCTC
>CAYSIX010000330.1:0-3297 GCA_964431205.1 uncultured Phycisphaeraceae bacterium
CGTTCATCAAGGACGACAAGAAGCAGGTGAAGGAGCTGCTGCCGCAGGGCGCGACGGTGAAGGGGTTCGTGCGGTACGAGGTGGGCCGGGGTTAGTCGGGGAGCGGACGCGGCCGCGACCGCGTATTTCGGCCAGGCCAACGGGGGCGCCGAACGGATTGGGGGCCGCAAGTCGTAACCGGTTCAAAGGATAAGGTGTTATAATTCGACGATGCGTAGCGACGCGGCCACGGCTCAGGATCAGACCTCACCGACCCAGCCCGCGTCGGGCGCCGCGCCATCGAACGCTCCCGGCGGCACCGTGTGGGTCAACGGCCGGATCGTCCCGCCCGATCAGGCGGTCGTCAACGTCTACGACCACGGGCTGCTCTACGGCGACGGCGTGTTCGAGGGCATCCGCGTCTACGGCGGGCGCATCCTCAAGCTGGGCACGCACCTGGACCGGCTGTACGCCTCGGCCGAGGCGATCCGACTGACGATCCCGTACCAGCGCGACGCCCTGACCACCGCCGTGCGCGAGACGGTCGCCGCCAGCGGGCGGAGCGACGCTTACATCCGCCTGTGCGTGACGCGCGGCGTCGGGCCGCTCGGGCTCAACCCGTTTCAGTGCCGCAACGCCACCGTCTTCATCGTCGTCGACAGCATCACGCTCTACCCCGCTGAGATGTATGAGCGCGGCATGGCGATCATCACCGCCCGCACCATCCGCAACGACCCCCGCGCCCTGTCGCCGCGGGTCAAGAGCATGAACTACCTCAACAACATCCTGGCGAAGGTCGAGGCGATCGACGCCGGCGTGATGGAGGCGTTGATGCTCAACCACGAGGGCAAGGTCGCCGAGTGCACGGGCGACAACGTTTTTCTGGTTCGCCAGGAGGACGGCGGGGCGACGCTGATCCGCCCGCCGCTCGAGGCCGGCATCCTCGAGGGCGTCACCATGCGCCTGGTCGAGCAACTCGCCCGCGAGGCGAAGATCCCCACCGCCACGCGCGACCTGACGCTCGACGAGGTGTACGCCGCCGACGAGATGTTCCTCACCGGCACCGCCGCCGAGGTCATCCCGGTGACGAAGGTGGACGACCGGACCATCGGCCCGGGCGAGCCTGGCCCGATCACCCGGCGGCTGCGTGACGCCTATCGTGAACTGGTGCGGAACAACGCGCCGGAGGATTGACCCGCCGCCGCGCCCGCCCGGGACGCCGGGTGATGGACGGGAGCGCAGCGACCGGCCTTTGCCGGGATTCTCCCCTCCCCCGCCGTTCGTCGCTCGGCATCACCCGTCCCAGCGCACCGCCAACCGTTTCCCGAACCCTCCATACCTCATAACATGACGCTGACATGCCCGTTACGTCCGAGCTCGCCTACCTCACAGCCGACCTGCCCGGGATCGGCGGCTGCATCAAGCAGCGGCCCGAGGATTTTCTCGTCGACGAGCAGCCGCTCTACCAGCCCTCCGGCTCCGGCGAGCACGTCATGCTTTACATCGAGAAGACCAACCTCACCACGATGGAGGTCATCCGCCGGTTGGCCAAGACGTTCCGCGTCGGCCGCGGCGACGTCGGCTACGCCGGGCTCAAGGACAAGCACGCCGTCACCCGCCAGCACCTGACCGTCTACCTGCCCGACCGCCGCGACGAGGCCGAGACCCTCGAACGCCTCGAATCCCATCCCCGGCTGAAAATCCTCTGGTTCGAGCGACACCACAACAAGCTGCGCCGCGGCCACCTCAAGGGCAACCGCTTCGTCATCCGCATCCGCGACGTCTCGCCCACCAGCGTCGTCGCCGCCAAGCGCGTGCTCGATCGGCTCGGCGAGACCGGCCTGCCCAACTTCCTCGGCGATCAGCGCTTCGGGTACCGCCAGAACAGCCACCTCCTCGGCCGCCACCTGCTGCTCGGCCGGGACCGCGACTTCCTCGACGAGATGCTCGGCAAGCCCCGCCCGAACGACAACCCCTCCCAACGCGCCGGCCGCGAGGCCTACGAGCGAGGCGACTTCATCGCCGCCCTCGAGGCCTGGCCCCGTCCCCTGCGCTACGACCGCCAGTGCCTCGACGAGCTCCGACAGGGCCGCAGCCCCGCCGACGTCGTCCGACGACTTGACCGCAACCAGCGCGACTTCCTGATCAGCGCCTGGCAGAGCTACGTGTTCAACCGCGTGCTCGACCGCCGGCTGCGCGAGGGCACCTTCGACCGCCTGCTGCCCGGGGACCTGGCGTGGAAGCACGACAGCCGCGCCGTCTTCGCCGTCGACGAGGCGACCGCCGAGCTGGAGAACGGGCCGACCGGCCGGGTGCCCGCCTTCGCCGTCTCTCCCTCCGGGCCGCTCTGGGGCGTCGACATGACCCGCGCCGCCGGCGAACCCGGACGCATCGAGGACTGGGCCCTCGCCGAGCAGGGCCTGAGCGTCGAGCAGCTCGCCGGCGTCGCCGACCACGGCGCCGAGGGCCGACGCCGTCCCCTGCGCGAACCCCTGATCGACCCCGACCTCTCCGCCGGCGTGGACGAGCACGGCCCGTACGTTCGGCTCGCCTTCGAGCTGCCCCGCGGCGTCTTCGCCACCATCGCCCTCCGCGAGATCATGAAGAGCGACGACATGCTCGGCACCGGCCGCGCCGACGACAGCCGCGATGAGTGAATTGAGGCGTCTGCGCGTCATCTCGCGCCATCGAGACGATTGGTGTCCGCTTCATCATTGTTGCCCTCGTCGTGACTCCCCGTGATCCCCCGGACGCGCGGCCACAGGGTGATCAGCACGATCGTGGCCGCGGTCACGACGGCCGTCAGCACCATCGCCTGCACGTGCCGGCCGTAGAGCCACGCGCCCGTGGCGAACAGGAACGCATACACCAGCACGCAGCCGACGACCGTCGCCAGCAGCCCCGCCGCGACCGACGGCCCCTCGGTCGAGGCTGGCAGCGGTCGCCCTTCGGCCACGGCGCGGCGACGCACCGCCGACCATCCCGGCCCCGCGGGTCGCACCGTCTCGTAGAACTGCCGCAGGCGGTGCATCGGCGTCGCCGGTGTCAGCCACATCACCGCCAGCCACAGCGCCGTCGTGATCCCCACGGCCACCGGCAGGCGCGCCACCGGCGCCAGCCAGCCGCCGAGCGATTCCTGCGCCATCGCCAGCGACACCAGCCCCGAGCCGATCATCGCCGCCAACTCCGCCCACGCGTTGATCCGCCACCAGAACCACCGCAGCAGGAACAGCAGGCCCGTGCCGGCGCCGAACATGAGAATGAACTGAACTTTTGCAAAGTTGATTTTACAGGCGATTTCATGGGCATTTTGACGAT
>CAYSIX010000331.1:0-3263 GCA_964431205.1 uncultured Phycisphaeraceae bacterium
CCCCACCCCGTTCCGCTCCGCTCGACATCTCCACTCAACTCAGCCGCCCCCGCCGCGCCGCCGAGCCCGGCCCCGCGCCCGCCGCCGACCCCCGACCCCCGGCGGCCCAGGAATCCCGCCAGACCCAACCCGAAGTGCCACGCCATCCCCCCGGCCACCAGCCCGCACGCCACGTACGGCAGCGTCGCCCCCGGGTTCCGCACCACCTGCAGCACCGTCCCGCTGCCGTCCGGCTTGTACGACGCCTGGTAGAACGTCGCCCCGCGGTAACGCAACGGGTTGTTCATCCAGATCCGCACCGTCCGATCCGTGTGCCGCCGCGGGTCCACCAGCCGCACCCGGCTCTCGAAGTTCCTCGGAATCTCCGTGCCCACGAACTTGTCGTGCCAAAACTCCAGAAGATGCAGCTCATACGGCAGGTACGTCCGCTTGTATCGCAGCGCGAGGCCGTACTCGCGCCCGTCCACCACCACGTTCTGCGGCCCGATCAGTTGCGCCGAGAGCAGCCACGTCCCCAGCGGTTCGCCGTCTCGTGTCAGCCGCACGTACGCCGCCGGCGCGTCCGTCTGGTTCGTGTCCACGCCTCGCGCACGTGGCAGCTCGTCCGCGATCGCCTCACGCCCGACGCCCCGGTTCGCCGGCGTCGGCGCGTCCCCCCGCGCCCGCAGCAGCCGCGCGTGGCGCATCCAGCGCAGCACCTCAACGTCGAACGGCAGCCGCTCGTCCGAGATCGGCCCCGCCGTCGCACGGTCCCGAACCATTGCCTCGGGAAGGCTCACCACCCGGTCCACCCGCGCGTCCGACCGGTCGATCACGGCCAGCTCCGTGACGCGCACGTCCTCGACGTACCGCGAGCTGCCGCCCACCTCGATGCTCATCAGGCCCTCGTCGGCGAACCACCCCGTCACGAACTCGCCGACGATCAGCACCACCAGCCCCGCGTGCAGCAGCAGCACGCCCACGCGCCGCGGCGTCAGACGAAACCTCGCCGCGTGCGCCGCGATCAGGTTCACCAGCATCAGAAACCCGATGGTCAGCCCGCCGGGAAACGGCACCCGCCACGGCACCCGCGCGAGCGTCTCGGGCACCAGCACCTGCAGATCGATCCATGCGATCGGGCTGCGGAACAGCGTCTCCACCGCCTCCCACACCCCCACCCGCGCCTGCGCCAGCGTCCCCACGAAGATCAGCACCATCGCCAGCGCCAGCAACAGCACCGTCAGCCTCAACGATGCCAGCGCTCGCAACACCTTGACCAGCACGACGTCCCTGCTCTTCTGATGCGGTCGACGGGCCGCCGCCCCGATCACCCCGCGCCGTCACACGCCCTCGACCACCCGGGCCCGATGGGCCACCGTGACCCGCCCCCGACCCCTCGATGCGTTCGTTCCGCGGCCGAGTGTAACATCCCCCGGCGGCACAACGCCGGCCGACCACCCGCGCTCACCCCCACGGGGTGTCGTCCAAAAGCAGGGCATCCCCGACGGTGAGCGCATTTGACTTTTCTTCGGTGGGGCGGCCGTCACTGCTATTTCTTCGATGGGGCGGCCGTCTCGGCTGCCGCCGCCGCGCAGCGGCGAATCACCCCAAACAGACCCGCGGCCTGTCAGCGCGCGAGACGCCCGCCTCCAGCAGCCCGTTGAGCGTCTGCTCCACCGACTCACGCACCAGCTTGTCCACGTGGCCCTGAACCTTCGCCTCGTCGATCCGAAACGCCTCTTTCATCCCGCGGCCCGTCACGCTAACATCATCCATCGCAGCTCTCCTGTGGCTTGGGGTTAGTCCAACACACCAACACCACCCACTCGGAGAGCTGCCTTTTCAAAGTGCGCATGAATCAGGACGTTATCTCACGTAGCTGGCCTCGACGTCGCCCGAGCCCGAGCCCGTGTCGATCGTCTCGTAGGTCTGGGCGTAGTTGGTGGGGTTGGCCTCGTCGATCACGTGCGGCAGCTCATCGGGGTTGCCGATCAGCGTCTGCTCGTACACCCCGGCCGTGTGAGGTCGTGGTCCTGCACGCGAAGGAGCTGTTCACTTGTCCAGAATCAAGCGGCGTACACATGCGCGCGGTGGAAACCCGTTTCGCGCTCTAGGATCGGGACTTCGTGGCTCGTTTCAGCAGGTCCAACACTTCGGGCAACCCCTCATCCATTTCGATCTTGGCCCAATCCTCAACAGAAAAACCATGATCATCCCTAAGGGATGGATCGGCCCCCCAGTCAAGCAGATCAGCAACGATTGGGACACTGATCTTGCCCCCCTCATGGACCGCATAGTGGAGCGGTGTTCGTCCGAAACATCCACGTGCGTTCAAGTCGGGCGCATAGTTTCTAAGAATGCCTAGTAGTCGCACTTGTTTCTGCCAACACGCGATGTGTAGTGGCTGATCTCCCGATTGGTCTCTCGCATGAATATGGTTTGGATCCTTCATGAGTAAGCGCGCAACAGCTTCTCCGTCCCCTCGTTCGACATAATCATGGATTGCTAGCTCCTTTTCTGACATCGAAGCAACTCATCCGTTAGGAAGGAACGCCGGCGCGATGGGCAAAATGATACCGGAGGCTGGAGATCGGACAATCGCCTGATGAAGCACCACATCTGGACGCAGAGAAGACGGCGAAGCATAGACCAACGTAACCACCGCACAGACATCATTGCCTTGGGCATGGAGGTTCGCAAGTTGCAGCTCGCGGCGAGCCATCCGTCCACGATTGACCGCACGATCCTGGGGGAAAATATTCCCGTCTGGTATGCGATTGTAAGCCGATGTTCCTCCAAATCTAGCAGCGATCACATGGCCGGCATCATCACCGGGATTCCCGATGGACCGGGCCCAAGCTCTTGCGGCCGGGGTCGTGCGTTGGCCGAACGGTGGGTGGGATCCCGCATCCAGTCGATATGCCGCCGCCAATACAGTTGTGTTGCCGCCGATAGGTGGCCGCTGAATCCACCAGCGATCTGTGCTCGCGGCGGGAGCGAGTCGCAAGCTTTGTTGACACTGGTCGCCACCGCCTTGCGTTCCCGACAATGTCGTACTGATAACGATCGATCCTGTCGTGATCAATGCGACAGGACCGGCAAAGACGATGCCGAAGGCTGTCGCCAGCGATCTTGCACCGGCTTGAGCGGATGCCGTCGCACCCTGATATCCGGCTCGTGCCCGGAACGATTGTGTGGTTACTACATTGAGTTCGGGCAGCACGAACATCCCGCTCGGGTCCACGAAGTTCACCGGGTCCGCCTGGCCGGCGGTGTAGGCGTAC
>CAYSIX010000332.1:0-3258 GCA_964431205.1 uncultured Phycisphaeraceae bacterium
CCAGCTTCTGGCTCAGCTTGGCCATGTTCGGCACGACCAGCACCAGGTCCGCCCGTGCCGGCGCCCGGTCCAGCGCCTCGCGCAGGTCCGCGGCATGTAACGGCGCCGCCGGGCCGATCGCCGCGACCACCGTCGCCACCACCCAGCACGCCAGTAAGCTCGCCCGCCCGATTCGCCGTCCGCCCGATCGTCGCTGCACCATGGCCTGCTCCTTCACTTCTGGTTCGACCCGAGACACGCGGCCGAACGGGCCTTCCCGACCGCCGGCCGATCCTGTCATAGTAACACCTCGACCCGCGTCCGGCCTACAATCCGAATCATGCCGGCGAGCCCGCGAAAGCCCAAGGTCGTCGTCGCCATGTCCGGCGGCGTCGACAGCTCCGTCACCGCCGCCCTGCTCCAGCAGCGCGGGTACGAGGTGGTCGGCTGCTTCATGCGCCTGGGCAGCGAGGACGAGGCCGAGGTCGCCGACGGCTACGACAACCTCGCCTGCAAGCCCACCCCCGCCAAGGCGCACAAGCAGGGCTGCTGCTCGGTCAACGACGCGTCGGACGCCCGCCTCGTCGCCGCGATGCTCGACATCCCCTTCTACGTGCTCAACTTCAAGCGCGACTTCGGCCGCATCATCGACTACTTCGTGGACGAGTACCACGCCGGCCGCACGCCCAACCCCTGCGTGCGATGCAACGACTGGCTCAAGTTCGGCAAGCTGCACGACTACGCCCGCTCGATCGACGCCGACTTCATCGCCTCGGGCCACTACGCCCGCATCGCCCGCGACGCCGAACCAAGCCGAGGGCTGAGCGAAGCGAAGCCCCGGATCCGCCTGCTCCGCGGCGTCGACCACGACAAGGACCAGAGCTACGTGCTCTTCGGCACGCCGCGCGACCGCCTGGCCCGCATGCTCCTGCCCGTCGGCGAGATGCGCAAGCGCGAGGTCCGCCGCCTCGCCGAGGACCTGGGCCTGCCCGTGTTCGACAAGCCGGACAGCCAGGAGATCTGCTTCGTGCCCGACAACGACTACGCGCGCCTCGTCCGCCGACGCGACCCCGACCGCGTCCGCCCCGGCGCGGTCGTCGACACCGCCGGCCGCGCCGTCGGCGCCCACCCCGGCCAGCAGCACTTCACCGTCGGCCAGCGCCGCGGCCTCGGCCTGGCGCTGGGTTATCCCGTTTACGTCGTCGAGAAGAACGCCGCGACCAACACCGTGACCGTCGGCTCGAGCGACGAACTGCTCGCCACCGGCTGCACGGCCGATCAGACCAACTGGCTGGTCGATCCGCCATCGCCGGGCGCGTGGGACGCCTGCCGGGTGAAGACCCGCTACGGCGGGGAACCCGAGCCGGCGGAGGTGCGCGTCACCGGAAAGGACGCGCTGGAGGTGCGCTTCGCCGAGCCGACCCGCGCCGTCACGCCGGGGCAGGCGGTGGTCTGCTACGACGCCGATCGAGGCGAGCAGGTGCTCGGCGGCGGGTGGGTCCGTGACGTGCGGCGGGCGACGGGGTCCTGAGGATGCGAAGGGCGACGGGGTCCTGCGGACGCCAGGGGCGACGGGCCGGGGGGCGTGGCCGAGGCCCGCTTGCGTGGGGCGTGGCCCGTCGCGACACTGTGGCCCATGGCGCACCTGATCTTCTGGCGGCTGGTGCAGTTGCCGTTCATCCTCGCGGTGATCTTCCTGTTCACGTTCGCGCTGGCGTGGCTGATCCCGGGCAATCCGCTGGAGAACCCGGAGGGTCGGCGTCCGCCGCCGGAGGTCGCCGCGGCGATGCAGCGTCAGTACAACCTCGACAGCCCGTGGAACTTCGCGGTCGGGTACCTGCGCGGCGTGTTCATCGGCAGCGAGCGGTACCCGGCGCCGGACTTCGGCCCGTCGCTGCACTACCAGGACCAGCGGGTCTCGCAGATCATCGCCAGCGGGCTGCCGGTCAGCGCGACGGTCGGGGCGGCGGCGTTGCTGGTGGGGCTGACGCTGGGGACGGTGGCCGGGGTGCTCGGGGCGCTGAAGCCGGGATCGGCGCTGGACCTGTCGAGCCTGGTGGTGGCGCTGGTGGGGGTCAGCCTGCCCAGCTTCGTGACCGGGTCGGTGCTGCTGGTGGTGTTCGCGGGGCTGCTGACGTGGTTCCCCGTAGGCGGGTGGGGCACGCCGCGGGACGTGGTGCTGCCGGCGATCACGCTGGGCCTGGCGCCGGCGGCGTACATCGCCCGGCTGGTGCGGCTGGGTCTGGCCGACATCATGTCCAGCGACTTCATCCGCACCGCCCGGGCCAAGGGCCTCTCACGCCACGCCGCCCTGTTCAAGCACGCCATGAAGGTCGCCTACCTGCCCGTGCTCAGCTTCATGGGTCCGGCGGCGGCGTCGGCGATGACCGGGTCGTTCGTCGTCGAGAAGGTCTTCAACGTGCCCGGCCTGGGCGAGCACTTCGTCAACGCCGTGCTCAACAAGGATCAGTTCCTCATCCTCGCCGTGGTGCTGACGTTCTCGACGCTGCTGATCGTGTTCAACCTGGTCGTGGACGTGGCCTACGCCTGGATCGACCCGCGGATCGAGCTGGCGTAGGGCGCGGCGCGCAGGCCGGAAACCCAATCTGAGTATTCGCCAAGACGCCAGGACGCCAAGATCGCCATGGGCGAAGCCTGGTGACAGGCGTGCCGCCGGGCGCTTCACGCATCGTTCGGCGTTTCCGGCTTTCCCGCTTTCTAGCTTTGCAGCTTTCCAGCTTTCCAGCCGCCTAGGGGATCGGAGGGCCGACGTCGGGCGACGATGAGCAGGGCGACGCCGGCGAGGATCATGATGCCGCTGAGCCACTGGCCGCGGGTGATCCCGAGCGTGGCGGCCTCGAGGTGGGCGATGTGGGCGTCGGGCTGGCGGAACAGCTCGCCGATGATCCGGGCGATGCCGTAGCCGATCAGGAACGCCGCGCCGATCGTGCCGGGCTTGCGCGGCCGGCGCCACAGCCACGCCAGCAGGACGAAGACCGCCAGCCCCTCGAGCAGCGCCTGATAGATCTGCGACGGGTGACGGGGTGTCAGCAGGGGCTCGACGGCGGCGGCGACGGCGGCGTCCCCCGCCTGAACCCGCGCGATCAGCCACGAGACCCCCTCCTCCAGCGATCCCCACGGCGCCACGCCCGTCTCGACGGTCCGCAGCGCCCGCGCCGCCTTCACCGGGTCGTCGTACAGCTCCTGCGGAAACTTGACCGCCCACGGCAGGCCGGGGTCGCACGGCCGGCCGAACAGCTCCCCGTTGACGAAGTTCGC
>CAYSIX010000333.1:0-3230 GCA_964431205.1 uncultured Phycisphaeraceae bacterium
TGGAGCCGTTCACGGGCGAGGGGATCGCGTGGGCGTTGGAGGCCGGGGAGGCGGTCGTGGAGCCGGCGTTGCGCGCGATGGTGCGGGGCCGGCAACCGGCGGACGCGACGCGGCGGTGGGCGGACTGCCCCGTGCTGATCTCCAGCCCCAGCACGTCGCGGTAGAACGCCTGCATCGGCCGGTACGACACGTGACCCTGACCCTTGAGCCACGCCGTCATCGCCCGCAGCCGCGGACCGATCAACCCCTGACGACGCAACGCCTCGGGCACCGGCGCGGTGACGATCCGGCCGCTCACCCGGTGCCGGTACCGACGGAAGCGGTGCTCGGTGACGATCAGCGGGTCCTCACGCAGTTCCACTTGTTGAAGAACGTAAAAGTCATCCAGCGGCTCCCAGGTGTCGCCGGCGCCGGTCCAGTCGTATGCGTAAGCTCGATCGACCTGATCGGCGGCGAACGGGGCGCGGGTGTGCTTGGCGTGACCCGGTTGGCCGCCGGGCTTGCGCTTCTTGCCGCGGCCCGCGCCGCCCTTGGGCCGTTCGTCGGGCGGCTTGACGATGTCGCTCGACGGCGGCTTGGAGCTGGTGCGCGAGTTCTTGCTCAACGCCGCGACCCTGGCCTCCAGGTCCGCCAACCGACGACGCAGCCAAGCGTTCTCCCGCTCCAGTGCCGCGATGCGGACATCCTTGTCCATGCGATTCTTATCGGATCACGCCGCCATGGTTCGCCAGTTGGCGTGAACGGTTACAAGTACATCAGCCTTCGGCCTTAAGCCGGGGATTTGGCGGGGCCTATGCCCACGCGCGCTTCCGAATCGCCTCGGCGACCGACAGCGGGGCGACGTGATCGAGATAGCGGGCGGTGGTGGCGATGCTGGCGTGGCCGAGCTGGCGGGCGATCAGGCCGATTCAGATTCTCTCGAATCGCGGCCGCGGGCGCCCCTACTGTGACACGTGGTGATGGGGGCTGCGGTTCCTCCTGGCGCGAATGCGTCTCAGCGGGAGTCCCGCGGGCGGTCGAGCGCGCGTTATTCGGGGGTTTTTCCAATGTCGCTTGTCGCTATGAAGATGCTGCAGAACCAGGCAGAACTCGCGGGGTTTCTGGGGATTCGGAAGCGGTCCCTGCAGCGACTCCTGGCCCGTCCCGACTGGCCCATCGGCAAGCACGCGCCGTGGTCAGCCGACGACGCGCGTGAGGCCCGACGCTGGCGGCGCGAATCGCTGCAGAACCCCAACAGCAGGAAGCGCGACGAGGTTGATCCAGAGCTCGCCCGCCAGCTGATGGAGGCTCGCATTGAGCTGGCCAAGGCCCGTCGGGACAAGCTGGCGTTTGAGAACGAGCTGCTGAGGGGCAGGTACGTGCCGCGGGAGACGCTCGACGGGGCCATGGGCGGGCTGGCGGCGGTGTTCGTGCAGATCCTGCAGGAGATCGAGTTCACGTGGCCGGGGCGGTTCAGCCACGGCATCGACGTGAAGGGGGCGGAGCGCCTGCTGGACAGCTACCGCCGTCGGATCATCGAGAAGGGCGAGCTGGAACTCCGCAGCCTGTCGGACGTGCGGGCCGAGACGAGGCGAGCAGGCCGAGCCCGATGATGAGCGCGAGCGCGGTCGGCTCGGGCACGACGGCGCCGCTTAGGCCCGTGCCGAAGTGGATCTGCCAGATACCCAGGTCGAACGCATCCACGTCGCCGTCGGCGTCGGCGTCTCCGTCGGTCACCGATGCCCCGCTCATGATCCCGAAGCCCGTCTGCCAGATGCCCAGGTCGAACGCGTCCACGTCGCCGTCGAGGTCGAAGTCGCCGGGCAAAGCGGGAGTCGCGTAGGTCACAAAACCCACGTCGTTGTTGGAGATGTTGCCGCCGCCAGCGAGGATCTCGCCGCGGTCGTATGGGTTCGTACCCGGGGTGCTCGCGCCGATAAACCCCAGGCTGGTGTCGAAGCGCAAGTAGTAGGTCTGCTCCGGCGTCACGGGCACGGGCGACCATAAAACCTGAGCGATCTGGGACATCACGCTGCTGGTCGTCTGCTCCTGCAACAACCCGCTGACATCTGTGCCATCCCAGTCCGTGTAGAGGCCCACGGTGACCTCTGTTCCGGCCGAGCCGAATCCAAAGACGCGAACGTCCACCGCGGCCACGTTATCAAGCGCCGGCTTGAAGCTCTGCACCACCGGCGGGTTCAATCCGCCAGTGATGTTCTCCGCCCCCACCTGGTCCACGATCAGCGCACTTGAAGACGCCTCCGTCAGCAGCGTCGTCGCCAGCGCCACGCACGCCCCGGTGAAAGTTTGCTTCATGTCTGTTCTCCTGCTCCTATCGAGTACGAGCTTTTGAGGAACGCGTCCGGTGAACTGTCACGGCAAATACGAACGCACCCGAGCACAAGCCGCCATCGCTGCAATGACGTGGGAATTATCCGCGCATTCGACTGACTGCGATGTCCGATGAACCGATCCAGAAAGGCGCCGCGGCGGCGGGTCCGTCCTCCGGAACGCGATCGAAGTTTGATTATGACCGGCGGTGCGCAGCGCGTCAAGGTAAAAGTGCTGGCGCAGCGTGCTCTCGCCCCCGAGCACCATACGCTTGGCCGCCCCATCGGCCGCTCTTATACTCGATCACAGCTATGAGCCAGCCGGCCAGTGATGAACGGGCCCGCCTGCGCGCCGATGCCGCCGCCGAAGAGCCAGCGTCGCGATGATCGCGGCCCCCAGGCCAAACGCGCCCGGCTCGGGAACGGTGGCGCCGATGCCCGTGCCGAAGTTGGTCTGCCACAGGCCGTGGTCAAAGGCGTCCACGTCGCGATCCGCAATGGTCGGTCCACCGCCGCCTTCCGATCGCCTCGGCGACGGACAGCGGGGCAACGTGGTCGAGGTAGCGGGCCGTGGTGGCGATGCTGGCGTGGCCGAGCTGCTTGGCGATCAGGCCGATGTCGACGCCCTCGAAGCGCAACTCGGCGGCGTGGGTGTGGCGGAGGGCGTGGGCGTGGACGCGGCGTGCGAGGCCGGCGCGGATCGCAAGGGCGGGCAGAAGGCGGCGGACGTAGGCGGGGGCGATGGGGCGCCCCGTTGTCGCGCAGAAGACGGCGTCGTCGGTCCGGAAACGGAGCACATCGCGCAGGCGCAGCCAGCGCTGCAGTTCCGCGGTTCCGCCGGGGTCGATACCGACGGCGCGGGATCGGCCGCCCTTGCCGCGGCGGACGCGGATCAGGGCGCGGCCCAGGTCGAGGTCGAGC
>CAYSIX010000334.1:0-3214 GCA_964431205.1 uncultured Phycisphaeraceae bacterium
GCGTGGCGGGCGCTGGTGTCGTGCCGCCCTCGCCCCGGTCCTCCCCCGAGGGGAGAGGGAGTAAAGCGCTGCACGTGACGGCGTGGCGGGCGCTTGTGTCGTTCGGCCCTCACCCCGGCCCTCTGCCGTAGGGAGAGGGAGAAAGCGCGGATGCCTGACGGCGTGGCGGGCGCTTGTGTCGTTCGGCCCTCACCCCAGCCCTCTCCCGAGGGGAGAGGGAGCAAGAGACGCTGCGCGTGGCGCCGGGGCGGGGGTAGGCGACGTGGTCGACGCGGCCGTGTGCGAGGGGGATGGAATAGTCCGGCCCGCGTTGCGATTGGGATGGGCACGGGCGTCGCTTCGCCGTGGGCGTCGCGGCGTGCGGGTGGGGAGGCGGTGCTGAGAGACCGGAGTTGACCATGATGGCGGAGATGAGAACGCGGGGCACGGACGCGGGGGCGTTCACGCTGATCGAGCTGCTGGTGGTTATCTCGATCATCGCGTTGCTGATCGGGCTGCTGTTGCCGGCCCTGGGCGCATCGCGTGAAGAGGCCCGGCGGGCGCAGTGCATGAGCAACGTTCGGCAGATGGCCATCGCCACGCACGCGTACACGGTGGAGAACCAGGAGGTGACGCCGGCGGCGCATTACAACAACGTCGGCGGCAACTTCGGGGCGTGGGACGACAGCGTCGGGGGTCTGCTGGCGTCGTACCTCAGCGGCGACCCGGAGCGGGTCTATCGCTGCCCCAGCGCCGCCGGCTCGCCCGACGACGCCTGGACGTTTACCGGCGACGACCCGTTCAGCGGCACCGACACCGACGACGTGTTCCGCCCCAACTACTTCTACATGTCCACCGGCCAGTGGATCAACCTCGCCCCGAACACCTCGTGGTACCCGCAGGTCTGGTCCACGCGCAACACCGCGAACCTGGCGCTCTCGGCGTCGGCCCTGGCGCCCTCCGAGATGCTCATGTGGGTCGACGAGAGCACCAGCCATCACACCCACACCAAGGACATCTACCGCCGCTTCGGCGACGGCGACCCCGACGCCGAGGACATCTCCCACTTCGGTTACGTCGACGGTCACGTCGAACGCAAGCGGTTCGTGAACCTGGGCGGGTATCTTGCCTCGCTGCCCCCGCCGATCCCGCAACGGCAGTTCGGCGTGGACTTCACGGCCAGCGCGCACTGGCCGATCACCAACGACCTGCCCCCCGGCGGTTAGCGTGGCGCGGCGGTCGGCTGGCTTCGGCCGCCTGACGCGAGCGGTTCGCCTCGCCTGAGCCGGGGCCCTTTACGGAGTTACGACGATGTCACCCGATGCCGATCTGAATCGCTCACGGCCCCCGCGGCGGCTGGGCCCGATCGCCTGGCTCTGCGGACTGGTTATCACGTTGATGGGGCTCGGTGCCGCGCGGTCGGGCGCCCGGGAGCCGAGCCCGCGACCGGTCGACGTGTGGCTGGACGTGGACCCGGCCAACGGTTTCGGGGAGGTGGATGACGGGTGGACGATGATCCAGGCGTTTCACTCGCCGGAGGTCACCGTGCGGGGCGTGAGCGTGGTGTACGGCAACGCGCCGCTGAGGTACGCGTTGCCGACGACGCAGAACATCGTCGCGGCGTTCGGGCCGCAGGGGCTGGCGGTCCACGGGGGCGCCGCCGGGGCCGAGGATCTGGGCCGCGAGACCGAGGCGGTCCGCGCGATGGCCGAGGCGCTGCGGCGGGGTCGGTTGACGATCCTGGCGCTCGGGCCGGTGACGAACGTGGGGACGTTGCTGCGGCGATACCCGGACCTGGCCGACCGGATCGAGGCGGTCGTGGTCGTCGCCGGTCGCCGGCCGGGCCAGCGGTTCATCACGACCGAGCAGAGCCGCCGGTCCTTCCCTCCCGACTTCAACTTCGAGAGCGATGTGCCGGCGATGCGGATCCTGCTCGAATCGGACGTGGAGCTTGTCCTGGCGCCGTGGGAGGTCTCCTCGAAGGTGTGGGTGACGCGGGGGGACGTCGCGTCGCTCCGTGAGACGGGGCCGACGGGGGTGTACCTGCACGCCACGACCCAGCACTGGCTGGCGCGGTGGGAGCGACGCCGTGGCGTCGCCGCCTTCAACCCCTACGACACGCTGGCCCTGGGCTGGGTCACGCACCCGCAACTGATCGAGGGCGAGCGCGTGCGGGCGGTGATCGAGCACGGCCCCGACGAGCACGCCGACGAGGACGCGGCCTCCGCGGGGCAGAGCAAGGCGTATCTGCACGTCCGGCCCGCCGACGCGCCGGACGCCGCCGGGCGCGAGGCGATCTACCTGCACACGCCCGACGCTCGCTTCAAGGACGTGCTGCTGTCTCGCGTCGCCGCCCCGCCGCGGCCGTGAGGCCGGTGCGACAACGACAGAAACCGATGTCCACGCCGCCTCCTCGTGAGCTTCGGGACCGCCCTCGCCCCGCCTTGCACGCGTGCGCCGGCGTGGCACGGTCATCCGGCCCTTGGCTACCGCTGAAGGCTCGGCTTCACGCCAATAGCCGGAATCGACGTGAGGGGGTCACGCTTGCTTGCAGGCGTGCGGTCACGTCGTTCGCACCGTCGCCGGTGACCGTGGCACCCCGGACGGGGCGCGTTTCGAGTCATCGGGGATGGCGCACGGATTCTCACCTGCGCAGCAAACCCACCACTGCCTTGTCTTGGCGCCTCCGCACCTCGGCGTCCTGGCGTTCGGCCGAAGCGTGGCCTTGCCCGTGCTTGCCGTGTCCCCTGCCCGTGGTCGTTCTTCTCACTCCACGCCCATGAGCAGGTCGAAGAGGCGCTGGTCCAGGGCCTCGTAGGGCAGGGGGCGATCGGCGAGCTCGCGGCGGTCGAACGACTGTTTCAGCAGCGCGTCGGCGTTGGCCTGGGTGTGCTTGGCAATGAGCTTCTCGACCGCGGGGTTGTCGCGGTGGATCTGCTTGAGCAGTCGCTTGATCGAGGCGTCGCCGGTGAACTGCCTGACCTTGTGCTCGAGGATCTTGTAGGTGCGCATGGACCCGCGGGCGAACTCGATGACGTCCTTGCGGTCGGCGGTGCGGTAGGCGTGGCTGTCGAAGTGCTTGGGCCCGTCGTACTTGTACTCGGTCAGCAGCTTGACGAGGAAGAAGGCGTGCTTGTAGCTGACCGAGCCGAAGCGGAAGTCCTGGTCGTAGCGGCCGATCTCCTGGTCGTTGAGGTCGATGTGGAAGAGCTTGCCGGCGTCGAGCGCCGCGGCG
>CAYSIX010000335.1:0-276 GCA_964431205.1 uncultured Phycisphaeraceae bacterium
CTCGATACCTCGACAAAGTCAGTGGTCGACCTCAACGGCGGCGACGCCGATCCCTACAACTCCGGCCGCGATCGCGAGCCGCGCTCCCACGCCCCCGATCACGCGCCCGCCCTCGTCCTCACCGCCCACGCGCCCGCCGACCACCCCTCGCCCGACCCCCGCCGCCTCGCCACCCCCGCTGATGTCCGCGCCCGCGCTGACGATCGCGCCGACGCCCCCGCGACCGCTCCCGCCGAATTCATCCCCCTCGGCGACGGCCTGCGCCGCGGGACGGAT
>CAYSIX010000335.1:286-3199 GCA_964431205.1 uncultured Phycisphaeraceae bacterium
ACTACCGCGCGTTCGCCCCCGATGGCTCCGTCCTCCGCGCCTCGCCACCCGACGAACCCGTCGCCTTCGTCCTCTGGGCCGGACACGTCGTCCGCGGCTGGGACGAGGGCATCGCCGGCATGCGCGTCGGCGAACGACGCACCCTCGTCGTCCCCCTCCGCGCCGACGACCACGACCCCCACGCCCCCGCCATCGACGTCCGCTTCCAGATCCACCTGCTCGACGTCGCCCCCGGCGTCGGGACACGCACGCTCGAACCCGGAGACGGGACCCCCGCCGCACCCGGCGACGCCGTCGCCATCACCTTCGAGGCCTTCGTCACAGGCGACGACGCACCCTTCGACGCCTCGCAACACCGTCGCGAGCCCACACGCTTCACCCTCGGCGACGCCCAGGTCATCCCCGGGCTCGAGCTCGGCGTCGCCGGCATGCGCGTCGGCGAGACCCGCGAAGTCCACATCCCACCGTACCTCGCCTACGGGGACCGCGGCCTGCCCGGGCTCATCCCGCCCCACGCCGAGCTGCGTTACCTGGTCACCCTCACCGAGCGAGACGCCCCCACCCAACGCTGAAAACCGGACAACCGCCCGACATGACCCTTACCCGAACGCGCGCCCCACGCTTCCAACCCTCCGCCACCGCCGGCCTCGTCGTGCTCCTCGCCGTGCTCGTCCACGCCGTCCCCGGCTGCGAACGCTCCGACGCCGGCGCCCTCGACGCCGACTTCACCTTCATCTCCGGCGCCACCCACAACACCCTCGATCCCCAGAAGATGAGTTGGGCGCACGACATCCGCCTCGCCCGGTGCCTCTACGAACCGCTCGTCCTCTTCGACTTCACCTCCATGCAACTCGAGCCCGGCGTCGCCGAGCGCTGGTCCGTCTCCGACGACGGCCTGACCTACACCTTCCACCTCCGCGACGACGCGCGATGGTCCAACGGCGACCGCCTCACCGCCAACGACTTCGTCTTCGCCTGGCGACGCCTCATCCTCCCCGACATGGCCGCCGACTACTCCAAGCTCATGTTCGACGTCGCCGGCGCCGAGGACTTCTTCGCCTGGCGGCAGGAGCAGCTCCGCGCCTTCGCCGCCGGCGAGCTCGACGAGACCCCCGAAACGCTCTACGACCGCGCCCTCGCCCACTTCGACGACACCGTCGGCCTCGACGCGCCCGACCCCAAAACCCTCGTCGTCACCCTCGCCCGGCCCACGCCCTACTTCCTCGAGCTCGTCGCCTTCACACCCTTCGTCCCCGTTCACCGCGAAAGCGTCACCGAAGCGTCATCATTCAGCGACGAGTCCGCCATGCTCCAGGTCGACCCCACCTACTGGGCCGACCCCGATCAGCTCGTGACCAACGGGCCGTACCGCCTCGCCGATCGACGGTTCCGCCAGTACGTCTACCTCGTCGCCAACGACCACTACCACGCCCGCGACCGGATGCGCAACGCCTCCGTCCTCGAACGCATCGTCGAGCACCCCTCCACCGCCCTGCAGACCTATCAACGCGGCGGCGCCGACTTCTTCCCCGACGTGCCCACCGGCTCCGAGCTCGCCGCCGACCTGGTCAACTCCGAATCGCCCGACGTCCACGTCACCCCCGCCGCCGGCACCTACTTCTACAACTTCAACTGCCTGCCCCAACGCGCCGACGGCTCGCCCAACCCCCTGCACGACCCACGCGTCCGACGCGCCCTGTCCATGGCCATCGACCGGCAGCTCATCGTCGAACGCGTCACCCGCCTCCACCAGCCCGTCGCCCGCACCTACATCCCCCTCGGCGTCCTGGCCGACTACGACCCGCCCGTCGAGCACGGCGTCACCTTCGACCCCGACCGCGCCCGCCAGCTCCTCGCCGAGGCGGGCCACGAAGACGGCCGCGGGCTCTCCGGCCTCACCCTGCTCTACAACACCAACGCCGGCCACGACGCCAAGGCCCAGGCCGTCGCCGCCATGTGGGAAAAGCACCTCGGCGTCGTCGTCCGCCTCGAGGGCATCGAGGTCCGCGCCTTCGCCGAACGCCTCAAGCAGAAAACCTACGACATCGCCCGCGCCGCCTGGTTCGGCGACTACCCCGACCCCACCACCTGGCTCGGCAAGATGCGCACCGGCGACGGCAACAACGACTGCGGCTGGTCCAACCCCGACTTCGACGCCCTGCTCGACCGCGCCGCCCTCGAACGCGACCCCGAACAACGCATGAAACTGCTCCGCGACGCCGAGATCGTCCTCCTCCGGGACCAGCCCATGGCCCTGATCCACCAGTACATCAACCTCTTCCTCTTCGACCCCGAGCGCGTCCGCGGCCTGCGGATGAACCCCTGGCGCCGCTGGCGCTTCGAACGCGTCGAGGTCCTGCCCTGACGACGCGCCACGCACCCGCCCAGGACCGGCCCGTTCCGCCGTCTCCCCCCCCCGCTGACCTCGCCCCAGCCCGGCGTTGACCCGGGTTCTTCAGGACGGGCCCGTGTGCTCACCGTCGCCCCCCACCGCAGCGCTGCCCGTCTTCAACCCCAACTCCGCCAGCGCCAGCGAGTGCTCGCCCCCCGCCGCGTACACCAAATACAACCGGCCGCCCTCCCCGTACACCGCCGGGTCCCGCAACTGGTGCGCCAGCCGGTCGATCAACCCCGCACGCGACAGCGTCACCGCCTCGTCCACGCCCTCGTACGCCTCACGCGGCCGCAGCACCGTCACCGGCCGCGTGAATCGCCAACCCGTCCAGTCCTCCCCCGCGTTCTCGATCCGCGTCACCAGGATCCGCTCCGGCTCATCCCCGATCCGTGAAAAAAAGACGTACGGCACCCCATCGCGCACCCACACCGCCGTATGCCGCGCCCGCGGCAGCACCCGCGGACCAACCTCCCACCCGCTCAGCCCTCACACGCGACCTGAAAAATTCCTTGGCTCCT
>CAYSIX010000336.1:0-1510 GCA_964431205.1 uncultured Phycisphaeraceae bacterium
AGGGCCTGGTGCACATCTCCGAGCTGTCGGACGGCCGGGTGGACACGGTCCAGGACGTGGTGAACGTCGGCGACGTCAAGCGGTTCCGCGTGCTGGAGGTGGACGAGCCAGAGCGGAAGATGCGCCTGACGCTTCGCAGGGAACCAAGCCACGCCGACGGTCAAGACCGCGGCGACCGACGCCGGCACCACGGCCCGGCCCCGAAGCCCGCGGCCCGTCGTCAGCCACGCGGCGACCTCAAGGGCGGCATGGACGTCGGCGGCATCGGCCTCGGCGGGCTCCGCCTCGAAGACATCCAGTAACGCCAAGCCTTGGACCTGAATCCAGCACCGCCGCGCCCCCTCGGCGCCGCCGGATCACGCTTATCATCTTCGCCGCATGGACTGCGCCGCCTGCGACATCGCGATCGTCGGCGTCGGCGCCGCGGGCATGATGGCCGCGATCGCCGCCGGCCGCGCCGTACGTGACGCCTCGAAGCCGACACGCATCGTCGCGATCGACGGCGCGACGCGCGTCGGTGCCAAGATCCTGGTCTCCGGCGGCGGGCGCTGCAACGTCACGCACGACCTCGTCGAACCGGCCGACTTCTTCGGCTCGCCGCCCCACGTCGTCGCCCGCGTGCTGCGCACCTTCACCGTTGAGCAGACCATCGCGTTCTTCGCCGATCTGGACGTGCGCCTCAAGCGCGAGCCGACCGGCAAGCTGTTCCCCGTCACGGACAAGGCCTCGACCGTGCTCGAGGCGCTGCTCGGCGCGATGCGCGACGCCGGCGTGGAGCTGCGCACCGATCACCGCGTCACCGATATCACCCGCGCCGATGCCGACGACCGCTTCACGATCACCACCTCGCACGGCCCCCTGCACGCCCGCCGCGTCGTTCTGGCCACCGGTGGCAAGAGCCTGCCCAGGACCGGCAGCGACGGCGGCGGCTACGCCCTCGCCCAGGCCCTCGGCCACACCGTCACCGACACCTGGCCCGCGCTCGTGCCCCTGCTGCTGCCACGCGGGCACTGGCTCACCGACCTCAGCGGCATCGCCCTGCCCGTCGAGCTGACGCTCACGTCCGCCGCCGGCCGCACGCTCCAACGCCAACGCGGCGACATGCTCCTGACCCACACCGGCGTCAGCGGCCCGGCGGTCATGGACATCAGCCGGCACTGGATCGCCGCCGCACGAGAGCCCGAAGGCGCGATCCTGCGCGCCAACCTCACGGCGAGGCTCGACTTCGCGGCCGTGGAACGGGCCCTGCTCGACCGCCAGGGCGGCACCGTCGCCGCCGCCCTGCAACGCTGGCTCCCCCGCCGCCTGGCCGAGGCCCTGCCGATCCACGCCGCCGACACCGCGCCCACCCAGCCACTGCACAGCCTCAGCCGCGACGCCCGACGCGCCGTCGCCCACGCCGTTACCGCCCTGCCCCTGCCGATCGTGCGCGATCGCGGCTACCTCTTCGCCGAGGTCACCGCCGGCGGCGTGCCGCCGAGCGAGGTCGAGCTGTCCACCATGGCCTCAC
>CAYSIX010000336.1:1520-3112 GCA_964431205.1 uncultured Phycisphaeraceae bacterium
CGATGTTCGGGCCTGTACCTCTGCGGCGAAGTGCTCAACGTCGACGGCCGCATCGGCGGGTACAACTTCCAGTGGGCCTGGTGCACCGGGCGCCTCGCCGGCCAGTCCGCCGCACGTCAGCTCCCACTCCCCGCCAACAAGGCCTGATCCGCTACCATCCCCGCGTGTACCGCAACCTGCCCAATCAGCTCACGCTGCTCCGGCTCGCCCTCGCCTTCGCCTTCTTCTTCATCCTCAACCAGTACCGCTACGGCGCCGACTCCCACCCCCTGATCCTGCCCATCGCCACCTTCGTCTTTATCATCGCCGCGCTGACCGACGCGCTCGACGGCTACCTCGCCCGACGCTGGCACGTCGAATCCACCTTCGGCCGCATCATGGACCCGTTCTGCGACAAGGTCCTGGTCATCGGCGCGTTCCTTTACCTCGCCGGCGCTCGCTTCGTCGATCCCGTCGCCGTCGCCGAGGGTTCTTTTTTCACGATGGCCAGCGGCGTGTACCCCTGGATGGTCGCCGTCATCCTCGCGCGCGAGCTGCTGGTCACGGCGGTGCGCGGGGAGATCGAGGGCGTGGGCGTGCAGTTCGGCGCCGTCGCCGCCGGAAAGCTCAAGATGATCCTCCAGTCGATCGCAATCCCCGTCGTGCTGCTGATCGTCTGGCTCGACCCGCGCGACCCGCGGTGGGCCACGCTCGCCTGGGTCCGCGACGCCGTCGTGTACTTCACCGTCGTCGTCACGGTGTTCAGCGGCGTGCCCTACTTCGTCCGCGCCGTGGCCGTGCTCAAGGAACCGGCCACAGCCGGCTCACCCCCAAACGCCGCCGAACCCGCCACCTCCCCACACGCCGACCCCGATCCGTCCACGCCCAACCCGCCTTCGCACGCCTCGCCTCGCGGGAGACAGCCATGACCGCGCACGCCCACCTCGCCTTCGACCTCGGCGCCGAGTCCGGCCGCGCCATGCTCGCCATCCTCGACGACGACCACGTCACCGTCGATCAGGCCCACCGCTTCGCCAACCGCCCCCTCCGCCTGCCCACCGGCTACCACTGGAACCTGCTCGAGCTCTGGACCAACCTCGTCGAGGGCCTGCGCCGCGCCGGCGAGTCGGCCCGGGCACGAAGCGCCCCCCTGGCCAGCCTCGGCGTCGATACCTGGGGCGTCGACTTCGCCCTGCTCACCGAATCGGGCCAACTGCTCGGCCTGCCCTACGCCTACCGCGACCCCAGCCACCCCCCCGCCATGCAACGCGCGATCGACCGGCTCGGCCGCGAAACCATCTACCGCGCCACCGGGATCCAGTTTCTCCCGTTCAACACCCTCTTTCAGCTCCTCGCCCGACGCGACGCCGACCCCGCCCTGCTCCACGCCGCCGATCGACTGCTCAACATCCCCGACCTCTTCCACTTCCTCTTCACCGGCCGCATGATGCACGAGGCCACCATCGCCTCGACCACCCAGATGCTCGACCCGCGCACCGGCCGATGGCACGCCGACCTGCTTCGCCGGCTCGACCTGCCCACCCGCCCGCTCAAGCAGATCAGCCCCCCCGGCACCGTCGTCGGCAACCTGCTCGACCACGTCGCCGACGCCG
>CAYSIX010000337.1:0-3062 GCA_964431205.1 uncultured Phycisphaeraceae bacterium
GCAGGCTCATCCCCCTCGGTACCCAGGCGGCGGGCCCGGGAGCGTATCCGACTACCGGATCGAGGTACAACGCAACCGCCCCGGATGCCTGAGCCACGTGCGCCAGATCGGCCTGGCCATGGAGATGTACCTCGACGACCACGAGGACTACTTCCCCCCGGCCCGCTACATGCCCCCGCCCTTCGTCAGCTCCGACCCCCGCCCGCCCCTGCCCCTGGCCATGCGGGACTACCTCGAACCGGCCGACGGGACCGATCGCTCCGTCTACCACTGCCCCGGCGACAGCGCCGTCTTCCCCCGCAGCGGCACCAGCTACAACTACAAGATCCAGCTCAGCGGACGAAGGCTCGAGGACCTGTTCTTCGTCCGCCGGCTGAACCTGCCCGCCTCGACGATCTGGGTCAGCCGCGACAACGACCACGGTGAGTTCGCGCTCGACGACGGCAGCGAGCTGAACGTCGGCTTCTTCCACCGCCGACGCAACCTGCTCTTCGCCGACTGGCGCGTCTCCGACGCCATGCAAAGGTAAGAATGGACCACCCGGTCACGCAGAACACGGGGCGGAACGCCAAGACGCCGAGACGCCAGGCCGAACGCCGAGACGCCAAGGAAGATAACAACTGAATCTACTGTTTTTTCGAGTCTCGTGACCTTGGCGTCTTGGCGTAGTTCTCTGTGTCCTCAATGCTCTCGGTAGTGAAGCTATGAACCTGGGAGTCGCGACCATGAAAAAGAAGCTGATCATCGCGGTGCTGGTGCTCGCGGGCGTGGGGACGCTGATGACGGGCGGGTACCTGACGTGGCTGCGGACGCCGCCGGCGATGCCGACCACCGCCGAGGGCGCCGCCGACACGCTCATGTCCGAGCGGTTCAGGCGGCTGCCGGCCGAGCGCAAGCTGGCGTACATGGAGCGCGTGCGCGAGCTGATCCGCGGGATGTCGGCCGAGGAGCGGCGGGCGTTCTTCGAGCGGTACCGCGGCGATGACGAGTTCTTCCGGGCGGCGCGCGAGGCGATGATGGAGATGGCCGTCGAACGCGCCCGCCAGTTCGCCGAGGCCCCGCCTCAGCAGCGTGCGGCGATGCTCGACGAGGTCATCGACCGGTTCAGCGGGTTCGGCCGTGGCGGCGGACCCGGCCGATTCGGGCCCGGCGGGATGCGCGGCGGGCCACCCGGCGGGCCGGACGACGGCAACGGCAGGCCGGGCGGCTTTCAGCGACCCGACCCCGAGACGATGACCGACGAGCAGCGCGCCGAACTCCAGCAACGCCGCGAGCAGCGCATGCAGCAGATGGTCGGCCGCATGGGCGAGCGCGCCGCCACCGGCAACCCCCAGGACGAAGCCCTGCTGCACGAGTTCGGCATGGCCCTGCGCCACCGCATGCAGGAGCGCGGCATGGACTTCGGCCGCGGCGGTCGCGGCGGCGGATCCACAGCCAACGATCGCGGCGATCGTCGGCCATAACCGCGTTCGCCACGCCACGCCTCACGGACCCGACTCCCCCGTCTCACGCTCGATCGTCTCCAGCAACGCTTCGCGCAGCGCACGCGTCGTCGGCCCGACCGTCGCCTCGCCGATCGTCTTCTTCTCCACGCCCGTCACCGGCAGCACGTGCCAGCTCGCGTTGGTCAGAAACACCTCGTCGGCGTCGAGCAGGTCCGTCACACTGAGCATCCGCCGCGCAACCGGGATGCCGCGCGCCTCGGCCAGCTCCAGCACCGCCGCCCGCGTGATCCCCGGCAGCACCGGTGCGGGCAACGCGCCCTCGACCTCCTCGCCATGCGCGATCGGCGTCAGCAGCTCGCCGCCGCGAACGAGAAACACGTTGCTCACCGCCCCGCCGGCCAGGTGGTTCGTCACGCTCAGCCAGATCGCCTCGCCGGCGCCGACGCTCGCCGCCCGGCGCAGCGTGCGCAGCCGGGCCCAGTAGTTCAGCGTCTTGTGACCTGCGTTGGGGTCGAAGGGGTTCGCCGCCTGGGAGCCGACGACCACGCGGATGCCACGCTCGAAGTAGGCCGGGTCGTACTCGGTCGGCGGCTCGGCCACGACGAGGACCGTCATCGCCGACGGTGAGTGCCCGGGCGCAAGCGAGTCGGAGCCGTTCGACCCGTCGGAGCCGTCGCTGCCGTTCGAGCCATCGGCGGCGGCGCCGGGCCCCGGGCGATCGACCGGCCCCGGCGTGACCGTCAGCCGGACCCGCGCCCGCTCCAGGCCGTTCGCCTCGAGACACCGCCCCACCGCGTCGGCCAGGCCCGCCGTGTCCAGCTCCCGCGCCAGGCCCAGCTCCGCCGCCGACCGCGCCAGCCGCCCCAGGTGCCGGTCCAGCCGAAACACCCGCCCGTGGTACGCCGCCATCGTCTCGAACAGCCCCACGCCGTGCTGAAAACCCGCGTCCGCCGGGTCCAGCCTCGCCTCGCCCCGCGGGACCATCCGCCCGTTCAGATACACCTGCATGCGTCGATTCCTGCCGCTTGGCGCTCGCGTCGGCCGGCCCTATCATACGGAGCTTCGCGAGCCGCTCGCACCCCGCGACCCCCAGAGGTGACACCATGAAAGAGGGCATCCACCCCGAATACCGCCCCGTCGTCTTCCAGGACGTCTCGGCCAACTACTCCTTCCTCACCCGCTCCACCATCAAGACCAGGGACAAGGTCAAGTGGGAGGACGGCAAGGAGTACCCGCTGGTCAAGGTCGACATCTCCAGCGCCTCGCACCCGTTCTACACGGGCAAGCAGAAGTTCCTGGACACCGCCGGCCGCGTCGAGAAGTTCCAGAAGAAGTTCGCCGGCAACTACTTCGGCAAGCGCAAGTAGCTCCGCGACCACCGATCCGCCGCGGTGCCGCCACGCGCCGCGGCTGTTTTCTGCGCTGCGCACACCACAGAAAGCCCGCCGCTGCGCCGCGAGCGGTAGCGACCGAAGCTGCGGCGGGGTATCGCTCCCATCGCGACGCGGTACCATGCCCCCAGCCCGACCATGCCCGATCTGCGCGACACCCTGACCCACAAGCTCGCCGAGCTGGAAACCCAGTTCCAGCAGCTCGAGACCGCCCTGACCGACCCGG
>CAYSIX010000338.1:0-3038 GCA_964431205.1 uncultured Phycisphaeraceae bacterium
CATGCCGAAGCCGCTCTGCCAGATGCCGTAGTCGAAGGTGTCCACGTCGCCGTCGCCGTCGAAGTCGGCGCGGAGGTAGCCGAGGCTGTACACGTCGCGGCGGCCGTAGGGCGTGTACTCGTAGCGTTCGACGAGCTTGCCGCCGTGGGTGGTGACGCCGAGGACGTTGAAGTTGGCATCCTGGAGGGCGTAGAAGTGGCGGGAGCAGTCGTCGTTGGACGTCAAAAGGGTATTCGGCATTCATCCCCTCGACACTGTTTCAGCGCCCTGTTTCGGCCCTAGTCCTTCGCATCCTCCCGAATGGCTTGATCCTCCGTGGTCGTAGGATAGGCCAACTCTCGAGCGGATCGATTCAGGTCGCCCTTGACAATCGCAAACCACCCCAAGGCGACAATGAACGCGAGTGTGAGCAATAAGGCAAGAGTCCAATGGTGCCAGCGCCTCCGCTTAATGGCCAATCCCCAAAACACAAGTGCGCCAACCAGTATGAGAAACAAAACACCCGGTATATCTTCAAAGCGCATTCTAGCCAACCTCGTCAATTGGTATCCATCCAAAGGCCGTCTTGCGAGCAGTCTGCGTTCGCCATACCTGCTCGTATAGCCTGCATTGCCCATGTCTGACAACTATTAAACACCACATTGTAATTCTTACGATCCGAACTACCCGGATTGTATTTGTTGTATTCGTTCAATAGAAACTTCTCAACTCCCTCTGAAAACGTCTGGGGATCACAACATTGATCATCGACTTTGAGCTTCGCGCATTCGGCATTCGGATATACACGGCGATCATCATTGACGACTACGCCGTCGGCAAGAAGGCATGCTCGCAGGTCATCCCACCAGTTTGCGCCGCCATTGTAATGAGACTCCGCGTAGAAACCGTATCCAATTCCACCGAACTTAACAAACGTATGACCAGGCGCGTTGCAGTATTCAATAGGCGTATCGATCCATTTTAGTCCAGTTGGATCAAGACGTGAAAACACGTTGCTTTGGAGGTACTGATATAGGCTCATCCCATCGCCATATTGGTCTTCGGCATCGATGATGTTGTACCGATGAACTGTTGCACTATATGGAGCATTCGCTGTACGGAACCGCTTAGGGAACATAGCAACGTCCGAACCGCGCCGTGGATCCCTCTGCACGAACCGTCCCAGCCTCGAATTCAACATGCGCGCCCGGTTGTAGATCATGCCCTCGCGGCTGCCGGTGGCCTCGTCGTGCATCAGGCCCTGGTGGCCGAAGGCGCAGACGGCGATGCCCTGGAGCGGGTGGCGGTACGACATCGCCCGCGGGTGCATGACCAGCCCGTCGTTGAGGGCGAGGGTGCTGCCGTTCTCCGTCTGTCGGATGCCGTCGTCGAAGGCGTCCACGTCGCCGTCGCCGTCGGCGTCCCCGTCGGCCGCGGTGGCGCCCTCGGTCATGCCGAAGCCGGCCTGCCAGGCGCCGTAGTCGAAGGTGTCCACGTCGCCGTCGCCGTCGAAGTCGGCGCGGAGGTAGCCAAGGCTGTACACGTCGCGTCGGCCGTAGGGGGTGTACTCGTAGCGCTCGACGAGCTTGCCGCCGTGGGTGGTGACGCCGAGGACGTTGAAGTTGGCATCTTGGAGGGCGTAGAAGTGGCGGGTTTTGACACTGGTCTGGACCAGCTCGTCGATATACGTCAGGCCCCAGACGTTCTGGCGGATCATCTGGTCGGAGCCGTTGCGGACCTCGACGACGGACTGGCCGTCGTGGTAGTAGTGCTCGGTGCGGTCGGGGTCGGCGGAGTTTGTCACCATCTTGGTGATCCTGCGTCCCAGGCCATCATAGGCCATCTCGGTGATGGTCGAGCCGGTGGTGGAGTCGCCGCTGCCGTCGATGGAGAAGTCTTCGACGTGCTCGGCGAGCGGTCATGCCGTAGCGAGTCGGCCCGGAGTCGGGCGGAAGTCCAGGTTTGGGGGTTCTGACTCTGAGTCGGTGGGACAGGCGTCTGGCCTGTCATCGCCGCGCAGCGGCGAAGCGATCGGGGCGGGGCGCGACACCAGGCCGAAAGGCGATTCGGTCCTTCGGACCGACGGCCGGCGGGACGCCGGTACCACCTGAGCTGACCGCCCACCGGCCACCGGTCCTACCGGAGCTGACAACCGACGGGACGCCGGTCCCACCCGAGCCGGCAGCGCCGACCGACTTGTGGGCTACACGCCGGGGCGGCGCCGGCGCGGCGGGGTGTTTGGCCGGTCGCGTCCGGGCGGCTATGCTGCGTGATCCCGACCGGGCCAGGTTCCCCCACACGAGATGAACGGATGAGCCGCGCAAGGCCGCGGTCCCCGTATATGAGCCGCACGGAGAGCCAATACGAAGCCGTGACGCTGGACGGCGCGTCGGCCGGCCGCGAGCGGCGGCTGTACTACGGCTGGGTGATGTTCCCGATCGCGACGGTGGGGCTGATCGCCACGGGGCCGGGGCAGACGTTTTCGATCTCGACGTTCAACGAGCCGATGCGGGAGGCGCTGGGACTGTCGCACAGCCAGTTGACGGGCGCGTACATGGTGGGGACGTTTCTGGCGTCGCTGCCGATGGGATACGTGGGGGCGATGGCGGACCGGGTGGGGATCCGCCGGGCGATGACGGCGGTGGCGGTGCTGTTCGGGCTGGTGTGCATGGCGATGTCGCGGGTGAGCGGTCCGGTGACGATCTTTCTGGGTTTTCTGCTGCTGCGGATGCTGGGGGCGGGGGCGTTGGGGCTGCTGAGCGGGAACACGCTGGCGTACTGGTTTGAGCGTCGTTTGGGGACGGTGGAGGGGATGCGGCACGTGGGGATGGCGGGGGCGATCGCGTTGCTGCCGGCGGCGAACCTGTGGCTGATCGACCGGGTCGGCTGGCGCGGGGCGTGGGTGGTGCTGGGGCTGGGGGTGTGGGCGGCGGTGCTGCCGCTGATGCCGTGGTTCCGCAACGGGCCGCAGGAGGTGGGCCAGCGGATGGACGGCGCGTCGGAGCCGGAGGGGCGGGCGCGGGAGGAGGCGGCGGGGGCCGGGTCACTGACGTTCGCGG
>CAYSIX010000339.1:0-2963 GCA_964431205.1 uncultured Phycisphaeraceae bacterium
GTCCTGTCTCTGTCCGAACGATTCAGGTCACGCTACCCGGTGACGTGGCCGATCTGCTCGACGACGAAGCGCGTGAGGCCGGCGCGACGCGCGATGACATCGTCTCCGATGCGTTGCGCCGCCAGCTTTTCATCAGGCGATTCAACGCACTAAGTGATCGCCTTCGCCAGCAGATCGATCCAGAGGGCAGGCTCACCGAGGAGGATATTTTCCGGGAATTCTCGTGAGAGTGGTGCTGGACACCAACGTACTCGTGGCGGCGGTATTGACGCGCGCGACGTGTCGACAGGTCGTAGCCACGGTCGCTGATCAGCACATCGGCGTGATCTCGCAATTCATCGTTGACGAGTTCGAGCGGGCACTTGAGAAAATGGGGCGCAGGGCGCTTCCGGATGCCGCACGCATTCGGATCCTGGTCAGCAACCAGTTTGAAGTACTGAATCCCACGGATCTTCCCGAGACGGTCTGTCGCGATCCGGACGACGACCGAGTGCTGGCGACGGCGGTCACCGGCCAGGCCGACTACATCGTTACCGGCGACGCGGACCTGCTCATTCTCGATCGCTACGGCGAGATCGAGATCCTCAGCCCGCGCGCGTTTCTCGATCGCCAAGGCGAGTCGACGGCGTGAACATCTCGAACGGCGACGCACTCCATCGTGGCCGTCACGGCGTATCGGCGCCTCACGCGTTCGCGCGCGTCCGCGGGCAGGTCTGCCCGCGGCTGGCACCCACGTTGCCCGGCGACGCGAGAAGAACGCGCGCAGCCGCGACGCCACGCGTCGCGGACGGCATCGAAGGCGTGGACGGCTCGTTCTCGCGTGGCGGGCCGCACGTCACGCTATGCTGCGGGGCATGAACCGACGCGAGTTTCTGCTGGGCTCCGTCGCCGCGGTGACCGCGGGGCGGATCGGGACGACGACGGCGGCGAGCGGCACGCCACGGCCGGCGCCCGAGCCGGTGACCGGCGACGAAGGCGTGACGTACCACGACGTGCGCGGCTGGGGCGTGGCGGGTCGGGGCTGGCCGGAGCAGGACGGCCCGTTCCGACGCCTGCCGCCGCGCGCCCAAGAGCTCGTGCGCGACCGCGTCTGGGCGCTGGCCCAGCACACCGCGGGTTTGTCCGTCGACTTCGAGACCGACGCCGACGAGGTCCACGTCCGCTACGCCTTGACGTCGGAGAACCTGGCGATGCCGCACATGCCGGCGACGGGCGTCTCGGGCGCGGACCTGTACGGCCGCGACGGCGATCGCTGGGCCTGGCTGGGCGTGACGCTCCCGAGGCAGCAGCGGGTCACGGCGAAGCTCGTCGAGGGCCTGGCCCCCGGCCGCCGTCGGTTCCGCCTGTATTTCCCGTTGTACAACGGAGTCGAGTCGATGGCGGTCGGCGTGCCGGCGTCGGCCACGTTTGCCGGCGTCGTGCCGCCCGCGGACCCGCCGATCGTCTACTACGGCACGTCCATCGCCCAGGGCGCCTGCGCCTCACGCCCCGGAATGGCCTTCACCTCGATCCTCTCGCGACGCCTCGATCGACCGCTGATCAACCTCGGCTTCTCAGGCAACGGCAAGCTCGAGCCGGAGGTCGGCCGCCTGATCGCCGAGCTGGACGCGGCGGTGTACGTGATCGACTGCCTGCCCAACTGCACCGTTGAAGAAACCGCCGAGCGCACGGCGCCGCTCGTGCGTCTGCTGCGCGAAGCGCGACCGGGCGTGCCGATCGTGCTGGTCGAGGATCGCACGCACGGCGGGACGATGTTCCGGCCATCCCTGGCGTCGCACCACGCCGGCCGCCGCGCCGCGTTCCGTGAGGCGTACGAGTCGCTGCGCGACGCCGGCGTCGAAGGCCTGCACTACGTCGGCGGCGAGGACCTGCTCGGCGAAGACGACGGCGAGGCGACGACCGACGGCTCGCACCCGTCCGACCTCGGCATGATGCGATACGCCAACGCCTTGGAGCCGACGCTGCGACGCTTGCTCGCCGGCTGACCTCACGAAGCGACGCGACTTGTCAGGCCCAAACCGGGACGAAGCGCAGCGTAATCCCGGGTGGTGCGCCTGGAAGAACGGTCGGGCACGCGGCGGCGTCCGCGACGCGGTGCGCCCCGGCTGCGGTTACTCCGTTGCCGCGTCCTCGCGTTTCTGTGCGAACAGCCACTCCCAGACGTCGGGGTTGTCATAGGTCGGCGTCCAGGCGTCGTGGCCGGTGCCGGGGTAGACGGTCAGGCGGGCGTCGGCGTTGCCCTTGAGGCGGACGACGCTGATCATCCGGGTGGTTTCCTCAAGGGGGACGGCCCCGTCCTTGTCGCCGTGGAAGGCCCAGATCTTGACGCCGCTGGGCCCGAGGCGACGGGCGTCCCAGTACTGCCCGCCGCCGCAGATCGGGATGATCGCGGCCGCGCGGTCGTGCATCGCCGCGCCCAGCGCCCACGTGCCGTACCCGCCCATGCTCAGGCCCGTGATGTAGATGCGCGACGGATCGACGTGGTGCTCGGCGATCACCTGGTCGATCAGCGCGAGCAGGGCGTCGATGTGCTCGGTCCACCACGCGTCGTCGGGGCACTGCGGCGAGAGGACGATGGCGGGAAAGTCGTGGCCCTGCTCGATCATCTTCGGCGGGCCGTGAAACTTGACCCTCTCCAGGTCGTTGCCACGCTCGCCGGCCCCGTGGAGGAAGATCAGCAGCGGGACCGGCTCGCCGTCCGGGTCGTAGCGCTGCGGCAGGTGCAGGAGATAGTCGAGCGTCTGCTCCTGCGTGATCGTGCGCGAGAAGGTGTGCTCCTGGTGATCCGGCTGTGCGAGGGCGGCCGGGGCGAGCAGCGAGACGAGCAGTGGGACGAGCAGCGTGAGAACGACGGCGTGGCGTGGCATGGCGAGCCTCCTGAACGGGTTGGTCAACATGATAGCCGAGCGCGGCGGGCGGGTGAACGCGCCGGCGGCGGTGAGGGCGGCGATCGCGTAAGGAGT
>CAYSIX010000340.1:0-2942 GCA_964431205.1 uncultured Phycisphaeraceae bacterium
GCCGTCCGCCTTGCCCGCGTCGTCGGGGTGGATCGTGTACATGCCGGCGAGTGTGATGTACCGGCCGCGGCCCCCCGCCGTGCCCGCCTGCTGCGGCGTCACGTCAAAGCCACACGCCCTCGGGTCGCCGTCGTCCGGCCAGCACTTGATCACCGGCAGCTCGAACAGGTTGATCTGCTCGCCGGTCTTGACCACCTCCTGGCACGCCCCGCTGCGCACCACCTTCGGCGCCATCCCCGCGATCTTCGCCAGCTCCAGCCCCTTGCGCACCTTCTCCATCAGCCCGGTCGGCGGCTCGGGCTTGGCGATCTCGGCCACCCGGTCCGCCAACGCCTCGTACCCCCCGTCCGTACAGCCCAGCGCCATCTCCATCCGACGGTAACTGCCGAACGAATTGATCAGCAGCGGCATGCCGGCGCGCCCCTCCGGCGTCTGCACACGCTCGAACAGCAGCGCCTTGCCGCCAAGCCCGCAGTGGTGCGGGTCGAACGCCCGCGCGTGCCCGCTCACGCTCGCCGCCGCCGACTTGCTCACCCGGTCGGCGATCTCCGTCACCTCCAGCATGCACGAGACCGGCGTCGCCACGCGGTGCAGCTCGCCGGCTTGATCCAGGGCGCGGACGTAATCCTGCAGGCACGAATAGGCCATGGGCGTCAATACTCCGGCGGGGCGTACACGTTCAGCGTCGCCAGCGGCTCGTCCCCGTCATTACGGAGCTCGTGCGCCTCGCCCGCCTCGATCAGCAGCAGATGCCCCGGCCGAAACCGTACCGCACGCCCCTCGATCGTCGCCGAGCCCTGCCCGGAGATGACGAACAGCCACTGGTCCGATCGCTCGTGGCGGTTGTCCGGCCCGCCGGTCGAGCCCCCGGGCGGCAGCGTCATCATCGCCGCCTGCGATCGCGCGCTCCCGCCGAGCACCTCGAAGTCCGCCGAGTGATCGCTCGTGTGAAACAGCCGCACGCCGGCCTCCCTTCAGCTCTTCTTGCGGATCGCGTGGTCCACGCTCAGGCTCCCCGCCCCCACCACCGCCAGCAACGCCAGCAGCGTGATGTAGATGAAGTTCGCGCTGAACGGCCCCGGCCCGTGCACCAGCGAGTTGTTGTGGATCGCCAGCGCCAGCGTGAAGCTGCCGATCATCACCACCAGCGCCGCGGCGGTCAACCGCGTGAACAGCCCCACCACCACCGCCGCGCCCAAAAGCACCTCCAGGAACGGGATCGAGTACGCGTACGGCATCGCGACCACGTTCGGCAGCCAGTCGGGCTTCATCGGCGTGAACCCCTGCTCGACGAAGTTGCCGATCCCGCCCGTGATCTTGCCGATCCCGGCCAGCAGCACGAACAGGCCCATCGACAGGCGGTTCAGCAGCAGCGTGACGTCGTACGCGGGGTGACTCGGTCCTAGCGCCATGTCGGTTTCCTCAAAGTCGGGGTGAATCGAACGGGGGAAGAATAGGCTCGGATCACGCGCCGAGCTCGCGGCTGCGCTTTTCAGCGGCACGGATCGCCTCCACGATACAACGCGAGACCTCACCGGCGTCGAGCCGCTCGATCGCCGCCTGCGTCGTCCCGCCGGGGCTGGTCACCTTGCGCCGAAGCGTCGCGGCGTCGTCGGGCGACTCGGCCAGCAGCGTCGCCGCGCCCACCAGCGTCTGCGACACCAGCCGCCGCGCGTGCTCGGCCAGGCCCAGCTCCCGCGCCGCCGCCTCCATCGCCTCGGCCAGGTAAAACACGTACGCCGGGCCCGAGCCCGACACCGCCGTGATCGCGTCCAGCGCCGCCTCGTCCACCGCGATCGCCTCGCTGCGTCCCACGCTGAACAGCCTCATCGCCAGCGCCTCGTCGCCCGGCCGCGCGTGCCCGCCCCGCGCCACCCCCGCCATGCCGCGGCCGACCATCAGCGGCGTGTTCGGCATCACCCGGATGATCCGCGCCGCACGCCCCAGCGCCGCCCCCAGCTTCGCCGTCCGCACCCCCGCCATGATCGAGATCAGCACCGGGTCGTGCTCCAGCGCCCCGGCCAGCTCCCCCGCCGCCTCCGGCATCACCTGCGGCTTGACCGCCAGCAGCACCTGACCCGACCGCCTCGCCACCTCCCCGCCGCTCGACGCCACCGCGATGCCCAGCTCCGCGAACAGCGACCGCCTCGCCTCCGCCGGGTCGTACGCGATCATCCGATCCGCCGCCACCACGTCGCCCGCGATCGCCCCCCGCGCGATCGCCTCGGCCATGTTCCCCGCGCCGATAAAGCCAAGCTCGTGCGTCACCTTGTCCGTCATTCGGTTTTCACCATCGATTGATACCGTCGCGCCTGGGGGCCGGCGTCGATCAACCCCCGCGCTCCCGCTCGGCCAGCCACCGGTCCCGCGACGCCTTGGCCGACTCCAGCTTCGCCCGCAGCGCATCGCCGTCGCCATCCTCGATCACCCGGCTCAAACCGTCGATCTGCTCCCGCATCGCCCCCAGCGCCTCGAGGATCGCGTCACGGTTGGCCGTGATGATGTCGGCCCGCATCGGCGGGTTGCTGCTGGCCAGCCGCGTCGTGTCACGGAAGCCCGTCGACGCCACCTCCCAGCCGCCCTGCTCCGCCGCCACCCGCACCAGCATCACCGCCGCCAGGTGCGGCAGGTGGCTGACCACCGCCGTCTGACGGTCGTGCTCGGACGGCGTCATCCGCAGCAGCGTCATCCCCAGCGAACGCCACAACGCCTCGACCGTCGCGATCGCGTCCGCCTCGGCCCCTTCGTGTGGGGTCAGCACGCACGGCTTGCCGCGGAACAGGTCCGCCGTCGCCGCCTCCGGGCCCTGCTGCTCCTTGCCCGCCATCGGGTGCGCCCCCACGAAACGCCCCGGCGCGCGAAGCCGACGCTGCGCCGACGCCACCACGTCCGCCTTCGTCGAGCCCACGTCCGTCACCACCGCCCCCGGCCCCACGTGCGCC
>CAYSIX010000341.1:0-2893 GCA_964431205.1 uncultured Phycisphaeraceae bacterium
CGCGCCCGACGCGCCTTCACGCTCATCGAGCTGCTCGTGGTGATCTCGATCATCGCGCTGCTGATCGGCATCCTGCTGCCCGCGCTGGGCAAGGCGAGGCAGGCGGCGCGGGTCCTCAAGGACCTGAGAAACCTGAGGCAGATGGAGACCGCGCACTGGACGTACATGACCGACCACGACGGGTGGTTCGTCAACGCGGGCCTGTCGCACGGGGTGGCGGACGGCAACGAGTCGGTGGCGTGGATCAACACGCTGGCGGACTACTACGGGACGGAACTGTTGCTGCGTTCGCCGCTGGACGACAGCCCGCACTGGGAAGAAGACGGCGGCGTGCCCGTGCCGAACTCGGTGGGGGCGAAGTTCCGCCGGACCAGCTACGGGATCAACAGCTTTCTGGCGGACGTGAACCGGAACGGGCGGAACCCGTGGGGCGGGCCGGCTTATGTACGGCTCGACCAGGTGCGGGCCCCCTCGAGCCTGGTGCACTTCGTGCTCATGGCGTTCGAGGGCCGTTTCGCCGGTGCGGACCATCCTCACCCCGAGGAGTGGGACGCGTTCGGGACCGGGGGGCCGGAGGTGGCGCGGATCGCGGCCGAGCAGGTCGAGATCGACGCCGCCGGCGGTCCATCGGCGTCCTTCGACTCCCGTTCCAACTACGGATACCTCGACGGCCACGCCGCCACGCAACGCTTCGGCGACGTGTACACCAACGAGCAGATGAATCGGTTTGATCCGGAGGCGACGCCTTGAGCGGCCACGCCTTCGACCCTGAGCAACCAACCCTCGCGAGAGGAAGGAGAGATTTGTGATGAATCGACGGATGATTGGCGCGTGCGCCGCGACGCTCGGCGCGTGGATGATCGCAACCGGCCCGGTGCTGGCCGACGGCGAGCTCGGCGACCTGATGGTGTACGAGCTCAACGGCAAGCTCATCACCGGGCACTACGATTTCGACGGCGGGACGGGGCTGGTGACCGACGCCGGCCCGACGCGCATCTACCTTGCTGAGATGGAACCCGACTGGGAAGGCGGCGGCACGCCCGGCACGGACGAGCCCGGCATCGCCACGGATAACAGCGCGCCAGCCGACCCCGACGGGCAGAACTTCACCTTCCCGGCCAACACCCGGCTGGACGTGAGCGTTCCCCTGGTGCCAAACCTCGGCGTCAACGCCGCGTACTGGGACGGCACCGGCCCCGTCAGCTTCGGGGCTACGCCGCACAGCCTCATTCTCGAGGACGGCTTCGGCGCCGAGATCGAGGTCGACGGTGGCGCCACCGCCCCGACCGGCACCGTCAGCCCGTGGATCAGCGGTGCCGACGGCACCAACCACGACCACCTCGAGTTCCTTCTGGATGCCCTCGACGCCGAGGCGACCCCCGGCATCTATCTCACCTCGATGGTCTTCAGCGCCGGCGACCTCGAGCCATCGGACCCGGCGTTCTTCCTGTTCGGGGTCGGGCTGGAAGAGCCGTTGCTGGACGAGGCGCTGGAAGCGGCCGAGGCCTGGGTGCAGGCGAACGTGGTGCCCGAGCCCGCGTCGATCGCTGTGGTGATCGGCCTGACGGGCGTGTTGATGAGCAGACGAGCCCGCCGGTGGTAAGGACGGGTTATTACGTCGGGTCGACTCGACGGTCGGCCCGATGCTTGCTGGGGCGTCACACGACCAGAAGGAGTGAGCCATGATCGCCATCACGACAACCCCTCACACGCCTCTCCGCCACGCGCTCGCCTCAGCGTGCGTGGCCGCGTCCCTGGCGCTCGGGACGACGGCCAGCGGCCAACACGTGGACATCTTGCCGTACGATGACAACGGGGCGGAGCCGGGCGGAAAGATCACAACGGGATTCTTTGACTTCGATGCGCAGGCCTATGTGGAGGACGTGCGGCTGTATGTCCGAGCCCTCGACTTCGTGCTGTCCGATCGGTTCGGCAGCACCTCGCCGGGCTTCGTGTCGGACGCGCAGTTTCCGTTGCTGCCCGACCAGCCGTTGTCTTTTGACATCGGGGCGATCCCGCGTCCCGGGACCGGGGCGCGGCACAATCTGCTCTACTGGGACGGTGAGGGACCGCCCGACTTCGGAGCCCCGCCACAGGGCGCAGACCTGTTCTTCCGGCAATCGTCGAGCATCAACGCCACGGCCGACGGTGGGCCGGACGACGTCCCGGGCTTTCTGATCGACTTCACCGGCCCGGAAGGCAACCTGCACAAGCACATCAGCTTTGCGGCGCGTGGCGACGGCGGCCAACCGCCTGACGGGTTCTACCTGACCTCGATCGTGCTGCACATGCCGGGACTCGAAAGCTCGGAACCGATCTTCCTGCTGTTCAACGCCGATTACGTCCGCGACGAGAGTGACCAGATCGTCCTGATCGGCGATCGCCCGCAGGTGAACGGCGACAGTGAAGCGGCGGCCACCGACTGGGTGCTCCGCCAGCTTGTGACCGTGCCGGGGGACTTCGATCTGGACGGCGACGTGGATGCGTTTGACCTGGGCATCTGGCAGACGGGCTTCGGAGTCATGAACGGGGCACGGTTCACCGACGGCGATGCGGACGGTGACGCGGACGTCGACGCGTTCGACCTCGGGTTGTGGCAGACGAACTTCGGGACGGGGGCGACGGCCGTGGGGGGCACGCCGATCCCCGAGCCGGGCGCGGGGGCGGTCGCGCTGATCGTGGGGGTGGGGCTGGCGTCACGGGCTCGAGGGCGTAACCGCTGATCCGAGATGCAGTTGTGTGCAACCCGGCCGGGCCGTCGAGCGTCTTGAGCACGCGAGGCGGCCCGGGCTTTGCGCGCCGACCTTGTCCTGCGGGCGCAAGGGCCTATAATCAAATTCTTGTGCAGCTTGTGACGCGTTCGTGCGGTTCGTCCACGGAGGGTGAGCCGAAC
>CAYSIX010000342.1:0-2875 GCA_964431205.1 uncultured Phycisphaeraceae bacterium
TTCGTCGGCGTGGGCGCCAGCCGGGTCCGCGACCTGTTCAAGCAGGCCAAGGAATCGTCGCCGTGCATCATCTTCCTGGACGAGATCGACGCGGTGGGCCGGCGTCGCGGCTCGGGCTTCTCCTCCGGGGGGCACGACGAGCGCGAGCAGACGCTCAACGCGATCCTCGTCGAGATGGACGGGTTCGACTCGTCGGACCAGGTGATCGTGATGGCGGCGACGAACCGGGCGGACGTGCTGGACCCGGCGCTGACGCGGCCCGGGCGGTTCGACCGGCAGATCCACGTGCCGCTTCCGGACATCAAGGGCCGGCTCGAGATCCTCAAGGTCCACAGCCGCAAGGTGAAGATGAGCCCGCGGGTGGAGCTGGAGAAGCTGGCGCGGGGCACGCCGATGTTCTCGGGCGCGGACCTGGCGGCGATCATCAACGAGGCGGCGATCTCGGCGACGCTGGCGAACAAGGAGTTCGTCGAGCAGGACGACCTCGAGGAGGCGCGGGACAAGGTCAAGTGGGGCCGGGCACGCAAGAGCCACAAGATCGAGGAGGACGAGAAGCGGGTGATCGCCTACCACGAGGCGGGCCACGCCGTCGTGATGTACTTCGATCCGTATGCCGAGCCGCTGCACAAGGTGACGATCATCCCGCGCGGCCAGGCCCTGGGCACGACCTTCATGCTCCCGGAGAAGGACAAGCACATCCACACCCGCAAGCAGTTGCTGGCGCAGTTGCGGGTGACCTACGGCGGGCGCATCGCCGAGCAGATGTTCTGCGAGGACATCTCCAGCGGCGCGGCTCAGGACATCCGCCAGGCCACCGCCATCGCCCGCGCGATGGTCACCGAGTACGGCATGAGCGATCGGCTCGGCTTCCTGCTCTACGGTCAGGACGACGCCCGCCAGCCCTGGGAGCAGCCCGAGCAGTCGTTCAGCCAGGACACCGCCAAGATCATCGACGAGGAGGTCCGCTCGATCATCGATCGGACGTACCAGGAAACCCGCGACCTGCTCGAGGAGCATCGCCACCAGCTCGACGCGCTGGCGCAGGCCCTGCTCAAGCACGAGACGCTCAGCCGCGAGGAGGTGGATCGGCTGATGCGTGGCGAGCCGCTGGGCAAGGCGACCGTCAGCGACCTGCTCGAGGCCGAGCGCGACAAGCGACAGAAGAAGGCCGCCGCCGAGAAGGGCCAGACCGCTCGCCCGGACGACGACACGCTCGAGGGCGACACGCCCAACGTCATGCCCTCGCCGGCCTGACGCGCACCACGGCGTTCGCACCGCCACCGCCGTGCGTCTCTCCCCGTGATCCACGGACATCCCGATGCACGACCGACCGCTCGAGCCAGAGCTTCGGACCGTGTCGGCCGACGCCGCTGCGCCGGCGTGGGTCGATCGCGACGTGCCCTGCGCCGGCTGCGGGTACAACGTCCGACACCTCGGCGTGGACCGCGCCTGCCCGGAGTGCGGCGCGTCGCTCGGCCCGACGCTCGACCCGACACGCCTGGTCTTCGCCGACCCGCGCTGGCTTCGCCGCCTGCGGATCGGGCTGATCGTGTTGGCGATCGGCGTGACGGTTCAGCCGTTGATATACGCCGCGCTATGGGGCGCCTACCAGCTCGCGATCCCCGTGCATCAATGGGTGGCCCCGTGGTGGTGGACGCCGCTGTGGAACGGGCCCGCGGTGGTGGTGCTGGCCGGCGTCTGGCTGCTCACCGCGCGCGAGCAGGCGCTCGACACCCGCTCGACTCGAGCCTGGGCGCGCCCCGCGGCCCGGTGGGCGACGGCGGCGTACGTCCTGATCCCGTGGGTGCTGCGCTGGATCGATGACTCGCGGCTGTGGGGCCTGGCCTCGCCCGGCCCGGGGCCGACCCGCGCCCTGGTCTGGGTCAACGTGTACTCGATCCTGTACGCCCTGCATGTCCTGGCGATCGTGGCCCTGTTCGTCTGGCTGCTGGGCCTGGTGCGGCGTCTGCCCGACCGCTGGCTCCAACGGCGTCTGCGATGGATGATGACGGTGTACGTGCCCCTGGTCGGGTGCCTGCACCTGCTCGAGCTCGGCCGCGTCGCGTTCTGGTACACGCAGGGCCACACCACGTCGCTGGAGCGGGCGCTGATGAGGTGGACCGGTTACGCACAGACGGCGGCATACGTCCTCGGGATGACGCTGGGACTTGCGCTGGCCGCGCTGGCGCTGGTGCTGGCGTCGCGGCTGAGGCACGCGCGGCGGTATGCCCTGGCCGAGAGCGCGTGAGGACGTGTGACGGGGGGCGTCTCAGGCGGCCTTGGACTGCCGCGCGGGGGCGGCCTCGTCGTGGTGCGCCGCGGTGGCCGGTGTGGTCGTGTCGGCATCGGGTGTCGGCGGCGGCATCGTCGCCGTGAAGCCGTAGTCCGGTGACGTCGTCGCCCGACGCCGCGGCAGCAGCTCGCGCACGTGCCGCCGGCTGTAGATCCGGATCGCCACGTACATCCCCCACACGTAGCACCCGATCAGGTAGGCGCCCAGGATATACAGCAACCAGGACATGCGCGGCTCCAGCGTGCCCGAACCGGGCGTCGATCGGCCCATGGGGCGTATCGGCAGGGCGGCGAGGGAGCGATCAAAAATCCGGCCGGCTCACCGAACCCTATCGGACGCGTCCGGCACGGCCGCGCCCGATCCGGTAGATTGACTCGGTCATGGCCGAACCCGGGGCCCTCTACCCGCCGCCCGAGCCGAACGACGCCGATGGCGCCGGCCCGCGAACCACCGGTGCCGCGAGCGCCGGCGCGCCTGACGTCGCCGACGTCCCCGTGGACGAGCACGGCCGCCTCGTCGCCGACACACCCTGCCTTCGGTGCGGTTACAACCTGCGCGGCCTGCACCCCGAGGACGACTGCC
>CAYSIX010000343.1:0-2869 GCA_964431205.1 uncultured Phycisphaeraceae bacterium
CTGGGTGATGTAGGCGACCTTCTCGTCGGCGGGCAGGTCCAGTTGCTCCACGTCCTGTTCCGACTCGACAATGCTGATCGCCGAGGGCGCCTCGCCGACGGTGCCGACGACCTCGTCGTGGCCGGCGTGACCGACGAGCAGGATGTGGTAACCCTGCCTGGCGTAGCGGATCGCCTCCATGTGGACCTTGGTCACCAGGGGGCAGGTGGCGTCGATCATGGTGCAGCCGCGGGCCCTGGCGGCCTGGCGGACGGCGGGGCTGACGCCGTGGGCGCTGAACACGACCGTCGAGTTCGGCGGGACCTCGTCGATCGAGTCGACGAAGACCACGCCCTCGCGGGTGAACCGCTCGACCACGTGGCGGTTGTGCACGATCTCGTGATAGACGTACAGCGGCGTGCCGACGATGTTGACCGCCTCCTCGACGGTCTGGATGGCCATGTTGACGCCGGCACAGAAACCGCGCGGGTTGGCGAGCAGGATTCTCATGCAATCAAGCCTATCGCGCCGGGCGGGCAGGGTCCAGAGCGGGGCGGATCAGCCGGTGCGGAGCGAGGCCGGCGTGCACGGCCGCGGTCGGCGCTGAGGTCCGCCGTGGCTTGCTCGACGCGTTCGTTGGCGTCCGCGAGGCGTTGCCTCGCGGCTGCAGCCGCGGGCAGACCTGCCCTTGGACGCGCCGTGCGTCGTGGGTGGTACCTGCTTCGTCCAAGCCGGGACGGAGCGAGGCAGGAGCGCAGCCCCGGGTCACCCGCGACGGCGCCGCGCATCGCCGCGGCCTCGGCGCGAGGCCGATCCGTGATCGAGGCATCGGATCGCGGCGGCGAGGGCGTCTTCGAGCGTGAGCCAGTCGATGGGTCGCGGGGCGGGTGGGGCGAGGACGGTGACGGCCGGGCCGCGCGGGGCCCAGCGCGCCGGGTCGGTCGGGCCGAACAGGGCGAGCGTGGGCAGCCCGAGCTGGGCGGCCAAATGCGTCGGGCCCGCGTCGTTGCCGACGTAGAGTCGCGCCGCGACCACCTCGTCGTGCAGGGCGTCCAGCGAGTCGCACACGCTCAGCCCCAGCGTCCGCCGCCAGCGATCGAGCCGATCGCCCGGCCACGTCGCCGCCTCGACCTCGCCGACGATCGGCCGCACCGAGTGACCCCGCTGACGCAGCGCCTCGATCAAGCGCTCGAACCGCTCCGCCGGCCAGCACTTGGCCCGCCCGCCGCTGCCCGGATGCACGACGACCGGCCCCGACGGGTTCTGCCGCAACTCCGGCTGCGTCTCGTCCGCGAGCACGAACCCCCGCCGCGCCAGCGATTCGCGGTGCCAGTCGCACACGTGCCCCCGCCAGTCGTCCGTCGGCCGCGGCGGCACGAAGCAACGCGCCGCACCGGGCGCGATCGCCGCCACGTTCCGCGCCCACGCGTCCCGTCCGTCGCTCACGAAGCTGATGATCCGCGTCGCCCCGCCCAGCCCCGTCGCCGTCGCCGTCGCGAGCTCACGCGAGGCCCCCTCGTCCGGGTCGTCGCCGTACAACGCGACGAACTCGCGTCGCTCGCAGTTGATCGGCTCGACGTGCTCGAGCACGCGCGCCGCCAGCCGCGCGTGCGACCACGGCGCCACCACCCGCACCGGCGCCCCCAACCCCCGCAGCAACGGAAAAAGCAACACGAAGTCACCAAGAGCCGCCTGATGAAAGACCCACGTCATCGCGTCCGCTCCGCGGGAACCGGATCAGCGTCCACCTCGGCGACCCCGGCCGCACGCTCAGATCTCGTACGCCCAGCCCTCCATCTCGTCCTCCTCGCCCAGCTCGTCGTCGTCCAGCGAGCTGCCCAGCAGCTGCCGGGCGCGGTGCAGGGCCCGCTTGGCCGAGGTGAACACGCCGAAGCTGGTCTCGAAGACGTTGGCCTCGCCGATCAGGCGCACGAGCCCGAACCGGCGCAGCTCCTCGAGCAGTTGCGGCCGCAGCCCGCAGAGGATCACGTGCCCGCCCTTGGCCTGCATCTGCCGGGTGAAGTCCTCGAGCACGGTGAAGACCGTCGCGTCGATCGAGTGCGTGCGCTTCAGCCGCAGGATCACGATCCGCACGCCGCTGTGCGCCAGGTTCGCCAGTTGATCGCGCAGCTCGTCGGCGACGCCGAAGAACAGGTCGCCCTCGAGCTGGACGAACATGACCTTGCGCTTGCCGGTGCGGTCGCTGATCGGGCGCTCCATGAACGGGCCGCTGGAGCTGCGGACCATCTCGGCGATGTGCAGGTGGCTGGCGCGGCGGAGGTACAGCGCCAGGTTCAGGAACACGCCGATGAACACGGCATAGTCGAGTCGGATGATCAGCGTGGCCAGGAAGGTGCCCAGGCAGACGGCGCCGTCGCCCTTGTTGCCGCGCATCACCCGGAGGAAGAACCGCCAGTCGATGAGGGTGAAGGCGACGAAGAAGAGGATGGCGGCGATGCTCGAGAGGGGGATGTAGCGCGCCAGCGGGCCGAACAGCAGCAGGATGACGGCGACGAACAGGCCGTTGAAGACACCGGCGAAGCGCGAGTGCGCGTCGGCGGTCTCGTTCAGGGCCGAGCGGACGAAGCTGCCGGCGCCGGGCATGCACTGGAAGAACGAGCCGACGGTGTTGACGCAGCCCTGGGTGAGGAACTCCTGCTCGGCGTGGATGCGCTCGCCGGTGCGGACGCCGAGCGCGCGGGCGATGGCGAACGACTGGACGATGCCGACCAGGGCGATGGCCAGGGAGGGGGCGAGCAGGGGTTCGAGCGTGGCGATCTGCATCGGGGGCAGGGCCGGGGCGGGCAGGCGGTTGGGCAGCTCGGCGACCCGCGGCAGGTCGGCCGGGGTCAGCCCGGCGATCGCCACGACGGCCGCGCCGATGACGATC
>CAYSIX010000344.1:0-2860 GCA_964431205.1 uncultured Phycisphaeraceae bacterium
GCCGAATCGGCCCTTGGCGCGTTCGAAGTCGTCGAAGACGGTCAGGGCCGTGAGCACGGGCTGGGCCTCGGGCGCCGGCGGCCGGGGCGGGTCGGCCAGGGGGGTGTAATCGGGGTTGGGCGTGGCGAAGACGGCGAAGTTGTTGGCGACCAGGCGTTCGTGGCCGGGCTGCTGACCGCTCGCGCCGTCGCTGGGGCTGTTGACCACGCGGGCGTTCTGCCGGCCGTCGTCGCGGTCGTCCATGACCATGGTGGTGGACCCGCCGCCGTCGACGTTGATCGCGTCGCGGGCGTTGAAGTGGTCGATGAGCAGGTCGGCCATCTCGTCGGTGCGCATGCCCTCGCTGTACTGGGGCTGGCGTCCGTCGACGGTCATGAGCAGGACCTTGCCGTCGAAGGTGACGCCGAGGGCGGTGTGGGGGTTCAGCGTGGTGGTGTAGGACCCGCCGGGCGTGGTGTTGACGCCGTTGGTCACCAGGCGCTGGTTGCCGCCCAGGGCGTTGAACAGGGCCACGCCCTCGACGGTGTCGAACGTGCCGGCAGCGGCGCTGCGCAGGACGCTGGCGACGTTGTCCTGCGAGACGTTGAAGATGGGTTCACCCGTGAATCGGCTGGGGGAGTAGCCGTCGCCCTCGGAGGCGCCGGTGTGGATGACGTCGGTGAAGAACCGGCCGCCGGCGGGCGGGTACGGCGGGCTGGTGTCGAAGAAGTCGCCGTTGACGCCGATCTGAGCGCCGAGGTCGTCGACGAACGAGCGCGTGGTGGTGCGGGTGACCTCGCCGGGTTCGGGCCCGTTGCCCGGCTGCATGCGGAAACCGACGCCGGGGGCGGTCGGATCGATCTCGAGGACGTTGACCACGACGGGCCGCGGCAGGTCGAACGGACCGCCGGCGGTCGAGCCGTCGTGCGCCTCGACGATCTGGTGGTGCGTCACGCCCAGGAACGGCTCGGCCGTCTGGACGACGGCGGCCTGAGCGCAGAGCCCCAGCGTCGCGGCCAGGACGGCGGCGAGCAGACGTCCGGCCCTGATCCGAACAACAGCCAGTGCGGGCATTCGACTTCCCTCCTGTGACAGAACCGCTTGCGCTGACGCCCGGTACCGCGGCGCTTTATTGACTAATGCGATAAAAATACCACGCCCGACGCGCGTCCGTCAAGGGCTCGGCCCGGCTTTCAGGGATATCCCGTCCGTCGCGGGACGGTCCCGGAATCACTTCGATGTGTCGGTGAATCGACCGCGGCCCGGCGCGTGCTCACGCCGAGCGACGGCGGCGCACTTCCTCGCGGGCGCGGATCGCCGCCAGCGGCCGGTCGCTGTTCAGCCGCTGGTTCAGCTTGCGCAGCGCCTCGATCTCGATCTGCCGCACGCGCTCGCGGGTCAGGCCGACCTCGGCGCCGATCTCCTTGAGCGTCAGCGGCTCCTGCCCGTCGAGCCCGTAGCGCAGGCGGAGGATGGTCGCCTCGCGGTCGTCGATGGCGTTGAGCAGGATGGCGATGGTCTGCAGGTCGTCGTCGAGCAGGACGCGGTCCTGCGGGCTGGGGGTTTTATCGTCGTGAAGCATCTCGGCGAGCATGGGCGCGTCGCCCTCCTCGCCGGACCCGCCGGTCTGCGGCGGACGCTGAAAGGCGCGCACCGCCTTGCGGATGATCCGCACCTTGCGCGGCGGCAGCTCCATGTGCTCGGACAGCTCCTGCACCGACGGCTGACGCCCCAGCCGCTCCTCCAGCTCCCGCGAGGCACGCTTCCACTTGGCGATCAGCTCGACCATGTACGCCGGGATGTGGATCGGCTGCACGGCGTTGATCAACGCACGCTTGATCGCCTGCTTGATCCACCAGCAGCCGTACGTCGAAAAGCGGGCGCCCTGGTCGGGGTCGAAGTTCTCGACCGCCTTCATCAGCCCGAGGTTGCCCTCCTCGATCAGGTCCTGCAGGGGCAGGCCGCGGTTGGTGTACCGCTTGGCGATCGCGACGACCAGCCGCAGGTTGCTGCGGATCATCCGCTCCCGCGCCGCGGGGCAGTTCTCGTGGATGATCCGCCGGCAGAGGGCTTTCTCCTCCTCGGCCGTGAGCAGCGGGGACTCATCGATCTGCTTCAGGTACAGCTCGAGGCCCGACTTGACGCGAGAGTTCTTGGCCATGCGCGGTCGCTTCCACCCCATCCCCATGACAAGCGCGACGGGCTCCACCGCCGCGCGCCGGGCGCAACGGGTCGCTGCCCGGGATTTAGTCGGCTGATTCGCCCGGACGCTTGAGATGGTTCGCCCCTGTGCCGATCGCCTCGGTTTTATCGGCTGATCCAGGCCACCCGTCGCCACCGCGCCGCCCGGTTGCTACGCTGGCGACCACCCGGGCCACGCCATGACCCACGACCTGACCCGACTCCTGCTGAACCCGATCGCCCGGCCGCTGGCCCGGTTGACCGACGACGCCCGCGCCTACCGCCTCGCCTCGCTGCGGCACGACGCCCAGGCCGGGCTCACCGGCGCCGTCGTCGCCGTCCCCCAGTCCATGGCCTTCGCCCTCGTCGCCGGGCTCCCGGCGGTGTACGGCCTGTACGCCGCGATTATCCAGACCATTCTCGGGTCGCTGCTGACCTCCAGCCGCCTGATGATCGTCGGGCCCTCGAACACCATCAGCATCCTGGTATTCGCGGCCGTGGCCGCCGCCGGCGCCGACGAGGGCACACGCGTGCAAACGGCCCTGGCCATCGCCCTGCTCGCCGGCGTCATCCAGCTCGCCTTCGCCTTCGCCCGCCTCGGCGAGCTGGTCCGATACGTCAGTCAGAGCGTGCTCGTCGGGTTCACCGCCGGCGCCGGCGTGCTCATCGCCGTCGGTCAGGCCCCGGCGTTCTTCGGGCT
>CAYSIX010000345.1:0-2838 GCA_964431205.1 uncultured Phycisphaeraceae bacterium
GATTCTTGGTGGCTGTGAAGTCTTCGCTCGGCTCTTCGAGGCCGTTCAGCGGACCGTGTCCGGTGTTCTGACGGTTGCCTACGACGCCAACGGCGCCACGGGTTCGGTCCCGGCGGGGGCCGTGATCTACGAGCCGGGTGATACGGTCGACGTCGTCGGTAACACCGGGGGCCTCTCGAACGACCCGCTGATCTTCATCGGGTGGAACACCGCCGCCGACGGGTCGGCTACTGACTATCGTCCCGGTGACTCGTTCACCATGGGCGATACGTCGGTGACGCTCTACGCGCAGTGGGCAGAACAGCTGGTAACCGTCACGGCTCAGGATGCGTCGGACGGCGCTTTCTTCGGCTCTGCAGTCGGAATCTGGGGCGACTACGCGATCATCGGCGCCCGGGGAGACAGCAATCTCTACGTGAACGACGGCAGCGCCTACGTCTACCGTCGCACGGGTCCGAACACCTGGGAACCGGCCGACAAGCTCGCTGCGAGCGAGGCGGCGGCGTCCAGTCAGTTCGGTGGCGCGGTGGCGATATCGGACCGGTTCGCGATCGTCGGCGCACGCTACGAGGACGGCGGTGGTAACAGCCGAGGGGCCGCGTACATCTTCGAGCGCACCGATCCCACGACGTGGCAGGAGGTCGATCGTATCGTCGCCGGCGATGCGGCCGACTACGACAACTTCGGCAACGCCGTGGCGATCTCCGGAGAATACGCCATTGTCGGTGCCCTTCAGGACGACGACACGGAGACTGATTCGGGCAGCGCGTACATCTTCGAGCGGCAGCCGGACGGTCAGTGGCTGGAGGTCTCGAAACTCACGGCAAGCGATCCCGAGCACAACGCGGACTTCGGCTGGTCGGTAGCGATCTCGGGAACCTACGCCATGGTTGGTGCGCTCAACCAGGACGACGGTGGTACCGCCCAAGGCGCCGTCTACGTCTTCGAGCGCACCGGACCGGGAACCTGGACGCCACGGCCCAAGCTGACGGCGGGCGAAGCCTCGAACTACGACTACTTTGGCACCTCGGTTGCCATCTCAGGCGAGTTCGCCGTCGTCGGAGCCTACTACGACGGGGACGGCGGTACGCTGAGCGGTGCCGCCTACTTCTACCGGCGTGACGGACTGGGCAACTGGGATGAGACTGACCGACTGCTGCCGAGTGACGGTGCGGACAACGATCAGTTTGGGTTCTCCGTCGGGATCTCCGGGGACCACGCGGTCGTGGGCGCAAACGAGAACGACACGAGCGCGCTCGGCGCCGGCCGTGCCTACCAGTTCACGCACGACGGATCCGGGACCTGGACCGAAGCGACCGCGATCTCAAGCGAGACTCCGGCGGAGAACGACGAATTCGGAGCGTCCGTGGCGATCTCAGACTACTACATGATCGTCGGGGAACCCGAGGACGACCATGGCGGGTACTCCACCGCAGGCAGCGTGGTCATATACGTGATCGCCCCGGAGTGATCAGCTACGGCGTTCGACTCTTCGGTGTCGTTGCGGACGCCGCGGCGGAGGCGCCGGCATCCCGGTTGCGGCTTGTCGATCCGCCCCTCCGCCTCTACCCCAGCTCCAGCGCGAGCACGTTCGTGTAGTCCGTGGGCAGTTTCTCCGGCAGCTTCACCGTGAGCGCGCCGTAGGACTGGGCGTACCCGCACTCCCCGGCGCCGAGCAGCCGCACGCGCGTGACGCGCTCGCCCTCGGTGAGGCTCTTCACGACCGCCACACGGTTGGCCGGCGGGGCGAGCATGAACGCGTAGAGCGTGGTCCCCTTCGCCGTGAACCGGTAGTCGGACGAGTTCCACGCGACCTGCTCCTCGCGGAAACGGTCGATCGCGACCGTGCTGTCGCCCTCGCCGAAGACGCGCCACGGGCGGGTGCCGCCGATCGCCTCGCCGGCGACCGCGTGCCAGCCGGCGATCTCCTCGAGGATCCACCGGGTTTCGTCGTCGATCGTTCCGTCCGGCCGCTGGAGCACGTTGAGCAGCATCGACCCGTTCTTGCTGACGATATCCACGAGCATCTCGATGACGTGGGCGGGGCGCTTGAACTCCTGCTTCACGTCGTAGAACCAGTTGCCCAGGCACGTGTCGGTCTGCCACGGCTCCGGGTTGATGCCGGGGAGCTGGCTCTTCTCGATGTCGAGGACGCCCACGCGGTAGACCTCCGGACGGCGGTCCTTCTGGTTGTAGACGGCGCGGCTCTCGCCGTGCTTTCGGGCCGATGTGTTGTAGAGGTGCGCGACGGCCTCGAGCCCCCAGGCGAACGCCGGATCGCCGGGCCACGAGGCGTCGACGCCCGGCATGTGCGGGTCGCCGGCGCCGAACGGCAGCGCGCCGTCGGAGTAGAGGAGATCGGGCTCGTAGCGGTCGATGACCTCCTTCATCACGCGCAGCCAGTAGTCGCGGAACGCGGCGTTGGGTGTGTACCACGGGCGCGCCGGACCGGACAGCGGCTCGGCGCCCACGTGCTCGTAGTTATCCAGGTAGAAGTCACGATACTCCGGATCGTTTCCGTCGTACGGTACACCGGCGTAGGGTCCCCAGGAGTCGGTGCCCTTGTTCGTTCGCCACCACGAGAAGGTCGCGCCCAGATGCTCGGTCAGCCCGAAGGGCAGACCTTCGGCATCTGCGGCGGCCTTCCACTCGGCGCAGATGTCGCGGCCCGGGCCCATCTCCACCGAGTTGAACCGGTTGAGCTTCGACGGGTAGTTGAAGAAGTGGTCGTGGTGCATCGCCTGACCCACGAAGTACCGCGCGCCGGCGCGCTTGTAGAGGCCCATGAGCTCGTGCGGATCGAACCGTTCGGCCTTCCACAGCTTCACGATGTCCTTG
>CAYSIX010000346.1:0-2819 GCA_964431205.1 uncultured Phycisphaeraceae bacterium
AGCCCGTGCTCGTCGAGGGCAACGCGATCAAGATCCACCCGCTGGTCTGCACCGGGTTCAACGCCGACTTCGACGGCGACCAGATGGCCGTCCACCTGCCCCTGAGCGTCGAGGCCCAGGCCGAGTCCCACGTGCTGATGCTCAGCCCGCACAACGTGTTCAGCCCGGCCAACGGCGACCCGATCATCAGCCCCTCGCAGGACATCCTGCTCGGGGCCTACTACCTCACGATGCTGCGCGGCGACGCCGATCTGGACCCGCAGAAGGCCAAGCGCTACCGCGACCCGTTCGAGGCGCTGCTCGCCTACGAGCTGAACAAGCTCGACATCCACGAGCCGATCCTCGTCCGCCTGCCGGCGAACCGGTACGTCGACGTCGTCGAGGACCAGGGCGACCAGCCCAAGCCGATGCCCGAGAACCGCCGCGTGCTGACGACCGTCGGCCGGCTGCTGTTCAACGAGATCCTCGCCGAGGGCATGCCCTACTACAACTGCGCCCTGGGCTCCAAGGGCTGCAGCCGCGTGATCGACGACACCTACGCCCGCTGCGGTCGGCCCGAGACGATCGACCTGCTCGACAAGCTCAAGCAGATCGGGTTCCGGTACTCGACGACCTCGGGGCTGTCGTTCGGGCTCACGGACCTGCGCATCCCGCAGAAGAAGCAGGAGCTGATCGACGCGACGCAGAAGAAGGTCGACCGCGTCGAGCGCGCCTATCAGGCCGGCGCCATCACCGAGCGCGAGCGGTACAACCAGTTGCTCGACCTCTGGACGCACTGCCGCGAGCAGGTGACCGCCGAGCTGCTCAAGGAGCTGAAGAACGACCGGCGGGACGAGAACGACCTGCCGGTCCCGGCCGACGGCAAGGAGGGCCGGCTCTACATCAACCCCGTGTACGTGATGTCCAAGGAGGCCTCGGGCGCCCGCGGCAACGTGAGCCAGGTGCAGCAGCTCGCGGGCATGCGGGGCCTGATGTCCAAGCCGTCGGGTGAGATCATCGAGACGCCGATCAAGGGCAACGCCCGCGAGGGCCTGTCCGTGCTCGAGTTCTTCTCGTCCACGCACGGCGCCCGCAAGGGACTGGCCGACACGGCGCTCAAGACCGCCGACTCGGGGTACCTGACCCGCAAGCTCGCCGACGTGGCGCAGAACGTGTTCGTCGCCGAGCACGACTGCGGCTCGAACCAGGGCGTGACCAAGCGGGCGGTGTACAAGGGCGAAGAGGTCGACGTGCCCCTGCGCGAGCAGATCGTCGGGCGCACGGCCCGCGAGACCATCCGCAACCCGATCACCGACGAGCTGATCGTCTCGGAGAACGAGCTGATCACCGACCAAGCGGCCCGGGCGATCGAAGGCCTGGGCATCGACGCCGTCGTCGTCCGCTCGCCGCTGACCTGCGAGTCGCGTCAGGGCCTCTGCTCGCTGTGCTACGGGCAGGACCTCTCGACCGGGCGTCCCGTCGAGGAGGGCCTGGCCGTGGGCATCATCGCCGCCCAGTCCATCGGCGAGCCGGGCACGCAGCTGACCATGCGGACGTTCCACACCGGCGGGATCGGGCACCGCGAGCTGGTCGAGACCGACTACCGCGCCGCCAACGCCGGCACCGTCGAGATCCGCGACGCCAACGAGGTCCCGGTCAAGGACGAGGACGGCAACGACGTGCTCGTGGCGCTGAAGCGCAACGGCGAGCTGGTCATCCAGGACGACAAGGGCCGCGAGCTGGAGAAGTTCAAGATCCAGTACGGCGCCTACATCCAGGTCAAGCCGGGCGAGAAGGTGAAGAAGGGCCAGGTCCTGTGCAAGTGGGAGGCCCACCGCACGCCGATCCTGGCCGAGAAGCCCGGCGTGGTGCGGTTCGAGGACATCGAGCTGGGCGAGACGGTCCGGCCCGAGCAGGAGTCGGCCGGCGGCAAGGGCAAGAAGGGCGCCCGCGAGGGCGGCGCCGCCCTGGTCGTCATCGAGCACAAGGGCGAGAAGCACCCGCGCATCGTCATCGAGGGCGACGACGGCAAGATCCTCGACTTCCACTACCTGCCGGCCAAGGCGCGCATCGAGGTCGAGGAGGGTCAGCGCATCTCCGCCGGCCAGATGCTCGCCCGCCAGCCGCGGGAGGTCTCCGGGTCGGCGGACATCGTCGGCGGCCTGCCGCGGGTCACCGAGATCTTCGAGGCCCGAAAGCCCAAGGAAGCGGCGATCATGGCCGAGATCTCCGGCCGCGTCGAGCTCCGCTCCGACCGCCGCCGCGGCAAGATGACCATCATCGTCCGCTCGGAATCCGGCCTCGAGGTCGAGCACCACGTCCCCCAGGACCGGCACCTGCTGGTCCACACCGGGGACTTCGTCGACGCCGGCGACCCGCTGATCGACGGCCCTCTCGTCCCGCAGGACATCCTCCGCGTCAAGGGCGAGGAGGCGCTGCACATCTACCTGCTCGAGGAGGTGCAGAACGTCTACCGCGCCCAGGGCGTGCCGATCAACGACAAGCACATCGAGGTGATCGTGACGCAGATGCTGCGCAAGGTCCGCGTTGAGAACCCGGGCGACAGCGGGCTGCTGCCCAACGAGGTGCTGGACAAGTTCCGCTTCCGCGAGGCCAACGAGGCCCTGAGCCAGATGGCCAAGATCAAGGAACCGGGCGACACGAACCTGCCGGTCGACACGATCCTGCCGCGGGCCGAGCTCAAGGAGATGAACGCCAAGCTCGAGGCGGACGGCAAGACGCCGGCCAAGGCGACGCGTTGCCGCCCGGCCACCGGGCGCACCCTGCTGCTGGGCATCACCAAGGCGTCGCTGCAGAGCGAGTCGTTCCTCTCGGGCGCC
>CAYSIX010000347.1:0-2815 GCA_964431205.1 uncultured Phycisphaeraceae bacterium
GCTGGTTGACGATCGACTTCTTGTGCGGGTGGTAGTACTCGATCGGGTCCTCGACCGTGATGATGTGACGGTCGGTGGTGATGTTGACGTGGTTGATCATGGCCGCCAGCGAGGTGGTCTTGCCCGAGCCGGTGGGCCCGGTGACCAGGAACAGGCCCCGCGGACGGCGGATCAGGTCGGGCACGATCTCCGGCAGGCCGATGTCCGTGATCGACATCAACTCGTTGGGGATCTGTCGCAGGACCATGGCGACCGAGCCCTTCTGCTTGAAGATCGAGACGCGGAAGCGGGCGGCGTCACCGTAGGCGAAGCCGAAGTCGCTGCCGCCCTCTTCCTGCAGCTCGTTCTGCGAGCGTTCCGGGGTGATCGCCTTCATCAGGGCGACGGTGTCGTTGGGCTCGAGGGTCTTGGTTTTCAGCTCGACGAGTCGGCCGCGGATGCGCAGGGTCGGCGGCTTGCCCACCGTCAGGTGCAGATCGCTGGCGTTCTGTTTCACTACGGTGTCGAGCAGTCGGTCAATGTGAAGCGCCATAGGGGTGGTCCCTCACGCCGGGGGGGATGTTTCGTGTCGCGACGCGTGTGGCCGCGGACCCGTTTCGTCGGATGGACCCGCCCGTTGGCAGGGACGAGTCGAGCGGTCGGATGCTACCAGCGGCGTGGCGCCGGTTCCAGCGAGCCGGCTCAAGGCCCACACGGCCGCTAGACGTTGGCCAGCTCTTCGGCTTCCTCCTCGGCCATCTCCGCCATGCCCTCGACCTGCGTGATGCGGGCGACCTCGGCCAGCGTCGTCTTCCCGGCGAGGATCTTCAGCCGCCCGTCCCCGAGCAGGTTGCGCATCCCCGACGCGAGCGCCGCCTTGCGGATCTTGCTCAGCGGCTCGCGGTTGAACGCCAGCTCGCGCAGCTCGTTGTTCATCAGCATCAGCTCGTAGATCCCCCGTCGGCCGCGGTAGCCGGTGTTGCTGCACCGCGCACAGCCGACGGCCTTGTAGATCGTCTGATTGGCCAGGTCCTCGGGCTTCATGCCGCACAGGGCCATGTGGCGGGGGTCGGGGTCGGTGTCCGGCTCCTTGCACTGCTCGCAGAGGATGCGGACCAGCCGCTGGGCGAGCACGGCCTGGATCGAGCTGGCGACCAGGAACGGCTTGAGGCCCATGTCCACCAGGCGGGTGATCGCCGAGGGGGCGTCGTTGGTGTGCAGTGTGGAGAAGACGAGGTGGCCGGTCAGCGCGGCCTGGATGGCGACCTCGCCGACCTCCCGGTCGCGGATCTCACCGACGAGGATGATGTTGGGCGCCTGCCGCAGCATGGCCCGCAGGATGCGGGCGAACGAGAGCCCGATCTGCTCGTTGATCTGGCACTGGTTGATGCCCTTGAAGTTGTACTCGATCGGGTCCTCGGCGGTGATGATCTTGCGGTTGGGCTTGTTCAGCACGTCGAGGGCGGAATAGAGCGTGGTGGTTTTGCCCGAGCCGGTAGGCCCGGTGACCAGGAAGATGCCGTTGGGTCGGCTGATGATCTGCTGGAACTTCTCGAGCGTGTCGTCGGCCATGCCCAGGTTCGACAGGCCGACCTTGGCCGACTCGGGCCGCAGAATACGCAGCACGACGGACTCGCCGTGGTAGGCCGGGCAGAACGAGACACGGAAGTCGACCTGTTCGCCGGCGACGCGCATCTTGATGCGGCCGTCCTGGGGGACCCGCTTCTCCTCGATCTTCACGCCCGACATGATCTTGAGGCGGGCGATCACCGAGGCCTGCGTCCGCTTGGGGATGCGGTCGCGCTCGTGGCAGACGCCGTCGATGCGGTAACGCAGGCGCACGCGGTTCTCGAACGGCTCGATGTGGATGTCGCTGGCCCGGGTCATCACGGCCTCTTTGATGATCTCGTTGACCAGCCGGATGATCGGCGCGCCCAAGGCGTCCTTGGCCTCGTCGCCGCTCAACTCGCCGTCGTCCTCGCCCTCGACCTGAATGTCCAGCGACTCGCCACGGTCCATCGAGGCGTCGATGGTGGCCTGGCGGATCTCCTGGTCGATGGTGGCCTGCGTCTCGCTGTAGGCCGTGTCGATGTATTCCTTGATCTTGCTGCGTGCCCCCAGCGCCAGCTCGAGGTCCACGCCCAGGCGGAACCGCAGGTCATCCTGCAGGGCCAGGTCCATCGGGTCGTGGATGAGCACCTTGAGCTTGTTGCCCTCCTTGCCTAGGGGCAGGATCTGGTACTTGCGGATCATCTCGCGCGGGATCAGCTCGAGGTTGGACTTGTCGATGACATTGGGCTGATCCATGTCGACGAATTCCATGCCGAACTGGCTGGCCAAGGCCTTGGCCACGTCGTTCTCGGTGACGTACCCGAGGTCGACCAGGATCTCGCCCATGTGCTTGCGTGAGCCGTCGGCCAGCTTGCCCGCCTCGGCGAGCTGCTGGTCGTCCACCAAGCCCCATTTCTTCAGGATTTCGCCGATCTGCAGGCGCCGGTGCGACATTCACTACCTCGAAAAGCTCTCGAACGCTCGAACGCGGGCAGGGGAGTTCCGTCGCGCGCGTGCGACGGGTACATCATTATGGACGTCGTCGGGGGCCGTGGCAACCCCGCGTCGTGAAATGAACGGGATAGGGCAAGTCCCAAAGTGGGGCGGGCGTCTCGCCCGCCGACAGGTCGCAGGCCTGTCTTGGATCATTCGCCGCTGCTCGGCGATGGCGGGCGAGATGCCCGCCTCAACGAAGTAAACGCCAATTGCGCCCGCCGTCGCGGTGCCCTGAGATTCTGGGCGACACCCACCGGACGCGGCGGGTGGCGTTGTGGGGGTGGCAAGC
>CAYSIX010000348.1:0-2791 GCA_964431205.1 uncultured Phycisphaeraceae bacterium
GCTTTTGCCAGCCGAACATGTTGTAGGTCGGGTTGCCCCAGGGCGTGCACTCGTAGTGCCGCAGGCCCATGAGGTACTCCAGAAACAGCGGGGACTGGTTGAACCGCCACTTGCGCCCGCGGTTGGCCAGCAGCGTGTGGAACGCCTCCTGCGTCTTCTGCCGCTCGCGGAGGAAGCTCTGCTGATCGGGCGCCTTGGGGTACGCGTAGCCGGGGCTGACCATCATGCCCTCGACGCCGGCGTCCATCATCTCGTCGAAGAACGCGCGCACCGAGTTCGGGTCGAACCCGTCGAACAGCGTCGTGTTGGTCGTGACGCGGAAGCCCCGCTCGACCGCCAGCCGAATCCCCTCCATCGCCTTGCGGTAGGTCCCCTCGCGGCAGACGGCGAAGTCGTGGTGCTCCTCCTGACCGTCCATGTGCACCGAGAACGTCAGGTACTTGCTCGGCTGGAACAGGCCCTCCTCGAGCTTCTGCTTGAGCAAAATCGCGTTGGTGCACAGGTAGATGTACTTGCGGCGGGCGATCAGCCCATCGACGATCTCGCGGATCTGCGGGTGCAGCAGCGGCTCGCCGCCGGGGATCGAAACCATCGGCGCGCCGCACTCGTCCACGGCCCGGAAGCACTGCTCGGGCGTGAGCTGCCGCTTGAGGATGTGCGGCGGGTACTGGATCTTGCCGCACCCGGCGCAGGCGAGGTTGCAGCGGAACAGCGGCTCGAGCATCAGCACCAGCGGGTAACGCCGGTTGCCGCGCAGCCGCTGCTTGAGCACGTACGTCGCGACGGTCCACATCTGTGAGATCGGTACACCCATGGCGGCAGCGTTGTATCAGGACGCGCGGCGCGAGGCAAATGGTCAGTGAAAAGGCCCGCCCCGCTTCAACGGGGCGGGCCCTCGCGTATGCCTGTCTCATCCACACGGTGACCGGCTCAGTACTTGACCGAGCAGCCGTACGGCTTGGTCTGTTCGAGCAGGTTCGCGTCGAGCACCTGCGCCACGTAGTTGTGGGCGATCTCGAGCGACGCCGAGTCCGGCGTCGGCTGATCGTCGATCGCACCCTGATAGATCAGCTTGCCGTCGGGGTTGATCACGTACATGTGCGGCGTCGTCTTGGCCCCGTACGCCCGGCCGACCGTCCCGTCGTCATCCAGCAGCAGCGCCGTCGCCTTGATGCCCTGCTCTTCCATCTTGCTGTTCCACTCATCGGCGCTCAGGTCGCCCTGCTTGCCGGGGGCGGAGCTGTCGATCAGCAGCCACACCACACCCTCGTCGGTATACTTGGCCTGCAACTCCTGCATCTTGCCCGCGTTGTAAAACTTCTTCACGAACGGGCACTCGGGGTTGATCCACTCCAGCACCACGTGCTTGCCGTGGAAGTCGCTGAGGCTGTGCGTCTGGCCGTTCGTGTCGGTCAGCGTGAACGCCGGCGCGGGCTCCAGCCCCGCCGCCTTCGTCCCGTACGCCGACTCCGCCACCGCGCCCGGCTGCCACGCCACCAGCGCCCCGCCGATCAGCATCCCGGCCGCGAGCGTCCCGATCACCGTCCACCTCTGATTCCACGTCATCTCGGACTCCTTTCTTCTAATAGTCCCGGCACGCAGGCCGTGCCTTTCCACGTTTCCCGTTTCCGTCATCCGTTCAGTTCAGTCCAGGCTCACGTCCGCTTCATACGCCGCACGCGACCCGTCGGTTTCCACCAGCAACACCCCCCGCACCCGCTCCGGACGCTGCCGCGCCACCGGGCTCACCGCCACGGGCAACGTCACCGGCCTGCCCGCCGCGCCCCCGTCCAGCGTCACGCGCACGTGCTCAAACCCCGCCCCCTCGTATGGCAGGTACCACAGCGTCGTACCGGGCTCGATCGGACCGATCGCCTCAGCCGACAGCCTCAGCTCCGCCCGCTCGCCCTCCGTCACCCAGCTCGCGTTCACCGCATCCTCCGGCAGCGCCGCCGGCACCGCCGCCCACGCCTCGGCCAGCAGCGCCGCGCTCGCCTCGTCCGGTCCCGACGACCCCTCACCCACCGGCAGCTCCAAGCTCAGCTCCGCGTCCCCCGGCAGACACACCTCCCGGCACACCAGCCAGGTCACCTTCGCCCTCAGCGTCACCGAGCCGTCGCTCACCCCCTCGGGCACCGCGATCCGCACCGGCAGCACCACCCGATCGCCGTAGCCGAACGTCGTCAGCCCGCCCGGCTCCTCAAACACCCGCGGCGCGGGCCAGTCAATCTCGCTCGCCTCGAAACCCCCCGCCAGCTCCCACCGCACGTCCGTCGCCATCCCCGAGTCACCCGGGTTCCGCCAGTACGTGTGCCAGTGCCGCTCCATCTCCAGCACCACGCCCACCTCGATCGCCTCGCCCGGCCGGACCGTGTCCGCCGCGCTGACCAGCCTCGCCGTGACGTGCGGCTGCTGGACCGTCGCCGACTCCGCCGCCCACGCCGAACCGGACCACGACGCCGACACGCTCGCGGCGGCAACCGCCACGCTCAGGAAAGTGGCTTGCCAAAGACCGGAACCATTGTGCCGCATGTGGACTCCAACCCTGTTCCCGAAACCACCCTGGCCCCGCACCCCTTGTCCAACGTGCGAACCCCGTATCCTATTCCGCCCGAAGCCCGCGGGGCCAGCACACCGCCTCACAATCGCCCGGCAGCGGATCCGGGCGCCCGCTGACGGCCGCGACGTTTAGCCGGCGGGCCTGCCCGCCGCTGCACGACGAGCCGCCTTCGCCGGGATCGGCCGGATCCACCGCATGCCATCGGGTGATTGGGTGATTGGGTGATTGGGC
>CAYSIX010000349.1:0-2764 GCA_964431205.1 uncultured Phycisphaeraceae bacterium
CGTCGGAGCGAGCGCCGTTCGCGCTTCGGGGGCCGGGGGTGTGGCCGCCCGCGTGGCCGTTGCCCGCCAGCTTCGCCTGCACATGTTGCCAGAGGTCCGCGGGCACGATCGCGTCCTGCTCGCCGTCGTAGACCTGCCCTTCGAACGACACCTTGCCGATGTAGGTCACGTTGGTCAGGATCCGCCACAGGCCTCCCTTGTCGATGGGCCCGCCGCCCCGCTGCTTGCCCGCCCGCGTGGTCCAGCGCTTGGTCGTCCAGCCCAGCCTCGACGCCTCCTCGACCACCGGCATCATCGCCCCGTGCTCGACGTACAGCTCGAACAGGCGCCGCACGCGATCGGCCTCCTGCTCGTTGATCACCAGCTTCGACCCGCCCGCCACTTCCGGCGGCCGTGCCACGTCGTAGCCGAGGATCGGCCGGCCGCCCCAGAGCTTGCCCTTGCGCCGCATGGCCGCGACCTTGTCACGGGTTCGTTCGGAGATGATCTCCCTTTCGAACTGGGCGAAGCTGAGCAGGATGTTCAGCGTCAGCCTGCCCATCGAGCTGGTGGTGTTGAACTGCTGCGTCACCGAGACCAGCGCCACGCCGTGGCGGTCGAGTTCCTCCATGATGCGGGCGAAATCCATCAACGAGCGCGACAGCCGGTCGATCTTGTAGACCACGACCGCGTCGATCCGGCCCTCGCGTACGTCGGCGAGCAGACGCTGGAACGCGGGGCGGTCGACGTTGCCGCCGGAGAAGCCCCCGTCGTCGTAGCGGGTGTCCAGCGCTTCCCAGCCCTCGGCGCGCTGGCTGGCGATGTAGGCCTCGGCCGCCTCGCGCTGGGCGTCGAGCGAGTTGAAGGCCTGCTCGAGGCCCTCCTCGGTCGACTTGCGTGTGTAGATCGCGCAGCGGACGGTCACGTGGTGGTCTCCTGGTCGGGCCGGCGGCGCCTGGTGAGGCCGAAGAACGCGTGGCCGGAGACGTGCGTGCCGGTGATCGCCCTGGCCGCGGCGCTGAGCGAGCGGTAGCGCTTGCCGGCGTGCTCGAAGCCGTCGGCCAGGACGGTGACCACGACGGTGCGACCTTTATAGACACGGGTGAGCTGGCTGCCGGGCGCCGGAAGAGCGCGTCTCGCTGCCGGTGCCGATCGATCGACGGTTTGGCCCTCGCCGGCCAGGGAAAGGGTGCGGGGAATCCGGGGGTTCCGGGGGACCGTGGTCCGCAGGTCGCCGTCGCGGGCGATCTCCAGCGCCTTGCGGCGGACGCGCTCGGGCAGGCCGCCCTCGGCCTCGGCCTGGAGGCGCCACGCAATTCGCTTGACCATGAAGCGGCGGTTGCCGCTGCGCGTCGGCTCGCCGAACACCTGCTGATACTTCTCGCGCAGCTGGGTCGGCGTCATCGCGTCCATCGCGGCGAGCTCGGCCTGGATGTTCAGCGGTTCGGGCATGGCGGGTCTCTATTCCGTGATTCTTCCGACTGGCTTCCGATCTACGTGACGGTTAACCCCTGTGGCGCCGCGATGGACAGTGAGCGGGATTTCGGCCGGCAAATCAAGGCCAAACGGCCTCTCTCGCCCCGATGTGGGCAACTTGTGCAACGCCGCCCGTTCGTGCAGGCCGACCACCGCCCGGGCGAGCAGGTCGGCGACCTCGTCGCGGCGCCGGGATGGTGTCCAAGATGATGTCATTTTGCTGCCACTTTGTATCCATGGATCAAACATGTTTTGCTTACACAGGATCATCTGATAGCCTGTTAAGCACTGGGTTCCTTTACCCATCACATACGCAACGGCGTCGCCTAACTGCGCGCCGCGAATCGAATTTCGACCAGGGTTTCTCAGCACATCACGAAAGCGAGCTGTCATGCCGGGCCAGTTTCAGATCAGGCAGGCGTTCCGCCACGTCACCAACGACCGTCTTAAGGTGTACTTCGAGACCATGGGGTGCCCCCTTCCTCTTGATTGGGCCTCGCTCCGAGAGGCTGACGTGGAGCCGATCTTCGACGCCTGGAGACAACTGCCGGAGAAGCACCGTCTCAACACGCAGCGCGACTTGGAGGATGCGTGGATCCTGGCGACCGCTCGGGGCACGCAGGCGCTGCTGAGCGCGGCCGAGAGCGTCGGCATCGTCCTCATGGACGACCTGAGGGCCATCGAAGCGCCCATCGACAAGGCGATCTGGGTCCGAACCGAGCACGAGCCGGTCTGGCAGGAGCTGCAGAAGTTCCTGCCCGTTGATCGGTTGTCGGGCTTCAAACGCCGGTGGCGGCGGTTCCGCGATCTCAAGGTCCGTTCGATCAACGACCCCGCCGGACAGTGCCGTACCCTCGCTGATCGGATCGGCAGGCTGATCGAGGAGGTTGACGGATACGGCAAGCACCGGTACGCCGAACATCACCAGCGCCACGGGCGGGGCGAGGACTACTTCTCCGTCTTCGTCGATGACGGTGTTGAGGTGGACGTGGCCTTCGGCGAGGGAGACCTGCTTGATCGGCGTACACGTTCCGAGGTCGCCAACATCGCGTTCATCTACACGCCACAGGAGGGCCTGCTGAGCGTCTACACGGAACGCGACGCGAAGTTCGCGTACCGGCTGTACGAGATCTTCCACGACGTGATATTCGGCGAGCCGGCGCCGCCGGACGACACGCGTCAATCGGCCTACAACCTCGACCGCGTGCTGGCCAGCGACTTCCGTCCCAACTCGGACCTCCCCGCTGGGAACGCGTGTGAGAAGCCCGCGTTAGCCCGGCTGTAACCGATGCAGCATCAGATTGATCAT
>CAYSIX010000350.1:0-2725 GCA_964431205.1 uncultured Phycisphaeraceae bacterium
GTCGGCCAGCTCCTTGACCGCGTGCTGAGCCTGAGCCACAGCCATGCCGTACCCGGGGACGATGACGACCTGACTCGCGGCTTCGAGCACGATCGCGGCGTCCTCGACGGTGAAGGATCGGACCTCGCGTTTCTCCTGACCGGCGCCCGCGCCCGTGGCGGCCACGGCCCCGCCCACGCCGCCGAACAGCACGTTCATCAGCGAGCGGTTCATCGCCTTGCACATGATGCTGGTCAGGATCAGGCCGGAGGCGCCGACGAGCGAGCCGGTGATGATCAGGGCGTAGTTGTTGAGCACGAAGCCGGCCATGGCGGCGGCGAGGCCCGAGTAGCTGTTAAGCAATGCGATGACCACGGGCATGTCGGCGCCGCCGATGCCGATGACCAGCAGGACGCCCAGGATCAGGGCGAGCAGGCCGACGAGGACGACGGCGAAGAAGAAGTCCGGCGCGGCGATCAGGTAGAAGGCCAGGACCAGCGCCCCGAGGAGCATGGCGGCGATCAGGGCCTTCTGCCCGGCGAACTGGACGGGCTTGTCGGGCATCCAGTTGACGCCCTGGAGCTTGGCCCAGGCGACGATGGAGCCGGTGAAGGTGACCCCGCCGATGAGGGTGGCCAGGCCGGTGGCCAGCAGCGTGTGCCAGGGCTGAGCCTCGAGAGCGGCGGTGGGCGTGGCGTCGATGACGACGCCCGCGGCGACGACGACCGAGCCCGCATGGGTTCGGGCGTAATCGCCGCAGGCGACCAGCAGCGAGGCGATGCCGCCGAAGCCGTTGAGCAAGGCGACCATCTGCGGCATGCCGGTCATGGGGACGCGCAGGGCCATCCACAGGCCGGCGACGCTGCCGATGGCCATGCCGATGACGATCCAGACCAGGCTGACGAGCGTGTCGTCGGTGATGTAGAAAAAGGTGGCGACGGTGGCCAGCAGCATGCCGACGGCCGAGACGAGGTTGCCGCGGGCGGCGGTGGCGACCTGGCTGAGCATCTTGAGCCCGACCACAAACAGCATCGCCGCGGCGAAGTAGACCAGCGCGAGGTAGTCGAGTCGGGTCAAGGCGAGCTGGAACATGGCGGGTCTCGGTGTGGGTTCAAGCGCGGTGGGCGACGGGGCGGGCGGTCACCGGCCCTTCTTCTGCCCCTTGAACATCTGCAGCATGCGGTGCGTGACGACGTAACCGCCGACGACGTTGGTCGTCGCGAAAATGACGGCGAGGAAGCCGAGCACGACGCCGACCGACCGGAACGAGTCGCTGAACGACGCCAGCAGCGCCCCGACGATCGTGATCCCGCTGATCGCGTTGGACCCGCTCATCAGCGGCGTGTGCAGCGTCGAGGGCACCTTGGTGATCACCTCGAAGCCGAGGAAGATCGCCAGCACGAAGAATCCGAGGCTGATCACGAAAGGGTCCATGTCGCTGCGCTCCAATGTCGAATGCACGGATCCACGAATGTCGAAACCAAGACAGGTCTTCACGCGTCCGTTCGTGCCTTGGTCATTCGTGGATCCTCACTCGTGATGACGTTCACTGACTCGTCGCCTGCCGGATCATGTCGTTTGTGATTCTGCCGTCATGGACGATCACGGCCCCCTTCTGGACCTCGTCGTCGAGGTCGATCTTCAGTTGCCCGTCGACGATCAGCCCCTTGAGCAGCGCGTGCATGTTGTTGGCGTAGGCGTGGCTGGCGTGCACGGGCACGAGCGCGGGGAGATTGAGCGTGCCGATCACGGTGACGCCGCCGTCAGTGGTGAAGGTTTCACCGGGGCGGGTCAGCTCGCAGTTGCCGCGGCCGGCGTGGGGGTCGGCGGCCAGGTCCACCAGGACGCTGCCCGCGGCCATCTGGTGCACCGTGTCGGCGGGGATCAGCATGGGCGGCGCCTTGCCGAACACCGCGGCGGTCGTGATCACCGCGTCGGCGCTGATCACGTGCTTGCTCATCAGCGCCGCCTGCTTGCGACGCTGCTCCTCGGTCTGCTCCCTGGCGTAGCCGCCGCTGGTCTCGGCGTCGGCGGCTTCGACGGCCAGCTCCACGAATCGGGCGCCCAGCGATTGCACCTGCTCCTTGACCGCCGGGCGGATGTCGTACGCCTCGACGACCGCGCCCAGCCGCTTGGCCGTCGCGATGGCCTGCAGCCCCGCCACGCCCGCGCCGATGACGAACACCCGCGATGGCGCGAGCGTCCCCGCCGCCGTGATCATCATCGGAAACATCTTCGGGCAACGATCGGCGGCCATGATCACCGCCTTGTACCCGCCGATGTTCGCCTGACTCGAGAGCACGTCCATCGACTGCGCCCGGCTGATCCGCGGGATGAACTCCATCGAGATCGCCGTGGCCCCCCGGTCGGCCAGCGCCCGGATCATCTGTTGGTTCGCCAGCGGTGCGAGCATCCCCATCACGACCGCCCCGCCACGCAACGCACCGACCTGCTCGGCCGTCGGCGGTTGAATCGTGATGACGGCGTCGGCCTCGCCCCAAAGCCGCGGCAACGCCTGCTCGCCCGGCACGACGCTCGCGCCAACCTCGCGGTAGTCCTCGTCGCTCGCGTGCGCCACCACGCCCGCACCGGATTCGACCATCACCTCCGCACCCTGCCCGAGCAGCCGCTTGACCACCGCGGGTGTCAACGCCACCCGCGTCTCGCCCGCCTCGTGCTGTCTGGGCACCCCGATCTTCATGGTTGACACCATTCGCTCGCTGCGACCCGCCCGGCTTCTGCCAGC
>CAYSIX010000351.1:0-2678 GCA_964431205.1 uncultured Phycisphaeraceae bacterium
CTTCTTGCCGGCGACGGTCTTGCGCCGGCCCTTGCGGGTGCGGGCGTTGGTGCGGGTCCGCTGGCCGTGCACCGGCAGCCCGCGACGGTGCCGCTCGCCTCGATACGCGCGGATGTCACGGAGCCGACCGATGTTCTGCGCCACCTGCCGCCTCAGCGCCCCTTCAACGACGTAGTTGCTCTCGATGATCCCGGCCAGTTGCGCCATCTGGTCCTCGCTGAGCTTGTGGGCGCGGGTCATCGGGTCGATCTGCGCCTCGGCGAGGATGCGGTCGGCGTGGTGCGGGCCGATCCCGTAGATGTAGCGAAGCGCGATGCGGATCGGCTTGTTGTCGGGGATGTCGGTTCCGGCGATACGAGGCATAATCAGTTTCCTTCGTGCGGATCGGGCGGCTGCGCCGCACCGCTCAACGGGCGGCGAGGTTCACGGATTCGTTCAGCCCTGTCGCTGCTTGTGCTTGGGGTTGGTGCAGATCACGCGCACCACGCCCTTGCGGCGGATGATCTTGCAGTTCTCACAGATCCGTTTGACGCTGCTTCGCACCTTCATGGCACACCTCGTGGCTGCTGAGCCCGGCCGACGCTCGACCGGTCAATGCCGGTACGTGATCCGGCCCTTGGTCAGGTCGTACGGGCTGATCTCCACCGTCACACGATCCCCGGGGATGATGCGGATGTAAAACTTCCGCATCTTGCCGGAGATGTGCGCGATGATCTCGTGGTCGTTCTCCAGCCGAACGCGGAACATGGCGTTCGGCAGGGCGTCCACCACCTCGCCCTCAAACTGGATTGTATCTTCCTTCGGCAAGCTCGTCACCTTCCGCGGCCAAATCGGCCGGTCATCGCCCGTCGGTGAGCACGTCGGCCCCGTGGGCCGTCACCGCGACGGTGTGTTCGTAGTGGGCCGCGGGCTGGCGGTCCGCCGTCACGACGGTCCAGCCGTCGTCCAGCGTCCGCACCTGGCGGGTGCCGAGGTTGCACATCGGCTCGATCGCCAGCACCATGCCCTCCTCCAGCACGAAGTCGTTCCGCCGCACGTCCCGGTTCACGAAGTTGGGCACCTTGGGGTCCTCGTGCATCTCCTGGCCGACCCCGTGGCCGACAAACTCCTGCACCACGCCGTACCCGTGGGCCTCGGCGTAGCCCTGCATCAGCCGGGCGATCTCGCTCCATCGCCGCCCGACCTTCACGTTCTCGATCGCGATCCAGAGCACGTGCTCCGTATCCTCGCACAGCCGGCGGACCTTCGGGCGGACGTTGCCGACCAGGATCGTCGTCGCCGAGTCCCCACACCAGCCGTTCAGCCGCACGCCGCAATCCACCCCCACGATGTCGCCGTCCTCGATCTGCCGGTCATCCGCCACCCCGTGCACCACCGTGTCGTTCACCGCGTAGCAGAGCGTCGAGGGAAAGTCCGGCACCCCCGCCTCGTGGGCCGGGTACCCCTTGAACAGCCCCACGGCCCCCGCCTCGTCGATCAGCCGCTGGGCCTCGGCGTCGATCTGTCGCAGCGTCACCCCCGGCTGGCACATCTCCCGGCAGCGGCTGAGCACCCGGTGAACCACCCGCCCGGCCTCACGCATCTTCTCGAGCTGCTCCGGCGTCTTGGGGATGATCCCCGCGCCCTTGCCGCGCGACGCGCCCGGCCGGCTCGATCGACCCCGTGACAGCGAATTGATCAGTGTACCCATCACCATCGTTCACAACAACCGTGGTTCCCCGCCCCGCCCGATCAGGCGACCCGTCACCCGACCCATCCTAGCCCGCGTCAGGCGGCCCCGCGCGGGCCACGGATCCGCTGCCCGCTTCGACCGCCCCCGCCCAGGAACCCCCGGTAGTTCCGCATCATCAGGTTCGCCTCGATCCGCTGCACGAAGTCCAGCATCACGCTGACCACGATCAGCAGCCCCGTCCCGCCGAGATACTGTGTCACGCTGAAGTCGATCCCGAACAGGCCCGAGACCACCGTCGGGATCACCGCGATGATCGCCAGGAACCCCGCGCCGACGTAGGTGATCCGCTCCATGACGGTCTCGAGGTAGTCGGCCGTGCGCGGGCCCGGCCGCAGCCCCGGGATGAAGCTGCCGTGGTCGCGGAGCTGCTGAGCCATCTCCTTGGGCTGGAACTGGACCGTGGTCCAGAAGTAGGCGAAGAAGTAGATCAGCCCGATGTAGGCCACCGTGTAGAGGTACCCGGTCATGCCGCCGAAGTTGACGTTGAGAAAGTCGAACGTTCGGGCGAAGAACATGTAGACGGGCCCGGCGTTCTCGACGGCCTGGCCGTCGACGGGCATGGACTGGGCCAGGTACCCGAAGAGGATCGAGGGGAAGATCATCAGGGAGCTGGCGAAGATGATCGGCATGACGCCGCCGTGGTTGACGCGCAGGGGCAGGTAGCTGCGTTGGCCGCCGTAGACGCGTCGGCCGCGGGTGTGCTTGGCCTGCTGGATGGGGATGCGGCGCTGGCCCTGGGTGATGACGATCGAGCCGGCGACGACGAGGACGAACGCGGCCAGGAGGAAGATCACCGTGTCGATGCCGTAGGGCGCGGTATCGCCGCCGCTGAGCGAGAAGCCCGCGACGACCTGCCCGATCGCGCCGGGCATGCCGGCGATGATGCCGGCGGTGATGATCAGCGAGATCCCGTTGCCGATGCCGTACTTGTCGATCTGCTCGCCGA
>CAYSIX010000352.1:0-2661 GCA_964431205.1 uncultured Phycisphaeraceae bacterium
GACTACGCGTTGCTCGGGCTTCGCGGCGAGGGTCTGGTCCTGCGCGACGGCGCGGGCTATCCCCATCTGCCCGCGATCTATCGCAGCGTCATGATTCCCGACGCGGCGCGCATGGAGGTGCGGGTCGCCGGCGAGTCGTTCTACGAGATCCCTGATGTGGACGTGCTGCCCAACAGGGGCAACATCCTGCGAAGCGTGGATCCCGCGTCCGTGCCTTACACCTTCGGCGACGTTTACGAGCAGGACGCGTTCTTCCCGGGGACGGTCGCGTCGCTGCGCGAGCCGTACATCCTCCGCGAGAAGCGCGGCGTCGTCGTCGAGGTGTTTCCGTTTCAATACAATCCCGTGACCCGGACGCTGCGCGTCTACACGAGCCTCGACGTCGAGGTCGTCGCCGCCGGCCCCGGCACGCGCAACGTGCTCGACCGCGGCGGCATGGTGGCCAAGCCGGACAAATCGTTCGGCGCGCTCTACGCGCGGCAGTTCGTCAACAGCGCGGGCATTCGCACCGAGCCGCCGTCGGAAACGGGCGACATGCTCATCATCAGCCACGGCGCGTTCATGACGTCGGCGCAGGACCTGGTGACGTGGAAGAACTCGATCGGCATCGACACCACGCTCGTGGACGTGAGCGTGATGGGGAACAACGCTTCGTCCATCAAGTCGTACATCACCAACGTCTACAATTCGAGCAACCTGGCCTTCGTGCTGCTGGTCGGCGACGCCGCAGAGGTGGCGACGGGCAGCGGCGGCAGCGGGGATTCGGATGCGTACTACTCGCTGATGACGGCGGACAACTACCCCGACATTTTCGTGGGGCGGTTTTCGGCGCAGACCACGGCGCACGTGGACACGCAGGTGCAGCGCACGATCGAGTACGAGGCGGCGGGCCACGATATCTCCATGGGTGGCTGGAACGCGTGCGGCCTGGGCGTGGCCTCGGACCAGGGGTCGGGCATCGGCCACTACGGCGAGTCCGATGACGAGCACATGGACCTGATCCGCGACGAGCTGCTCGCCTACGGCTTCACCACCGTGGACCGGATCTACGATCCCACGGGCACGGCGTCGCAGGTGTCCGCCGCGCTCAACGCGGGCCGCCGCTACGTCAACTACTGCGGCCACGGCAGCACCACGTCGTGGGGCTCGACCGGTTTTTCGAACACGCACGTGAACAACCTGACCAACGTGGGCATGCTCCCCGTGATTTTGAGCGTGGCCTGCGTCAACGGAAACTTCGTGGGCACCACCTGCTTCGCCGAGGCGTGGCTGCGCGCCACGAGCGGCGGCGAGCCTGCGGGCGCGGTGGCGTGCTACATGTCCACCGTCAACCAGTCGTGGGTGCCGCCCATGTATGGACAGGGCAATCACGGGTACAGCGGGCAGTACGGCGCGGCCGAGCGGTTCTGGATGGAGTCGCACCAGACCGTGGGCTGCACGTGGTACGGCGGGTCGTGCACCATGATGGATATCGCGGGCTCGTCGGGCGTGTCCGAGTTCATGAACTGGACGATCTTCGGCGATCCTTCGCTGAACCTCTTTTCCGCGACGCCGCCGGCGATCACCATGGACTTTCCCGACGGGCTGCCGAGCGGGTGCTATCCGCCGGGGCCCGACATGCCCACCTTGATCCGGATCAACGAGGGCACCGAGAGCTACGTGCCCGGTTCGGGGTACCTGTACTACCGCTTCGATCCGGGTGATTCGTTCAGCGGCGTTCCGTTCACTCCGCTGGGCGGCGACCTGTACGAGGCCGTGATCCCCAACACGCAGCCCGGCGACGAGCCCGAGTTCTACTTCACGGCGCAGGGCGACGGGGGGACGGGGCTGATGTCTCCACCCGACGCGCCGGGGACGGTTTATTCGTTCGACGTGGGTTTCGTCGAGGTGGTGATGGACGATTCGTTCGAGACGAACACGGGCTGGACCGTCACGAGCCAGAACCTGAGCACCGGCGAGTGGGAGCGCGCGGATCCCGCGGGCACGGACGCGCAGCCCGAGGACGATCATTCCGCGAGCGGCACGCTCTGCTACGTGACCGGTCCCCTGGGCGGCTCCATCGGGAGCTACGACGTGGACGGCGGGCCCACGACGCTGACCTCGCCCGTCATCGACCTGGCCGGTTCGGACGGCACGATCAGCTACTACCTTTACTTCTACCACTCCACCGGCGGCACGCAGCAGCCGCTCGAGATCGACGTGACGGCCGACGGCTCAACGTGGGTCAACGTGGCGACCGTGACCGACCATCCCAGCTGGAACCTCGGGTCGTTCACGGTTTCCGACTACGTCACGCCGTCGGGCCAGATGCAGGTGCGCTTCGTAGCCAGCGACAACCCCAACGACAACATCGTGGAGGCGCTCGTCGACGACTTCAAGGTCGAGAAGACCATGCTCGATCCGTCGCTCTGGGCGGACGGGTACGCGGTGACCACGGCCGCGGCCACGGAGATCGATCTCAGCCTCGACGCGGGCGCCGCGAACGCGGGTATGCCGTACCTGGTGCTGGGCACCATCTCCGGCACTACTCCGGGTAGCCCGCTGCCGGGCGGTGCATGGCTGCCGCTCAACTGGGATGCGTTCACGGACCTGATCCTGCTGCTGCTGAACACGGCCGCCTTCGACGGTTTCCTCGGAACGCTCGACGCGAATGGCAGGGCC
>CAYSIX010000353.1:0-2614 GCA_964431205.1 uncultured Phycisphaeraceae bacterium
GGTCGGCGGCGATGGCGCCGGCGTCGGTGTGCCCGGCGTGCTCGACCAGCCACTGGTAAGCGTCATAGGCCCGGTCGTACCGCTGATCTTCGTGGGCGGCCTGGGCCTGGCGGAGCTTGGCGGCGACGATGTGCGGGGCCGGCCCGTCGACCGGCGCCGCGTCGTCGCCGGTCGGCACCGTCGCGTCATCGGCCGCGGGCGGGTTCAGCTTCGCGAGCACGGCCTGCTGGAGGGCGTCGAGCGCCTCGGCGCCGTCGGGGTTGGCGGCGCGGGCCTCGGCGAGGGCCGGGTCATCGGCGCGGAGCCTGAGCTTGCTGATCAGCACGCGGGCGCGGCCGATGACCGCCGGGTCGTCGATCGCCTCGCTCGGGACGGCGCTGACGAACAGGAGCACGGCGGGGAAGTTCTGGCGATCGACGGCCACGGCGGCGTCGCGCAGGGCCTGGGCGGCCTTGGCGGCGGCGGGGTCGGGCCCGGCATCGTCGCCGTCACGGGCGGCTTTGAGCCGGGGCGGGTGATTGCGCAGCGCCTCGGCGAGCGGGCCGTCCATGGACGCCGGGTGCCCGCGCCAGAGCACCTTGCCCTCGGGCGAGATGATGAAGGCGTGGGGGATGCCGCGGACGCCCCAGTCGGGCATCTGGCGTTGGGCGTTCTTCATGGCCTGGGGCCAGTTCATGCCGTTGGCGCGGACGAAACGCTGAACGGTGGAGGCGGCGCGGTCGCTGGACAGGCCGATAAGCACGACGCCCCTGGGGCCGTACTGAGCGTGCAGCTTCTTGAGGTGAGGGATCTGCTTGACGCAGGGCCCGCACCAGGTGGCCCAGTGCTCGACGATGACGATCCGGCCGCGGAGCTGCTCGGAGCTGATCGTCTGGCCGTCGACGGTGCGGAGGGTGAACTCGACGGTGTCGCCGACGGCGACGTTGGCGGCGGCGGTCAGGGCGGGGGCGGCGGCGAGCAGCAGGGCGACGCAGGCGGCGGCGATCGACGCGGCGGGGCGTGTGAGGCGGACGGTGCGGCCGGCCCGTTGATGGTGGGTTGCGTTCATGGCTTGCCCTCGAAGGTTGAAAGGTCGATGCGGATAGACGCCCGGTGATGGGTGGATTGTACCGCTGGGGTGGTCGTGCGCCGAGGTTTTTTGTGGCGGCCTTGACGGGAGTGGGGCGCGGGGGCGGGGACAGTGCAAGGTTGAGAGTTCAAAGTGCAAGGTGGAAAGGCGTGGGAGGCTTATACGAAGTGCGATTATTTCGCAGGCGTGGCCATGCCGACCTGTGATCACCCACTAAACAACAAGGCGATTGCACCGCCTGCGAATATATCGCAACGCGTATAATCGAACAGCGGACGGCCCTGCTGGCGGCAGGTCTCGCGGACGCTCAGGAAGCGTTCGAGCCAGCGTGAGCCGGCCTCGCCGCGGGTGCCCTGGGTGATGCGGCGGTCGATCACCGCGTGACGCAACGCGCGCTCGGCCTTGTTGTTCGTCGGCTCGACCCGTGGATCGTCCAGGAAGCGGAAGTACGCCGGAGCGTGGGTCTTGATCCGCTCGGCCAGCGTCCGCGCCTCGCCCCGCCGCGGCGGCCGACGCACCCGCTGGTGGATCGCATCGCGGGCGTTTTGTCGGGCACGCTCGCCATGGCGGTGGCAGGCCCGGAACAACCTCTTCGCTTCGCCCAGCAGCTTCGACGCCCAGTTGACGATCACCTTGTCGCTCAGCGTCGTCAGGTAGCGGATGTCGCGGATCAGGTGCGCCCAGCAGTACGCGGCCAGGGCGTCGCCCTCGGCGACGAACTTGCGGTAAGCGCTGAAGAAGTCGCTGCACACGATGCCGCGGTAGTCGGGCCCGCAGGCCTCGAATCGCCGCAGAAAATCTCGGCTCCGGCCGTAGAACTCGTCGAACGTCATCCACGCGAAGCGCACCCCGTTGGACACGGCCCGCTGATACTGTTCGAAAGCGATCTGGTGCTTGCTGCGGTACACCACGTCGTCGGGAACGCCCGCCTCCCGGCAACGCTCGCGATCGTCGTGCCACGTCTGCTCGGGCAGATACAGCTCGCCATCGAGCAGCGTGTGAAACCCCCGCGGCCCGCCGCCCGCCACCGCATAGCCCAGGTGCACGCTGACGACGCAGTTTTCGATCTTGCCGGCCGCCCCGCAGTGCTGGCGTTGCACGCAGGCCGTCTCGCGTCCCTTCTTCAGGAAGCTTGGTTTCATCGATGACGCCGACGCTGTGCGGGTGGGCGTGATGCCGGGCGACGTGCTGCTGCAGACGGTCCCGCAGCCGCCGCTGGTCCCAGCGGAACAGACTGAGAAACTGCTGCAGGTTGCGCGGCGGCTCGTCGAAGTAATCGGCCATCGGCTCGACGCTCTTGCGCGGCAGATCGCTGAGCTGGCCCTCGACGTAGAGGTCCAGGTACCGGCGCGTGGTGAGGCGTCCGAAGCAGTCGTCGAACTGGCGCAGGAAACGGGGCAATTCCGGCTTGATCCTCAAGATCGTGTCAGCGTCCATGCCGAGGGTCTCCTGATGGCGAACACCGCCATAAGTCCCCATCGGCTCGCTGCTTAGAATGTGTGTGAGAAGCCTCGCTTGAGCCGATGAGGGAAGTATGGCAAGGAC
>CAYSIX010000354.1:0-2587 GCA_964431205.1 uncultured Phycisphaeraceae bacterium
ACGCCTCGGTCTGCTGACCCAGGTCCACCTCGACCAGGAGCGCGTGACGGTGCAGCAGGTCGACCACCTGCCTGGCGTCCACCGTGACGTGCACCGGGTCCTGCTTGTGACCGTACACGACCGCCGGCAGCTTGCCCTGCTTGCGCAGGCGCGCGGCGTAGCGGCTGCCGATGCGTTCACGCATCTGCGACGAAATCCGGGGGAGTTGTTTTGTAGCCATGGTCAATTCGCTCCAATGATCGGGGCCGCGCGCCGCGAGGGGCTGGCGCGGGCCTAACGCTTGCCGCCTCCGTTCTGCTGGAACAGGCTCGAGACGGATCGGTTGTGGTGGATGCGGTGGATGGCCTCGCCGAGCAGGTCCGAGACCGACAGCTCGACGAGCTTCTCCTGAATCGGCGAGCAACGCTGCCCGCAGGGGATCGTGTCGGTGACGACGACGCGGCTGATCGGCGCCTCGTTGAGTCGCTCCATCGCCAGCCCGACGAGGACGGGATGGGTGCAGGCGGCGATCGCGTCGCGGGCCCCGTTGTCCTTGAGCAGCCGCGCCGCTTCGCAGATCGTGCCGGCGGTCGAGATCATGTCGTCGACCATGATCGCCGTCTTGCCGCGCACGTCGCCGATGATGTTGGTCGAGACGACCTCGGTCCCGCTCTTGCGACGTTTGTCGATGATCGCCAGGTCGCCCCCGAGCAGGTTGGCGTACGTGCTGGCGACCTTGACGTTGCCCACGTCGGGGCTGACCAGCACGATCGGCTCCAGCTCCTTGCGCACACTCTGGAAATACCGCAGCAGCACGGGCGAGGCGTTCAGATGATCCAGCGGGATGTCGAAAAAGCCCTGGATCTGAGCGGCGTGCAGGTCCAGCGCGAGCACCCGATCGGCGCCGGACGCCGTCACGAGGTTCGCCACCAGCTTGGCCGTGATCGGCACGCGCCCCTCGTCCTTGCGGTCCTGCCGCGCGTAACCGAAGTAGGGGATCACCGCGGTGATCCGCTGCGCGCTGGCACGCTTGAGGCAGTCGATGTAGATCAGCAGCTCGACCAAGTGCGCGTTGACCGGGTGGTACGTCGACTGCACGACAAAGCAGTCCCGGCCGCGCACGTCCTCCTCGATCTTCACGATGATCTCGCCGTCGGGGAACATGTCGGTGTGCCCCTGACCGAGCGGGATGTCGAGGTAGCGGCAGACGCGTTCGGCCAGCTCGCGACTGGCGCGGCCGCAGAAGACCTTGAGGCTGTGGCGATCATCGTGGCTCATGCGCGGTCCCCCGCGGGCTGCGGCTGCCGCTCCAGGCGTTGACGCATCAGCGCGTCCACCCGGGCGAGCTGCTCGGGATCGTTGATGCCGTGCACGTCGGCGGGGGGGACGGCCTGGACGACCGAGACCGCCAGGCCCTGGCTCTTGAGCAGACCCGGCACGTCGGTCAGGTAGTACTCGCCCTGCCTGTTGTCGTTGCGGACCTGGGCGAGGCCGGTGAACAGCGCGTCGCTGCGGAAGCAGTAGTAGCTGGGGTTGACCTCCCGGATGCGGAGCTGCTCGGGCGTGGCGTCTTTCTGTTCGACGATGCCGACGAACTGGCCGCGGGCGTCGCGGACGATGCGGCCGTAGCCGGTCGGGTCGTCGATCTCGGCGGTGGCGAGGGTGGCGGCGGCGCCGGTGCGGCGGTGCAGCTCGAGCAGGCGGATGAGGGTGCGGCTGCGGATCAGCGGGCCGTCGCCGGCGAGCACGAACACGTCGCGCGGCGGGCGGTTCTCGAACAGGGGGGCGGCCATCTGCGTCGCGTGGGCCGTGCCGAGCTGCTCGGTCTGCTCGACGAAGACGCACCTGGGATCGTCGGCGAACGCCTCGCGGATCAGGTCACCGCGGTAACCGACGACGATGATGCAGCGCTCGACGCCGGCCTCCTCACAGGCCCGGACCACCCACGCGAGCATCGGCCGATCCGCGACCGGGTGCAGGACCTTGGGCAGGTCCCCGCCCATGCGCTTGCCCTTGCCCGCGGCGAGGATGATCGCGTCGGGAGGATTCTGGATTTCCGATTTCTGATTTTGGATGGTGCTGGTCATGAGGCGGCGGGTTCAACGTTGCCGGCGGCATGGGTCAATCAAAAACCGAAAGTCCTCAATCCACGATGACGAGAGCTGGCCCGCAAGGATTCGAACCTTGACTACCAGTACCAAAAACTGGGGTGCTACCGTTACACCACGGGCCAGAATCGGGGCGAACACGAGCCATACGGGCCCGCCCCGTCGCGTGGCCGACCCAGCGGCGTGCACGCGGCAGATGGGAGCCCCGGCCGGTTCGTGTCGGCTCGGACTGACCCGACGGTTGCCGGGTGACGGGTCAGCCCCTGCCCGTGCCCCGCGCTGCGCGGGCCACGGTCGGCCGATTCGCACGACCGACATGAGTCTAGAACCCCCAGCCGCACTGTCAAACCGCGTTCCCACCCGCACGCCTCGGCCTACAATGCCGCCATGCCCTTGACCTCGATCTCGATCCGCGGCGCCCGCGAGCACAACCTCAAGGGCATCGACGTGGACATCCCGCACCATCGGCTCGTCGTCGTCACCGGCCTGTCCGGGTCGGG
>CAYSIX010000355.1:0-2557 GCA_964431205.1 uncultured Phycisphaeraceae bacterium
CCCGGCGCCAGTCGGCTGGGCACGAGGTAGTCGCGCGCGCCTTCCGGCGTGCTGCGGCAGAGGAACGGCGTCTCGATCTCGTAAAAGCCCTGCTGGTCGAGGTAGTCGCGCATCGCCATCGTCACGCGGTGGCGCGTGCGCAGGACGTGCTGCATCCGCGGGCGGCGCAGGTCGATGTACCGGTGGCGCAGCCGCGTCTCCTCGCCCGTGCGGTTGGCGTCCTCGGGCGTGAACGGCGGGGTGTCCGCCTTGGCCAGCACCTCCAGCTCGTGGCCCTCGACCTCGATCTCGCCCGTCGGCAGCTTCGGGTTCGCCAGCGACCGGCCCTGCTCGTCCACGCCCCGCTCCAGCACCGTCCCCTTGACCCGCACGACGTCCTCGTGGCGGAGGCGGTCGGCCTGGGTGTGCGCCTCGGCGTGCTCGGGGTGGAACAGCACCTGTGTCAGCCCCTCACGGTCGCGCAGGTCGATGAAGATGATCCCCCCGTGGTCGCGGTAGTTGTTCACCCACCCCGCGAGCTCGACGGTCTGACCGACGTGGTCCTTGCGAAGTTCGCCGCAGGTGTGAGTGCGCATGGCCATGGTTCGGGTCTCATCGTCCCCGGGATCGGGGGGCGGGATCATACCATCGGCGATCGGGACGCTCCATGTGCAGTCGGCGCGTGCGGTGGGGCCTCGCTAGGATGCGGCCATGTTCACGGGCATCGTGCAGGGCGTGGGGCGGGTGACGGAGCTGCGGCGGCACGCCGGCGGGGCCGAGCTGGTCATCGACCGCGGCGGATGGCGGCCGACCGAGGGCCGCGAGCCCCGCCCGGGCGACTCGATCGCGCTCAGCGGCGTGTGCCTGACGGTGACCGAGGCGACCGACGCGACGCTGCGGTTCGACGCCGTCGCCGAGACGCTGGCCCTGACCACCATCGGGAGCTGGTCGGAGGGCACGCGTGTGAACCTCGAGCCCGCGGTCACGCCGGCGCAGCCGATGGGCGGCCACTTCGTCCAGGGGCACGTGGACGGCGTGGGCGTGGTCCTCGCGTTCGACCGCGGCGAGGCCGACTGCCGCCTGACCGTCCGCCCGCCGGCGTCGCTGCTCGATCAGGTCGTGCATAAGGGCTCGATCGCGATCGACGGCGTGAGCCTGACCGTCGCCTCGGTCGAGGACGACGCGTTCACCGTCGCGCTGATCCCGACGACGCTGGCGTGGACGACGCTGGGCGAGTTGAATCCCGACGATCGCGTGAACCTCGAGACCGACGTGATCAGCAAGACGATCGTGCACTACCTGAACCGCCGCGCCGCCGGCGCGGATCAGGAGCCCGTCACGATGCAGACGCTGCGCGACGCGGGGTTTCTCGAATGAACCTGCTCTCGTCCGGAACGTGCTGCCCGATGCCACGGCTTGACCGATAGGTCAAGCCGTGCGGACCGGTGTCACATCACAAACGGTCGGATGCCGCGCGAATGCTCGATCCGCTCTGCTACTTCACGGCTTGGCTTGAAGCCAAGCCGTGGCATCGGGCACGACGCCACCGCCCGATGCCACGGCTTGACCGGTAGGTCAAGCCGTGCGGACCGGTGTCACATCACAAACGGTCGGATGCCGCGCGAATGCTCGATCCGCTCTGCTACTTCACGGCTTGGCTTGAAGCCAAGCCGTGGCATCGGGCACGACGCCACCGCCCGATGCCACGGCTTGACCGATAGGTCAAGCCGTGCGGACCGGTGTCACGTCACGAACGGTTGGGTGCCGCGCGAATGCTCGATCCGCTCCGCTGCTTCACGGCTTGGCTTGAAGCCAAGCCGTGGCATCGGGCTCAAGCGATAGGAGATTCGACGTCGGATCTCACGCTGCGCGGGCGCTGAGCGATTCGGAGGCGGCGTCTTCGGCGTCGATCGAGACGCACAGGACCGTCAGGTCGTCGCGCTGGTTGAGCGAGCCGGCCTGAACGTCGAGCTTGGCGGCCAGCTCGGCGAGCCGCTCTTCGACGACGCCGTCGCGGAGGCGTTCGAACTCGGCGGTGTAGTGCTCGTTGGCGATGCGTCGTCGGCCGCGATCGTCCTTGGGCGCGTCGGGGAAGGCGAGCTCGAACCCGTCGCTGTACATCAGCAGGCGATCGCCGGCCTGAAGCTGAATGGTCTTCTGGTGGTACTGCTCTTCGGGGAAGACACCGAGCAGGCCGCCGTCGATCTGAAGCAGCTCGGTCTCGCCGGCGGCGCGCAGGAGCATGGGGAAGGGGTGGCCGGCGCGGGCGAGCTTGAGCGAGAGGGTTTCGAGGTCGAGCAGGCCGTAGCTGGCGGTGGCGAAGCGGACCTTGCCGGCCTGGTGCTCGATCAGGTCGCGGTTGAGCCGGGCCAGGGCCTCGCGGGGCTCGACCAGGCGGAAGCCGGTGGGGGAGGTCTCGTCGGCGGCGCGGGTGTGCAGGGACCGCTTGATGTAGACGGTCATGAGCGCGGCGGGCACGCCGTGGCCCACGGCGTCGGCGATGAAGAAGCCGACGTGGCGGTCGTCCAGGCGGATGACGTCGTAGATGTCGCCGCTGACGTAGCCGGCCGGACGCCAG
>CAYSIX010000356.1:0-2528 GCA_964431205.1 uncultured Phycisphaeraceae bacterium
GATCGAGCGGATGCTGGATGAGCAAGAAACGGCAGCGAAGCGGTCGGTCGAGGCCGCAGGCGCGCCCGTGTCGGAGCGGGTGCGGTTCGAGCCGTCGGACGGGGTGGTGGCGCGGATCGGTCGGTGGGTGCCGGCGGCGGTGGCGGCGCTGCTGCTGATCGGGTCGCTGGTGGTGGTGAGCGTGGGGGGGCTGGACCGAGCGGAGGAGCCGCTGTCGGTCACGGCGGTGAGCCGGTTCGCCCAGCGGCACGACCTGTGCGCCCGGCATTTGGACGCGATGGAGGCGGCGCCGAATCTGCCGGGGGAGCTGCAGAAGCTGCCGGCGGCGTTGACCGAGCGGTTCGGCCAGCCGGTGCCGGGGCTGGACCTGTCGGCGATCGGTTATCGATTCGAGCGCGTCGGGCGCTGCACCGTGCCCGGTCAGGGGGCGGTGCACCTGGTGTACCGGGCGATGGAGCCGAACGGGCGGGACGACGCGATCAGCCTGTGGATGCGGGCGTACGACGGCAACCTGCCGATCGAGGACGGCGAGGTGTACACCCCCGGGCGATCGGGGGACCAGACGGCCCCGCTGCTGGTCTGGCGTCGCGGCGACATGGTGTACTACCTGATCGGGGACTCGTCGGACGCGGTCAGCCGGGCGGCCGGCCTGCTGCTCGCCTCGGGGTGATTCCGCCCGGCGCGGCGCGAGACAGGGATTTTCGGCTACCGGACGCGGTTTGTCGTTGACCGGGCCCCCCCTTGGTCGATATGATGGCCGTCGTGTTGATGACCGCCGCCATCCTGCGCCTGCCGAGCCCCGACGCCCTGCTCGTCGTGGGCGGTGGCGTCGTCGTTAGCTGAGCGGACGACCCGCGCCCCCCGATCGCGATCCTCCCCTTGTCCGCCCCGACCGACTCGACCTGAACTTCAAGACCGACCCCGCAGCCGACCGCCGCGACTGGCGCCGGCTGGTTGATGCCGCCGATGGACGATTACAGGCGGCCGACGGAGAAGCCCCCATGCCCCCGCGTCGCAACACACTCAGCACCGCCACCCTCAACCGACCGCAGCACGGCCAGGCCACCGACCGCTACCGCGGCATGACCGGCGCTCAGATCTTCCACGAGCTGATGCGCGAGCACGGCGTCAAGGTGGTCTTCGGCTACCCCGGTGGAGCGATCCTGCCGGTGTTCGATGCGATCTACGAGTCGCCGCACTTCAAGTTCATCCTCACCCGCCACGAGCAGGGCGCCGGGCACATGGCCGAGGGCTACGCCCGCGCGACGGGCAAGGTCGGCGTGGTGCTGGTGACCTCGGGCCCGGGGGCGACCAACACCGTCACCGCCCTGCAGGACGCGCTGATGGACGGCACGCCGATCATCGTCTTTTCCGGCCAGGTCGCCACCGGCGCGATCGGCACCGACGCGTTCCAGGAAGCCGACGTGACCGGCATCACCCGCCCGTGCACCAAGTGGAACGTGCTGGTCAAGCGGACCGAGGACATCCCCCGGGCGATCAACCAGGCGTTCCTGATCGCGACGACGGGCCGACCCGGCCCGGTGCTCGTGGACCTGCCCAAGGACGTGACCGCCGCCGTGCTCGACCAGCCGGTGTATCCCGAGCCGCACCTGCCCGGGTACCACGTGCGCGAGCTGGGCACGTCCAGCGAGATCGAGCGTGTCGCGGAGATGATCAACCGCGCCGAGCGACCGGTGTTTTACGTGGGCCAGGGCGTGATCCTCTCGGGCGCTCACGAGGTGCTGCGCCAGTGTGCCGACAAGGGCAACATCCCGGTGACCACAACACTGCAGGGCCTGGGCGCGTACGACGAGCACGACCCGAAGTCGCTGCACATGCTGGGGATGCACGGCTCGGCGTACGCGAACTGGGCGATGCGCGACGCCGACTGCGTCATCGCCGTGGGCGCCCGGTTCGACGACCGGGTGACCGGCAAGATCAGCGCGTTCGCGCCCGGGGCGCGTCAGGCGGAGCGTGAGGGTCGCGGCGGGTTCATCCACTTCGACATCGCGCCCGAGCAGATCAACAAGGCCGTGCCGGTGACGATCGGCGTCGAGGGCGATGCGCGCAAGAACCTGGAGCTGCTGCTGCCGCTGCTGGAGCACCGCGAGCGGCGGGCGTGGTTCGAGCAGATCGCCAAATGGAAGGCCGAGCACCCGTTCCGCTACGACCACGACGAGCGGGAGTTCCATCTGAAGCCGCAGGCCGTGATCCACGAGCTGTGGAAGCAGACCGAAGGCGAGGCCGTGCTGACCACGGGCGTGGGCCAGCACCAGATGTGGGCGGCGCAGTTCTACAAGTACCGCCGGCCGCGTCAGTGGATCACGTCCGGCGGGCTGGGGACGATGGGTTTCGGCGTGCCCGCGTCGATCGGCGCGAAGCTGGGCCTCGACGTCGCCGGGGACTCGCGCCCGGTGATCAACATCGACGGCGACGGCAGCTTCTGCATGACCGGCATGGAGATGACCACGGCGGCGCAGTACGGCATCGCGGCCAAGACGATCATCCTCAACAATGACTTTCAGGGC
>CAYSIX010000357.1:0-2445 GCA_964431205.1 uncultured Phycisphaeraceae bacterium
TGCACTACTCGTTCCTCAAGATCATGACGGGCTCCGACCTGTCACGCCGCCGCCTGCCTTACATGGTCGCCAAAACGCAGCGCCGCGGCCCGGTTGTCTGGCTGACCGCCTGCGCCCACGGCGACGAGGTCGGAGGCATCGTCGTCATCCAGGAGGTCTTCCGCCGCCTCCGCCGCCGCCCCCTGCGCAGCGGCGAGCTGCACGCCTTCCCTCTCATGAACCCCCTGGGCTTCGACACCGCGTCGCGCCACATCACGCTCAGCGAGGAGGACCTGAACCGCTCGTTCCCCGGCAGCGCCACCGGCTCGCTGGCCGAACGCATCGCCCACCAGATCTTCTCCACCATCACGGCGACGCGGCCCGAGCTGGTGCTCGACCTGCACAACGACTGGATCCGCTCCGTGCCGTACCTGCTGGTGGACCCGGCGCCGGCCAACGAGGCCGAACCGCTGCGCCGCCGGGCGATCGAGCTGGCGTTGGGCAGCGGGCTGCTCGCCGTCGAAGAGACGGACGACCTGCGGCGCACGCTGTCCTACAGCCTGATGCGGCACGGGATCGTGGCGTTGACGATCGAGCTGGGCGAGTCCTACGTGGTCAACGAGCGGAACGTGGCGACGGGCGTGCGGACGGTGGAGCGGCTGCTGGGCGAGCTGGACATGCTGGACGCCTCGGCGATGCCCGACGCGGTCGAGCGGGGGCTGCGGCCGGCCGACCCGGACACGCCCGAGTCCCCGATCGACGGCTTGCTGCGTTACAGCAGTCGGCCGTTCAGCTCGACCAGCGGGATCATTCGGTTCCTGGCGCGGCCGGGCGACCGCATCCGCGCCGGCCAGCCGGTGGCGAAGATCTACAACGCCTTCGGCAAGCTGCAGGAGACGATCCGCGCCCCGGGCGAAGCCGTGGTGCTCGGCCACGCCGACTCCTCGGTCGCCTACCCCGGCGCGCCGGTCATGGCGTTCGCCTTGACAGCCGCGCGGTGAACACGGTGGGCGGCGCCGGGCCGCGCTACCTGCCGGGGACGAACGCCGCCTCGCACCCCGGCGCCTCGGTGACGGTGACGCGTGTGAGGGCCACCCCATCGGGCAGGCCCTCGGACAGGCGGGTGCCGATCCACCACGCCACGCGCTCGGCGCTGGGGTTGACCTCGCCCTCGGCGAACGGCGGCACGTCGTTGAGGTGACGGTTTCGGAACGGCTCGAGGACGGCGGCGAGGCGATCCTTGAGGTCGTGAAAGTCCATGACCGTCTCGATCGCGTCGAGCTGTTCGCAGGCGACGCTCGCGCGGACGTGCCAGTTGTGACCGTGCATCGGCTCGAACGATCCGTCGGGCAGCCGCAGCGCGTGCGACGCGGCGAACACGTCTTCCACGGTGATCTCGAACATGCGAGGCATGATACGTGGGTCGCCGTTCGCGTGGATCGCTGAAGCGACCACGCCGGACGATCGCGCGTCCCGAGGCGTGGTCGCTTCAGCGACCCACGCACGGTACGATCCGTGTCCATGTCCCGTCCGCCCAAAACGATCCACCGCGTCTCCTACACCGGTCGCCGCGTGTATCGAGGTCGACACCGTTTCGAACACTGGTATGCCGACAATCAGGTCTACTTCATTACCGCCCGATGCCGCGATCGCTTCCCCGCACTCGCCGACGAACGCGCAAAAGACATCTTCTGGGATCGGTTCCGTCACTACACGCAGGAGGCCGGCTTCGTGCCGTGGGTGACGTCGCTGTTGCCGAACCACTACCACACGCTGGGGTATTGCCGCGTGGGACGTGCACTCGGCCGCATGATGCAGCGGATTCACGGCTCGGTGGCGAAGCTGGTGAACGACACGCTCGATGAGCGACACGTGCCGTTCTGGCGGAGCCGCGGCAACCGTGACTATTTCGACGGTTGCATCCGTGACGAGCGCCAATGTCGTCTGGCGTATCGGTACACGCTGACGCAGGCGGTGCGGCATGGGCTCGCTCGACGATGGGAAGACTATCCGCACACGCGCATGGAAATCGAGTTGGAGCGGGGCGTGCGACGGGCGCTGGAGCTTGGCGCGTTTCTCGAGGGGGTCCCGTATCGACGGTACGAACGCGGGAGGTCGGATCGCGTGGATCGGTAAACCGACCACGCCTCGGGACGCGCGACCTCTAGCGTGGTCGGTTTACCGACCCACGGGATCCGGGATCGGCGATCCGCATCCGGGTGTCGCGTATCATGCCCCGATCATGCTCGAACGGATCGGTCACGACAACGGCGTCGTCACGTACGAGTCGCGCCTCCTGCGCGAGGTCGGCGTGTGCCACGCGTTCTCGACGCGGGTCGGCGGGTGCAGCGAGGGCCCGTACGCCACGCTGAACCTCGGGCGACTGGAGAAGGACCCGCGCACCGACGGCAACACGAACGTCGCCGAGAACTACCGCCGGCTACGGCACGCGATCGGCTGCGAGCG
>CAYSIX010000358.1:0-2429 GCA_964431205.1 uncultured Phycisphaeraceae bacterium
GTCCGCCGCGGCGGCCACCGCCAGCGCCTCCGGCACCACCGAGCCGTACGCCTGCCGTTGCGCCGCCGTCGGAACCCCGTACGCCACAAACAGGTCCGCGCGGCGGTGCACCACGCCCATCGCGTCGATCAGCAGCAGCTCCGCCAGGTCCGTCTGCCAGATCGGCCGCTGCTCGTGGTCCGCGTGCTCGTCGATCAGCCGGCGCAGCGCGTTGAGCAAGCCGTCGAACGCCGCCCGCCGCTCGGCCTCGCCCAGCCGCTCGTCCTCGTAACGCGCCCGGTGCTGGGCGATCTCCAGCTTCATCCGCGCCACCGGGTCGGCCGGCGGGTCCGTCTCGACCAGGTGCAGCAGCAGGTCCGACATGCCCCGCTCGGACAGCCCGTCGATGAACGTCGCGTCGTCGAGGTGCTCGACCTGCGCCGCCGCCGGCGACGCGACGAAGGACGCCGCCGTCAGCACCGCGATCATCCCCACCCACGCCGCGGCGCGGCTTGACCGACCCGTCACGCCGTGCCCTCGCGAGTCGATCAAGACGCGGCATCCGGTTCCATGTCGTCTGATGCCACGGCATGGCTTCAAGCCAAGCCGTGCCGATTCGGCGCAACCGTCCCCCCTTTCCACCCGCGACGCCCCGTCGGCACGGCTTGACCTGCCGGTCAAACCGTGGCATCGCGAGGGGGTGAAGCACAGGCGTCGGAAAGGTGGGACAAGACGCGTCATCGCGAGCCCTCGCCAAAACGCACGTTCGTGTACCGCGCCCGCACCGCCGCGTTGAACGCGTTGACCACGTGCTGCCAACGCACAAAGCCGTCCGGCTCGATGATCACCGGGTTGTCCGGCGGGTACACCCCGCTGACCCGGCCCCGGTCCGGGTCGTACTGCAACCCCGACAGCAGCTCCGCCAGGCCCGTGAAACTCTCCATCCGCTCGCCGGCCACCAGGATCAGACACGACGCCACGTCGAACGACTGCAGCGTGATCCGCAGCGGCTGCTCGGGCGGGCGGCTGGCGTCGGCGACCGGGCCCGGCCCCCGCGGCAGCAACGCCGTAAGCACCCCCTCGTCCGCCGTGAAGTTCGCCGTGATCACGAAGTAGATCAGCAGCAGAAAGATCACGTCGATCATCGCCGTCAGGTTCAACTGCATCGCCGACGCGGTACCCTCGGCGCGCAGCCGCACCCGCCGGGTGTGCGGCACCGTCTGTCGCTGCTCCGTCGCCTGTGCGCTCATGTCCCGTTGGTTCCGCTTCATCCCGTGACAGCAAGCCGCGGCGGGCAGGCCCGCCGGCTACACGTTGTCTCGCTCAACGCGCCGCGCCCAGGTCCTCCAGGTATGCCACCAGGTTCACCCGCTCGATCCCCGCCCCCGCGATCGCCTGCATCACCGGACGCACCGACTCGTAGTACATCGCCGCGTCCGCACGCAGCAGCACCTCCACCTCCCCACGCTCCTCGCGCAACGTGCGCAGCGCCGCCGTCATCGCCTCCACGTCGTCGGCCTCGAACCACTGGCCGGCGATCATCACCGCCTCCGGCTCGCCGGCGAACGTCAGTGGCGCCGCCCGACGCTCGTCCATCCGGAACGGACCCGGCGACACGTTCACCACGATCCGCCGCTCGTCGCCGACCTCGCGCGCCACCGGCTCGTCCACCGCCGGCACGATCATCTTCACCGACTCCTCCGCGATGATGTTGTTCACCAGCATGAAGAAGATGATCAACTGCAGCACCACGTCGATCAGCGGCGTGATGTTCATCGTCGGCTTGGTCGGGTTGTGGCGCTTGCGTCTTGCCATCGCTCGCGGGGCATCTTATCCGGCGATCCCCACGTCCCCGACGCCGGCACGCGCCGATAGAACGCCGGGACATCGATGGAGCCGTGAAGGGTGCAGAACGGCCGGCGTTTGAGGAGATTAGCCGGCGGGCCTGCCCGCCGGGCTCAGGCCTGGGGATTGGGCGTGGCCCGGGGCCGCTGGGCGGGTGGCGCCACGCCGCGCGACGCGTCCGGCTTGAACAGGTGGATCAGCTCCTCGACCGAGACCAGGGCCTCGCTGGTCAGCGCGTCGATCTTGTTGCGGATCAGGGCGTAGGCCGTCAGGGCGGGGATCGCCACGACCAGGCCCCAGAAGGTCGTGACCAGGGCGGTGGAGATGCCGCTGGCCAGCTCGGCCGCGTCGGGCCGACCCCCGCTGGCGACCAGCTCGTTGAACGCACGGATCATGCCGTACACCGTCCCGAACAGGCCGATCATCGGCGAGATGTTGCCCACGACGTTGAGGTACTCGATCGGCCGGAGCATCCGCGCCGTCTCGGTGTCGGCGGCCTCCTCGAGCGCCCGCTCCATGGCGCCGTACCCGTTGGTCGCCTCCTGCAGCGCCGCGCCGGTCAGCCGCCCGAGGTAGCTCGGGTCGTCCTGAGCCAGCTCGATCGC
>CAYSIX010000359.1:0-2428 GCA_964431205.1 uncultured Phycisphaeraceae bacterium
TCGAGCTCGACGGCTCGACCCTCCGCGTCACCACCACGCTCGACGACGGCCTGCCCGAGGACTGGTGGGGCCACGACCGCCAGCGCACGCTCTCGTCCACGATCCACGTCACGCTCGACGGCACGCCGATGCCCACCCGCTACGAGCCCGCGACGCACGAGCTGACCGCCGAGCTGCCGCTCGAATCGCGCGGCGGCGGCGACCGCGAGGACGAACCGGCGACCCGCCACCTCTCGATCCACCACGCCAACTTCTTCAAGCACCACAACTGGCCGCAGCGCTACGCCGTGAACCTGGCCCGCGACGACGGCGCGTGGGCGGTGGTTGGCGTTGAGCCGGTCGGCCCGATCCGCGCCGGTCGCGACGACCAAACCCGTGACGTTGCCGCGACCCCGCCGTCATCGGCGCCCGCGCCCGCCACGCCCTTGCTCGACGTCCGCGCCGAGCCGCTGCCCCGCACCGACGACTGGCCGATCGTCGCCCACGCCCTCGAGATCACCACCGACGACGGGCCGCTCCGCGGGTTCGTCGCCGTCGTCGACCTGACCGACCCGCGCGTGGACGTCGACGTCACCGCCCCGCTCGACGAGCCGATCTCCGACGATCCCGAGGTCGAGGCCCGGCTGATCCCCACGGACGAGTGGGCCCGCGACGTCGACGCCGCCCTGGCGATCAACGCCAACTTCTTCGCGTGGAAGAAACCCGAGGGCGCCTCGGCGATCGTCGGGCTGTCGGTCAGCGACGGCCGCGTCGTCTCCCCGCCACGCGTCCACGACGGCCGCGAGGACCCGGCGATCGTGTTCCTCGAGGACCGCACCGCCCGTGTGGACGCGATCGGGCCCGATGAGCTGGACGGCGTCGTCGATGGCGTCGCGGGCGTGGGCGCGTCAGAGACGGTGCCGGACCTGACCGGGCCGATCGTGACCGACGGGCGCAACACCGGGGCGAGCGCGCGCGTCGCGCCGCTGAAGCGTCACCCGCGCACGGGGATCGGTGTGGACGCGGCGGGCGAGAAGCTGATCGTCGTCGCGCTCGACGGCCGGCAGGAGGGCTGGAGCGTCGGTGCGACGCTGCCCGAGCTGGCCGACGTGCTGATCGCCTACGGCGCCGACGACGCGATCAACCTCGACGGCGGCGGGTCGACGTCGTTCGTCTACGACGCCGAGGCCGCCACCGGCGAGCCGGCCGAGCCGATCACCAACCGCCCCAGCGACGGGGAGTTCCGCCCCGTGGCCAACCACCTCGGCATCCGCGTGCGGCCGTCCAACTGAGGCTGGCCGCCGCCGGCCTCAGCGCCGCGCCCCGGTCCGACGTCGCGCCAGCGTCAGGCTCACCCCGATGATCAGCACCGCGGCGACGCCCGGCTCGGGGATGAGCACCGCGTCGGCGTACGCCGTCAGCTCCATCCCATCGGTCGCCGACAGCCCCAGGCTGCCGAGCACGGCGTCGAGGTCGAGGTCGCTCGTGTTGGTATCGCCGTAGATCGTGCCGTAGATCACCAGCGACGCCAGCAGCGTCCCGCGGTTCTGCGCGTGCCAGCGGTCGGAGGCGTGCAGCCGGTCCCAGTTCCCGATCTCCCAGGCGCTGCCCACCGGCGCGATCCGGGCCGTCCCGGCGCCGGCGTCGGCGTCGATGTCCTGCGCCGAGAGCGCGTAGCCCTCGCGCAGCTCCTGCTGCATCTGCGAAGGCCCGCCGGGAAACGACGGGTTCGAGCCGGTGTAGAACGAGTGACCCGGGGCACGCGCCCAGGTCTCGTAGAGCACCGGCACGACAGCGGGGCTGTGCTCGGCGACGCGCTGGTACAACGCGAGCGTGGACGCGCGGTGCGCAGTCACGTCGCCCAGGCGCGTCGGCGCCGTCGAGAAGTCCTGGAGCACGACGAAGTCCCACGACTCGTTCGGCGGGATGCTCGTGGTGATGACGCTGGTGTTGTTGGCCAGGTGCCAGGCGAGGCTCTGGCCGCTGGCCGCGGCGTTGATGCTGTCCGGCGTCGGGTGGCCGGCGGCGACGGCGAGGTCGGCGACCACCGCCGGCACGCTGCGCGTGCTGCCGAACCCGAGCGTGAAGCTGTTGCCGAAGTACAGGATGTCCAGCGGCTCTTCGGCGAGAGCCGGCGCGGCCGCGAGCGCCGCGGCGAGGCCGGCGGCGATCGACAAGGCCGGGCCAATCCGTGTCCCTTGCATGGTGAATCCTCCTGGTATGGGCCGCGCCCCCGGGCCGGCCGGTCTTGCGGGTGCGTCGGACGGGCCCGGGCGGCCCGGGCCCGTCGACGGCCGGGACGATCAGCGCCTGCGGCGGCGCGACGCGACGAGGCCCGCGGTCACGGCCAGCAGCGCGGCCGACGCCGGCTCGGGCACGACCGTCAGTTGCAGCGCGCCGAGGTAATAGAAGCCGTCGTTGTTGTTGTTGGCCGGCCCGGGGCCAACGT
>CAYSIX010000360.1:0-2417 GCA_964431205.1 uncultured Phycisphaeraceae bacterium
ACGCTCATCGGCTGCTTCATCATGGGCGCGTTCTTCATCATGAGCATCTCGGCGTATTACCTGCTGCGCGGGCGGCACGCCGAGTTCGCCAGGCGATCGTTCCGAGGGGCGCTGATCCTGGGCACGGTCTCGTCGATCGCCGCGGCCGTCACCGGTCACTTCAACGCCGAGATGGTTTACGAGAACCAGCCGGCCAAGCTCGCCGCCTTCGAGGGCCACTTCCAGACCGGCCCGGGCGACCTGTCGCTGTTCGGCTGGCCCGACGCCGAGAACGAGACGATGCGCTTCGACCTGGCGATCCCCGGGGGGTTGAGCTTCCTCCTGCACCAGAGCTTCACGGAGCCGGTGATCGGGCTGGACCGGTTCCGCCCGGAGGATCGGCCGCCGCTGCTGATCCCGTTCGTCAGCTACCACCTGATGGTGGGGCTGGGCGTGCTGTTCATCGCGATGACGCTGACGGCGAGCTGGTTCCATTGGCGGGGGACACTGGAGCGTCAGCGTTGGCTGCTGTGGGGGTTTGTGTTCGCGGTGGTGGGGGCGGTGGTAGCGAACCAGGCGGGGTGGATCGCGGCGGAGGTGGGCCGCCAGCCGTGGATCGTGCACCCGCCGATGGTGCGGGACGCGTCGGGCGAGCCGGTGCGGGACGCGGAGGGGTATATCCAGTACGAGACGGTGGCGGACCCGGTGTCGCCGACGGGTGAGCGGATCGCGGGGCTGCGGACGTCGGAGGGGGTGAGCAAGGCGATCCGCAGCGAGCAGGTGATCAGCTCGCTGGTGATGTTCACGCTGATCTACCTGCTGCTGGGGGCGGTGTGGCTGTACGTGCTGAACGACAAGATCCAGACGGGCCCGGAGCCGGTGGAGCCGGAGGCCGCGCCGGGCGGCCCGGAGCCGGCGGGTGGGTTTGTCGCCGCCGCCGCCGAGCGTCCGACGCATCGCGGCTCGCTGACCGAGGCGCCGGAGCCCGAACCACGGGAATCGGCGTAATCATCGCGCGGCGGCGTGGCACGCCGTTCCGCGTGACGCCCCGTGAGCCGTCACAGGACCCTGGCCATGAGCTACGAAACCCTCTGCGTCGTCTGGTTCTTCCTCCTGGGCGTGCTGCTGATCGGCTACGCCATCCTCGACGGGTTCGACCTGGGCGTGGGCATGCTCCACCTGTTCGTGCCGCGGTCCAACGACGAACGCCGTATCCTCATGAACTCGATCGGGCCGATCTGGGACGGCAACGAGGTCTGGCTGGTCACGTTCGGCGGGGCCATGTTCGCCGCCTTCCCCGAGGCCTACGCGACCATCTTCTCCGGGTTTTACACCGCGCTGATGATCGTGCTGTTCGCGTTGATCCTGCGCGCGGTGTCGCTGGAGTTCCGCGGCAAGGTCAGGCACCGCGGGTGGCGACGCGCGTGGGACGTGATGTTCTTCCTCGGCTCGACGCTGGCGACGTTCATCTTCGGCGTCGCGGTCGGCAACGCGATCAAGGGCGTGCCCCTCGACGAGGCCGGCGAGTACGCCGGCACCATCTTCAACCAGCTCGACCTGTACGGCATCCTCGTCGGCGTCCTGGCCGTCACGCTGTTCGCCATGCACGGGGCGATCTTCCTGTACCTCAAGACCGGGGGCCCGCTCAAGCAGCGCCTGCACTTCTGGATGTGGCGGACGTTCGGCCTGTTCCTGACCGTCTACCTGCTGACCACGATCGTCACGCTCGTCGCCGTCCCCCACGCCGCCGAGCCGTTCCGTCAGTACCCGATCCTCTGGATCGTGCCGGTGCTCAACGTCCTGGCGATCGCCAACATCCCCCGGGCGATCTTCCTGAACCGTCCGGGCTACGCCTTCATCAGCTCCTGCGCCACGATCGCGGCGCTGATCTTCCTGCTTGGGGCCGCGTCCTTCCCGAACCTGGTCACCAGCCGGCCGAACCCCGACTACAGCCTGACCGTGTTCAACGCGGCGTCGAGCTACAAGACACTGACGATCATGCTGATCATCGTGGTGATCGGGATGCCGTGCGTGCTGGCGTACACAACGATCGTGTACCGCACGTTCAGCGGGACGGTGGAGCTGGGCGAGCACAGCTACTGACCAGGCCGGGCCGAGACGGAGCGGGCACGCGTGCAGGCCCGGGTCGGGCTCACCCGGTGACACGATCGCGAGAAGCCGCTCGCGGACTGCCGGGCAGCCCGCGGCGTGCTGCGGGGCGCCGAGCGCCCGCGCCAGTGCGTGTGACAGAAAAACGCCCGTCCGCGGGGAGCCGAGAGCGCGTGGGGGAGAAGCGCCCCACGCCCACCCCGCGAGCCCACCGAACCGCCGGCCACATCCACTGATCCGTGTTCCGGGCTAGACTTACCGGAGGCCAGCCCGTTCGACACCGGGCTGATCGCCTGCGCGCCGATGTCGGGCGATGCCGGGCCAGCCCT
>CAYSIX010000361.1:0-2375 GCA_964431205.1 uncultured Phycisphaeraceae bacterium
CGCTCGAACGGCAGGTTCGTCGTCACGATGACGCTGGTGCGTTCGTAGGCCAGCGAGATCACGTCGAACAGCAGCTCGGCCCCGAGCTTGCCGGTGGGTAAGTAGCCCAGCTCATCCAGGATCAGCAGGTCGAGCTTGGCCAGCTGGCCCTTGATCCGGCTAAGGGTCCGTTCATCGCGGGCCTCCATCATCTGGGTGATCAGCTCGGTGACGCGGCAGAACCGCACCCGCTTGCCGCGGTGGCAGGCCTCGACACCCATCGCGGTGGCCAGGTGGGTCTTGCCCGTGCCGGGGCTGCCCACGAGCAGGATGTTCTCGCGGTGGTCGAGATAGACGCAGCGCATCAGCTCGACCACCAGCGCCTTGTTGATCGATGGTTGAGCGGCGAAGTCGAAGCTCTCAAGCGTCTTGACCGTGGGGAACTTCGCGGCCTTGAGCCGACGCTCGGCCGCCCGGCGTTCGCGTTCGATCAGCTCCTGCTCGGTCAGTTGCAGCAGGTAGCCGGCGTGGTCCACGTTCTCGCGGGCACACCGTGTGGCGGCCTTGGCGTACTCCCGCAGCATCGTCGGCAGCTTCAACGCCTTGAGGTGGTGTTCCAGCAGGACGGTGCTCTGACTCATGCCGCACCTCCTTCCACGCCCCCGGAAGTCATGCCCCCGGAAGTCATGCCCCCGGAAGTCACGCCCCCGGAAGCTTGGACAACGAGATCGCTTTGCGTCAGTGCGGCGTACGCCGCCAGGTCCGGCTCGGCGACGTGGACGTGGGCCAGGTGCGGCCGGCCGTCGAGACTGAACATCGCCAGCGGCGTCTCACGCTGGCCCTCGAGGATCACCTTCACCGCGTCGGGCATAGGCGTGCCCAGCTCCAGCGCCCGCTGCACCGCCCGCTTCAGTTCGCCGACCGTCGCCTGCTCGAGCAGCCGCAGCACGCCGATGAACAGCCGCGTGCCGTGCGAGCCTTGCGGCCAGTCGGCTTCGAGCCGTCGCCGCAGAATCCCGAAGCACGGCGGCAGGTCCCATTGCTCCAGCGGCCGGGCGAAGTCCAACGCCCCGGGACGACGCTCCAGCAACGCCAGGTAGTGCACCGGGTCGTAACGCACCGACTCCCGGCCCCAGTCACGCGGGTGTTCGGCCACGACCTGATCCCTTGCCAGCACCCGCACCGTCTCGATCCCGCCCACCGCCGTCAGCCCGTGGTGCGCCCACGCCACCGGCACCGAATAGTCATTGCGATCAAACCGGATGAGGCTGAGCGAGTTGGCACGCACCGACGCGACCCGCCGGACCTCGAACGCCTCGGCCGGCAGCGTCCGCAGATGACCACGCTCCTCGTCCAGCCGCTGGCCCTTCGTGCCCGACTTGCCACGCAGTTGCCGATCGAACTCGGCCCGGCAGCCCGACGCCAGCCGAGCGTTCAGCTCCGTGAACGACCGTACACGCGGCACCGGGGCCAGGAAGTTGCGGCGGGCGTAGCCCACCAGGTTCTCCACGTGGCCCTTCTCGTTCGCACGACGCACCCGGCAGAAGTGCGCCTCGAACAGGTAGTGGCTCTGCAGACGCAGGAAGGCATCAGTCAGCTCACGCTCGTGCGCCCCGATGATCCGCTTCACCGCGATCCGCGTGTTGTCGTAGCTGATCCGACCCGGCACCCCGCCGAAGAACGCGAACGCCTGGACATGCCCGTCCTGGAACGACTCGGTGCACTCACGCGGATACGCCTTCACGAACACCGCGTCCGAGTACGTGAGGCTCATCACGAACAGGCAGACCTTCACCCGCTCGCCGTCGAGGTCCACCACCGCCTCGCCGAAGTCCACCTGCGCCTCGCCCGGCAGGTGCGACAGCGGCACATATGCCTCGCGGTGCACCCGCTTCCACGCACGCACCGCGTCCTTGACCACGGTGGCCTTGCCGTCGAACCCGTGCTCGTCACGCAGCCGCTCGTACAGCCGCCGTGCCGTCTGACGCTGCTTCGGCGGCGCCTGGCGGTCCGCCTCCAGCCACGCGTGCAGCACCCCGAGCACCGGATCGATCTTCTTCGCCCGCGGCACCTTCGGCCTGCGATACCCCGGCGGCGCCGGGTGCTCGAGCATCTTGTTCAGCGTCTGCCAGTGAATCCCGAACCGCACGCAAGCCGATCGCTTGCTGTGCCGCTCGACCAGGACGTGGCGTCTGACCTGGGTCCATAAGTTCATGTCCGTGTACACCTTGGCTGCGTCCTCGTCTCGGGGGTGGGCCTTGAGCGATCAACGATCGCCCATTGACCCCCCAAGTCGAGGACTCGGCAAGGCGCTGCACTTTTACGCCGACCGTCGGCACCCCGCCCGGCGCTGCACTTCCTGACCGCCGTTCACACCCAAGGCGGGCCTCATCGCC
>CAYSIX010000362.1:0-2316 GCA_964431205.1 uncultured Phycisphaeraceae bacterium
ATGGACGGGGCGATCCTCGTCGTCAGCGCCGCCGACGGCCCGATGCCCCAGACCCGCGAGCACGTCCTGCTCGCCCGTCAGGTCAACGTGCCCAAACTCGTGGTCTTCCTCAACAAGGTCGACCTCGTCGATGACGCCGAACTGCTGGACCTGGTCGAACTGGAAGTCCAGGAACTGCTGACCAAGTACGAGTTCGAAGACGACACCCCGATCATCAAGGGCGCGGCCATGCCGGCGCTGAGCAACCCCGAGGATTCGGAAAAGGCCCAGTGCATCCAGGACCTGATGGAGGCGTTGGACTCGTGGATCCCCGAGCCGCAGCGCGAGACCGACAAGCCCTACCTGATGAGCGTCGAAGACGTGTTCAGCATCAAGGGCCGCGGCACCGTCGCCACCGGTCGTATCGAGCGCGGCGTCGTCAAGGTCGGCGACGACTGCGAGATCATCGGCCTGCGTCGCGACTCGCAGAAGACGGTCGTCACCGGCGTCGAGATGTTCAACAAGACCATGGAAGAAGGCCAGGCCGGGGACAACGTCGGCTGCCTGCTCCGTGGTGTTGAAAAGGACCAGATCGAGCGCGGCATGGTGCTCGCCAAGCCCGGGTCCATCACCCCGCACACCAAGTTCGAGGGCGAGGTCTACGTGCTGACCAAAGAGGAAGGCGGCCGTCACAGCCCGTTTTTCTCCGGCTACAAGCCGCAGTTCTACTTCCGCACCACGGACGTGACCGGTTCGATCAAGCTGCTGGGCGGCGCGGAGATGTGCATGCCCGGCGACAACGTGCAGATCGAGGTCGAGCTGCAGAAGCCGATCGCGATGGAAGAGCAGTCGCGTTTCGCCGTCCGTGAGGGCGGCCGGACGGTCGGCTCCGGCGTGGTGACCAAGATCGTGGAATAAACACATAGCCGGGGCTTGCCCCGGGAACCGCCCGGAGCTTGCCTGGCCCGGGACGACCCCGGCCAGGGCCGGGGCCAAATGGGTTGAGATCATGGCCAAGAAAGCCGAAGCCGTCGAGTACGTGTGGTTGCAGTGCAGCGAGACGGGCGACCTGAACTACCGCACGCCGGTGAACGTCAAGGGCGGGCTGCCCGAGAAGCTCAAGGCCGGGCTGAAAAAGTACAGCCCTCGCCTGAGGCGTCACACGCTGCATAAGATCAAGCGGAAGTAGCCGTTGGCCGTTAGCGATTAGTGATTAGCCCTGAGCCCCTGCGGCTGACTGCTAACAGCTAAGAGCTGATGGCGGGCTGCTCACGGACGCCAGTAGCTCAATTGGCAGAGCAGCTGATTCCAAATCAGCAGGTTGGGGGTTCAAGTCCCTCCTGGCGTGTTGCGGGCGGGCCGGCGTGTGTGCGGATCGGCCCGGCCGACCCCACGAACCCGGGCGTGGGGCCGAGCGGGCCCGACGCAGGCCCGCGGGACGCGACGCCGCACCCATCCACGCTCTCGGAGTAAGCGAACCATGGCGGGAATAGGCATCTACAAGCCGGGGCAGGGCTACTGGACCCGGATGCTCAGCTTCATCGGCGCCGCGACGCTGGTCCTGACCGGCGTGGCGTGGGCCTGGCAGCAGATGAGCGTGATCCGCGAGAACACGATCTACTATCAGTCGGCGATGGCCGTCACCGTCATCGCCGTCTTCGGTGCCCTGCTCTACTGGCTGCTGAACAAGCCGCGGATCGTGGACTTCATGATCGCGACCGAGGCGGAGATGAAGAAGGTCAACTGGCCGACCCGCCGGGAGATCATCGGGGCGACGTGGATCGTCATCTGCGGGACCTTCATGATCGCGGCGATTCTGTTCACCGTGGACCTGGCGTTCGGCAAGCTGTTCCTCGAGATCGGGATCCTTCAGGGCGGCGGTGCGTGAGGCGGGCGGCGAAGACGCGTAACGGGGTCAGACAAAGGACATGACGACGATGGTGGAACAGGAAACGACGCATCCCGAGACCGATGAGCAGGCCGCCGCGCCTCAGCCCCCCGAGGCCGCCGACCGGGCCGAGGACCAGCCCGCCGAGGAAGAGCCGCTGGTCTACCCCGGCATGAACTGGTTCGCGCTGCGCGTCGCCTCGAACAAGGAAGACTCCGTCCGCGAGACGCTGCTGCGCAAGATCAAGATCGAGGGCTTCGAGCACCTGGTCAATCGCATCCTGGTCCCGACCGAGAAGGAGCGGACGATCAAGGGCGGCAAGCAGAAGATCGTCGAGAAGAAGCTCTACCCCGGCTACGTCTTCGTCGAGATGAAGCTCGAGGAGGACGGCCGCATCCCCCAGGACGTGTTCTTTTTGATCAAGGAGACGACCGGCGTCGGAGACTTCA
>CAYSIX010000363.1:0-2278 GCA_964431205.1 uncultured Phycisphaeraceae bacterium
GATCAACGCACGACTGATCGTTATGTTGCATTAAATCTGACGGGGACCACTAGGTACCCCGAAGATAGAACAAGATCATCCTCCGCTGATCGATGGGCATGGCAGTCTCTTCGCATTTGCAGCCACATCGGACGACAATGATGGAAAGACCTATTTGTACGTCACGGACGGCATCGATACAGAACTGATGTACGAGTTCACACCATCGTCTCAAGAATTAGCGGCGTACATCTTCCCTTCAGATCCTTCGCGTCGTTCACTCAATCGGGATGTGGATTCGTTTGGGAGAGGCTTAGGGATGTGGCAGCCATACGCCCGCTACAACACCATGACCGGGAACGTTACGAATGACTGGAACGATCCACGCAACTGGGCATTTGGCCTGATACCTCGCCCGGGCGACGAAGCATACATCGTCGATGGACGCAGGATCATCGCGCCGGACCGACCACTCACGTTTGAATATCTTTCCATTGGCTCGGACCTCGAGCACGGAACCTTGATCATGCCGCCAGGAGCCGACATCACCTCTGAGAACGGTGTGTACGTGTGGGGTTTTCTATCGGCCCGCGGTGTCATAAGGGGAGATCTTACGTATGACGATGGGGGGATGTTTGTCTATCCCGATGGACTACGCCTCGAGGGAGATCTGAGGGAAGGGAGTTGCTGCGGTCCGCTTCAATTCCACCTCGGACCGACCCTTGACACCACAAGCCAATTGCATGTCACAGGGACCGTCTCGATTCAGAACGGACTCGACCTCCGTGCGTTCTTCTTCACTCCCAAACTCGGCGACCGCGTCGATCTGATCACGAGTGAAGGTGGAATTCTCAATTTTCCCACGGGGTTCGGTTACAGGACGCAAACCGGCCCCGAGCTCGACCCGAGATGGAAGCTCGATCTCGAGGTTTCCTCCCACAAGGTCACCCTCGTCGTCCGTCTCAAGGATCCTGTGCCCGGCGACTTCGACGGCGACGGGGATGTCGACGCGTTCGACCTCGGTATCTGGCAGACCAACTTCGGCACCCTGTCCGGCGCGACCAAGTACCGCGGCGACGCCGACGGCGATCGCGACGTAGACGCGTTTGACTTGGGCATCTGGCAGACCAACTTCGGCACCATGTGGAGCGGCAGCCCCGCCGTCCCCGAGCCGGCCACGCTCGCCCTCATCGCCGGGCTCGGCCTGCTCGCAGCGTCTCGTCCCGCGCGTCGGACAGGCGCCGCAACTCCAGCTCGGCCTGGTCGATGACCCGGCGGCGGTAGCTGGCCACCAGCCGCCCCACCTCGGCCCGATCGATGCCGAACCGCCCCGGCCACGTGGCCTCGATCTCGTCGAGGATCCGCAGGAACACGAACGCCAGTCCGCCGAGCATGCCGTCCACCTGCTCCCACGGCATGTACTGCTCGCGCAGCTTCTCGTTCTCGGCCCGCAGCTTGTCGCCGCGGGCCCTGGCCAGGTCCACCCGGGCCTCCATCAGCTCGCGATCCAAGGCCGTGTCCAGTTCCACGTCAGTGGAATCACGCCCGCGGCTGTTGGGGTTCTGAAGCGCCTCACGCCGCCAGCGCCGGGCCTCACGGGCGTCGTTGGCCGACCACGGCGCGTGCTTGCCGACCGGCCAGTCGGCGCGGGCCAGGAGTCGCTGCAGGGACCGCTTGCGAATCCCCAGAAACCCCGCGAGTTCTGCCTGGTTCTGCAGCATCTTCATAGCGACAGCGACATTGAAAAAACCACGAATAACGCGCGCTCGACCGCCCGCGGGCTCCCCGCTGAGACGCATCCGCGCCAGGAGGAACCGCAGCCTCGACACCACGCGACACAGTAGGTCCGGTGGCCGTGATTCGAGCGAACCGATATCGGCCTGATCGCGAGGCAGCTCGGCCACGCCAGCATCGCCACCACCGGCCGCTACCTCGACCACGTCGCCCCGCTGTCGATCGCCGAGGCGATGCGAAGGCGGAAGTGGACCTTTTTGGCGGACCGCACGTGCTGTGAACCAAGCGGTTCTCCCTCTGTCTCGCAGAAGGGGATGGCGGTGTTCAACCGTTGGACGACGGGCCGGGGGTCGCTCGCACTGCCACTCCTATAGCCTGTGAGATTGCCGATTCGACGCGTTGTATCGAGAGGGACTATCTCATCAGGCGCGAGGTCGAGGCGCCCTCGGCGGGGTGAAGCTTGTCCCGTCTGCGCGAACGACACCTCAGTGTCCCAGCGCCTTCATCCGCCGGCGCTGCTCCTCGTCGGCGTTGGCCGCCAGCCACGCCTCGCTCGGCCGCGTGG
>CAYSIX010000364.1:0-2275 GCA_964431205.1 uncultured Phycisphaeraceae bacterium
ACAGCCACGCCCCCAGCCCCAGCGCAATCAGCACCCCCCAGCCGATCAGCGTCACCCGCCGCGCAAGCGGATCCGACCACAGCAGCAGCCCCGCCAGCGCCGCCAGCAGCACCAGCCCCACCAGGCCCGTCGCGCGGTCCAGCACGATGCTCATCACCGCGATCCCCCGACGCCCGCTGCCCTTGGCCGCGTAATACGCCTTGACCACGTCCCCGCCGGTCATCCCCGGCATGCACATGTTGAAAAACAGCCCCACCATCATCAGACGCAACGCCTTGCGGTACGTCACCGCCATCCCCTGACACCGCATCAGCACCCACCACCGCAGCGCCTGCATCGGGAACGCTCCCGCCACCAGCGCGAACGTCAGCACCAGCAGCCCCAGCCGCGCCTCGCTCAGCGTCGTCACGATCCCCGGCTGAAACCGTGGGCCGGCCGGCACGACCGTCTCCGGCCCCGCCTCCCGCTGCGCCTCCGCCTTCGCCACCACCACCGGCTCGGCCAAACCCAGCGCCCCGCCCTCCAGCCGCCACCGCCTCGCGTCCTCGCTGAGCACCCGCAGCGACGCCGGCTCGGTTAGCACACGACCTTCCGACACCTCGTACCCCGCCGGCAGGATCACACGGTCGGCCCACGTCAGCGTCCAGACGATGTACGCCACCCCCAGCAGCGCCACGCCCAGCCTCAACCCGACCGAGATCACCCGCTTCATCGTGCTTCCCGCTTGCGCATTTTCGATGCCGGCCCGTTCCGGCCCGTACGTTACCGGCGATCCGTCACGCGCGGGGATGACCCGCCGCGGCGCCGCGCTATAATCGCCCGAAAACCGGGAGAACCTCCACCATGCATCGCCACGACCTCGCTCGCACCGGCTTCACCACCACCGCCAACGCTCGCGCCACCACACTGACGCTCACCCTCGTCGCCCTGCTCACCACCGCGGCCGTCGCTCCGCGCGCCCATGCCCTCGACGACGCCCACTGGCAACAGGCCAACGACGCCATCGAACGCGGCATCGCCTATCTCCGCTCCACCCAGAACGACGACGGCAGCTGGTCTCCCCAGCCCGGTCCCGCGATCACCGCCATGGCCATCACCGTCATGCTCGACCGGCCCGACATCTCCGCCGACGACCCCGCCGTCGACCGAGCCCTCGACTACATCCTCACCCAGGTCAACGACGACGGCTCGATCCACAGCGGCATCCTCGCCAACTACAACACCGCCATCTGCCTCTCCGCCCTCTCCCGCGTCAATCACCGACCCGACGTCGCCCGCGCCATCGCCAACGCCCAGGACTTCCTCCGCGGGATCCAGTGGCACGACCAGCCCGATCCCGCGGGCACGCCCGTCGACGAGTCCCACCCCTTCTACGGCGGCGCCGGCTACGGCAAGCACGGCCGCCCCGACCTGTCCAACACCCAGATCATGCTTCAGGGTCTCTACGACTCCGGCGTCGATTGCGAAGGCCCCGCCTTCCGGCGCGCCCTCGTCTTCATCCAGCGCTGCCAGGGCATCGCCTCCAACGACCTGTTCGCCGATCAGATCGTCCACGACGGCGGGTTCATCTACGCCACCAGCATCAACAAGGACCGCATCGGCGTGCCCGAGTCCAAGGCCAGCCCCGAGATGATCGACGAGGGCAAGGCCGACCGGCCCGTCAGCGGGCTGCGGACCTACGGCTCGATGACCTACGCCGGGTTCAAGAGCTACCTCTACGCCAACCTCCGTCGCGACGACCCCCGCGTCACCGCTGCCTACAACTGGATCCGCGAGCACTACACCCTCGACCGCAACCCCGGCATGCCTGAGCCGATGAAGCACCAGGGCCTGTACTACTACTACATGACCTTCGCCCGCGCCCTCGACGCCTGGGGCAGCACGACGATCGAGACCGCCGACGGCCAGCGCCGCGACTGGGCCAACGACCTGATCGCCAAACTCGCCTCCACGCAACGCGACGACGGGTCGTGGGTCAATCAGGCCGACCGCTGGATGGAGGATGACCCCAACCTCGTCACCGCCTACGCCCTGATCGCCCTGACCCACGCGATCCGCTGACGGGACGCCCGCCCGCGAGCCGCCGCCAGGTTGTCGATGCCAAAGAACCCGAGAAGATGCACCGTCACCAGCGGGGCGTTCCGCGTCGGAAGACCAAGCACGACAAACGTACGCGAACGGGCTTCGGCGGTCCGGCACGTCTGGCCGGTTCCATGGTCGGCCGCCGTGGCCGGCCCCCGCAGCGAATGGGGGGCCGGCGGCAAAGAAAAAGCGG
>CAYSIX010000365.1:0-2208 GCA_964431205.1 uncultured Phycisphaeraceae bacterium
GACGGGCGGTTCAGCCGGCCCATCGCGATCACGCACCCGGGCATGTTCTTGTCGCAGCCGGGCAGGGCGATCAGCGCGTCGTACCACTGCGCCGCCATGACCGTCTCGATCGAGTCGGCGATCAGGTCCCGCGACTGCAGCGAGTAGCTCATCCCCTCGGTGCCCATCGAGATCCCGTCCGAGACGCCGATCGTGTTGAACCGCAGCCCCACCAGGCCCGCCCCCGTCACGCCGCGCTTCACGTGACCGGCCAGGTCCAGCAGGTGCATGTTGCACGTGTTGCCCTCGAACCAGTTGGCGCAGATGCCCACCTGGGCCTTGTTCATGTCCTCGTCGCTCAGCCCGGCGCCGTAGAGCATCGCCTGCGAGGCGCCCTGGGCCTTGGGCTGGGTGATCCGGCTGGAGTACTTGTTCAGCTTCGCGTTCGTGGTCGTGGTGGTCATCGTGGAGTTCCATCGGGCGTCGAAAACGCGCGATTGTAGCCGAAACCCCGCCGCGGGAACCGGTGGCTCCCGCCGCCGGCGGCCCAACGCCCCTGCGCGGGGGGGTAGCCGTGAGGTTCGGCCCCGCACCGCTGTTCGACGCCGAGCGATGGCGGCGAACGCAGCGAGCCGCCTTCGCCGGATCCGCACCCGGCTGGTCGGCAAACTGGTCTCGAACTGGTCGGGAAACTGGTCCGCTTTGCGGGGCGCGCTCGTCCAAACCAGACCAGTTGGGGATAAGTGGCCGGTGAGCCCGTAGCCGAGCGGCCAAGCGGTCGAGTGTTCGAGTTCGTGACGCCGTTGTCTGCCATTTCCGGCTTTGCAACCTTGATCCTTGCACTTTGCGCCTTGCACGTTGAACTGCTCACGCCTTCACCCTTGGCCGTCCGGTCGCCCCGGTGCGCACACGGCGTCCACCGATCCCTCAAGTCGGGCCGGAGCGACGTACGAGCGACTGTCCGGGTTCTCTCGCAAGCCCCTGAAAGGTGAGCCTCAAGCCAACCACAGCGCGCGCACGAACGCGCCGCCGCGCGTCGCGGCCGAGTTCGCCCGACAACAAGCAGAGCATCCGGCCGGATCATCGCGGCAGGTGCTGGGGTCAGCTTTCGTGCAAGGCTGCGCAGAATCCCGCGGGCGTCAGAACAGGCAGCTTCGCCGTTCGGAAGTCATCCACATCCCGCGTGACGATGCAGTCCGCACGTGCCCAGATCGCGCTCTCGTACTGGACCGCGTCCTCGAAGTCGCCCAACGGCGACTCGATCGCCCTTTCAATCACACCGTCGTCGACCGCGGCCACATCGAAAACCTCGCGGATCAGCCGCATGGCGCGCATGGCCTTCTGGTGGCTCGACGCGCGCCGCACGAGATAGTGAATCGTGGTGAAACTGTCTGCGCAAACCATTGCTTGGATTCGGCCTGATTCGGCGGCTGTCCAGACGCCGAGCGCGTCGGCCACAAACGGTTCGCGCCGCGCCAGCACGTCAAGCAGAACGTTGATGTCGATCAGAGGCCGACGGCTCACCGCCCGTGCCTTTCGATCACGGCTTGCTCGATCAGCTGCTGATCGCTCTTGTCGTCGGGCAGTGACACCAGGCCGATCGCCTGCCGTGTCAGTGGACCGGGCCGCTCCGGCTTGCCGTTCACGGGCTCGGCCATCGAGCGGATGAACTGGCTGAATAGGGCCGAGACGCTGGTGCCGCGCTGCCGGGCGATCCGCTTGGCATCGTCAATCACGTCCTTGTCCGCGCTGAGGGTCAGCTTGGGCATGTCCAGGTTCCCTTACGTATCGCGTCTGCGTCATTGTACGTATCGGCAGGCGTCGGGTCGAGCATCAACGCCGCACATCGAGTCCCGCGACTCAGTCGCGAATGTGGGTTCGGCGGATCGATCCGGCCGATCCCGTGATCCTGTCAAAACCGAAGTGCGAAGAGCCGTCGAGCTCGCGAGCCCGGGCCTAATCCAGCCGCGCCAGGGCCGCCTCGGCCTCGCCGCAGCAGTCGGTGGCGGCGGGGTGCTCGTCGAGGATGCGGGCGTAGAGGTCTTTGGCCAGGTCGTGTCGGCCGGCGGCCTCGTAGTTGCGCGCCAGGGTCAGAAGCGACCGGGCTTTGGCGTCGGCCTCGGCGGCCTTCATCGCGGCCATGATCGTCTCGTCGGCCTCGTACTCGGCGACGCGGTCGGCGGCGATGGCGCCGGCGTCGGTGTGCCCGGCGTGCTCGACCAGCCACTG
>CAYSIX010000366.1:0-2207 GCA_964431205.1 uncultured Phycisphaeraceae bacterium
CGATCGCTGATCGAGCCGGTGCCGCCCTCGCGGACGGTGCGCATGCGTTGCTCGATGCCGGGGCGGATGTAGAGCCCGCCGGTGCCCAGCGGGCCGAGCAGACCCTTGTGGCCGGGGAACGCGAGCAGGTCGATGTGGTCGCGTTGCACGTCGATCGGGTAGTGGCCGAGCGTCTGGGCGGCGTCGACGAGCAAGGGGACGTCGTGCTCGCGGGCGAGGCGGCCGATCTCGGCGATCGGCTGCAGCGTGCCCGTGACGTTTGAGCCGTGAACCACCGCGATCAGCGCCGTGTGCGGCCGAATCGCTCGACGAATGTCCTGCGGATCGACGAGCCCGGTCTGCGGGTCGCAGCGCACGCGTGTCTGCTCGACGCCGAGCACGTCCACGAGCGTGTTGAACGGGCGCAGGACCGAGTTGTGGTCGAGCCAGGTCGTGATGACGTGCTGGCGCGAGCGGCCGGAGGCGTCGGAGCGCAGCAGGCCGCGGATCGCCAGGTTCAGGGCGTCGGAGGTGTTGAGCGTGAAGACGACGTGGTTGGGGTCCTCGCCGTGAAACAGCTCGCAGAGGCGTTGGCGGCAGCGGTGCATGAGCGTGCCGGCCTCGCGGGCCTCGGCGTAAGCGCCACGGCCGGGGCTGGCGCCCAGCTCGGTGGCGTACCGCGTCATCGCTTCGAGCACGGCGGGGGGCTTGGGAAAGCTCGTCGCCGCGTTGTCCATGTAGATCCGCCGGGGCATGTCAAGGCTCCTTCAAACGCCATCGTAGCCGCCGCGCCCGTCGTTGACAGGCGGGGGCGGCAAGTTTAGCGTTGGAACATGCAGTGGAAGCCGGCAAGCTGGAGCGCTGTCTGGGCCGCCGTGACGATGCTGCTCACCGCGGTGGGCGTGGGCTGCTCGAGCGGGCCCGCGCCCGTATCGGAGACCGGCTCGGGCCATGGGGCGGACGACGCCACCACCACCTCGACGCCCGCCACGCGCGACGGCGGCTCCACAGACCAAGTCCAACCGCTCGCGTACATCAACGGGCAGGCCATCGATGCCCGCGAGCTGATGGCTTCGCTCATCGAGACCGCCGGGGGCGAGGTGTTGGCCGAGACCGTCCTGGACCGCCTGATCGAGCGGCGGCTGGAGCGTCGCGGCCTGACCGTGACCGCCGACGACCTCGAACAGGAACGCAACGCGCTTCTGGCCACGCTCTCGGACGACCCAGACGAGGCGGCGCTGCTGCTGCGACGCCTGCGTGAGCGCCGCGGCCTGGGCGAGCGACGGTTCGACGCGCTGCTGCGCCGCAACGCCGGCCTGCGCAAGCTCGTGCGCGACGAGGTTACCGTCACCCGTGCCGCGCTGAACCAGGCGTACCGCGAACGCTACGGCGAGCGGTATCGCGCCCGCCTGATCGTCGTGCCCAGCGTGGTCGAAGCGAACCGGCTGCGCGCCCGGGCGATCGAACAGCCCTCGCGTTTCGGTGAGCTGGCCGCCCTGCACTCGACCGACGCCAGCGCCGTCCAGGGCGGACTCCTGCCGGACATCAGCCCCGTGGACGCGACCTATCCGGCGGCCGTGCGCCAGGCGCTCGAGTCGCTCGAGCCGGGTCAGGTCAGCGACATCATCAGCCTGGACCAGGGCTTCGCGATCCTGAAGCTGGAGCAGAAAATCGAGCCGCGCCGCGTGGCGATGGCCGATGTAGAGCAGGAGTTGGCCGAGCGGGTGCAGCGGCAGGGCGAAGGGCTGCGCATGCAGCAGCTCGCCCGGGAGCTGTTGACGCGGGCCAACGTGGTGACGCTGAACCCGGGGTTGAGCGAGTCGTGGCGGCGTCAGTTGCAGCAGATCGCCGCGCCCGAGCTGACGCGCTAGCCGACGGTGACGGCGTGTGGTGCCGGAACGAAGCCGATGCACATTCAACCCGCGACACGGATCGACCGCCTGCCGCCGTACGTGCTGGGCCGGCTGAATCAGCTCATCGCCGAGCGCCGCCAGGCGGGGGCGGACCTGATCGACCTGGGCATGGGCAACCCCTCGGACGCGCCGCCGGCCGAGGTGGTCGAGAAGCTGCGCGAGGCGGTGCTCGACCCGCGCAACAGCCGATACTCGCGCGCTCCGGGCGTGTTCAACCTGCGGCGGGAGCTGGCGATGAAGTACCGCCGCAAGTGGGGCGTCGAGCTCGACCCCGCCACCGAGGTGATCGCCACGATCGGCTCCAAGGAAGGGTTC
>CAYSIX010000367.1:0-2186 GCA_964431205.1 uncultured Phycisphaeraceae bacterium
CCACCCATGAGAAACCCGGAAGGACCAATACTGTTAGGTATTAGTTCGGTTCCGGTCAAAGGTGGCGCTCGAAGGTTTAGACGCTACTGACCACGATGGCGGGGAACATTAGTATGAATATCAACACGACGAGCCCGATCAGGGCCGCGATGAGCAGCCACAACCGTCGGACGCGCCTGCGGTCACTTCGTGCGATCGCGGCTTCGACGTCCGCGACGCCGGCGGTGCGGACAGAACCAGTGCGGTCGTGAGCAAGGCGCGTCTGCAGCGCGTCAAGGATCTCCAGCATCAGCCATCGATGGTCCGATTTCACCTTGCGGTACTCGAGGATGCTCGCGGCGACGGTGACTCGCCCGCGATCGTATTCGACTCGGACGGTCTGCGGTGAATGCAAGACTCGACGGGCGTTGGGTTTGCGCTTACCCCGGCGCGCCACTAGCGTGCCGGCCGGACCATCGTCGCGACGGAAGTGCAGCGCCTCCAGCACGGACCACGCAGCCGACAGCGCCTCGTCCTGTTCCATCGTCGTGATGAAAGCGTGTTCGACGATCATGTCTTACCTCAAGTATGGTTCGGTCAGCACGCACAACAGGTTGTGCACGAAGTGCAGGAGCATGCATGGTACCAGCGATCCGCTGCGCACGCGCAGCCATCCCAGTAATACGCCGAGCACGAATAGGTGAACAAATCCCAGTACCGTGAGGTGGATCACCATGAAGAGCAGCGCCGAGGCGATCACCGCCTCGCGCGCGGACAACACGCGCATCAGCACGGCGAGGATCACGCCGCGGAACGCCAATTCCTCGATGACTGCCGGATGGACACAATAGAGCAACACGACCCCGGTCCAGCCATAGCCGGCGTCGAGCGTCATCGGAACGAGAAGGTATTCGTAGGCGCCGGGTATCGCCGTAATAAGTTCGAGCGAGACGGTCGCGAATACGAACGTGGCCACCGCGAGCGCCATGGGGCCGATGTACCACCGAAGGCCCCGGGGCGCCACGAGCAAAGGCCAGATGTCCCGCGCGTGCGCCAGGGACCAGCCCAGAACCACCGCGGCGTCCACGGCCGAGATCACCAAGATCGGCCAGAACTCCTCGGGATCGAGCAGCCACAGCGTCAGGGTGCTGAGGTAGATGAGGTAGAGCGCGATCGCCGAACCTATCCCCGGCTGGGTCGGCTCGGCGAGTGATGGGCTTGCGGTGTGGGCCCCCGCGACACAAGCCGGGCACGCGCCCCCCTCCCCGAGCGGGCTTCCGCAGCGACTACAAAACCGCGGGGCCGGCGTAAATGCCCCCGCGGATGCCTGAGCCTGCTCTCGCACGGCCGCGTCGTCCACCACGGACTCTCCCGTCTATGCCGCCGACGCGGTCATCCGGTCGATCAGAGCCCGGTGTTTCAGGCCGAGCTGTATCGCTTTGGCGAACGCCACGACGATGATGAGCTTGACGATCCAGCCGCGGAGCAGCGTGCTCGGGTCGTTGACACCGCCGGCCACGATGATCGATACATAAGTGACCAGGCCAACGATGGCCGCGGGCAGTGGGTGAGTCCGTGCCCAAAACCACAGGCCGTAGAAAAACGCCGCTAACCCGAACAGCACGACAGGCAGGACCGGCTGAAGCTGAACGGCTGGGTCGTGCGATGTGGTCGAATACATAAGAGCCAGCACGGCCACGCCGACCAAGGTCTGGATGATCGCGACCGCAAGCAATACGACCGCGGCCCTGCGCGCCTTCTGCCGCAGTTCTTCGCATTGGAGTTGACGGCCCGCGTCGGTGAATGCCACCGCGTCCGGTGCGATCACGCGTGGTTCGGCCCTACCCGCGCCCGGCAGTGCCTTGCCGCACTGCTGACAGAAGGCCGCGCCCACCCCGGATTCCGCCCCGCAGTGGGGACAAGCAGCCGTCGTCGCGCCTTCCATACGGCACCTCCCGTGAAAAGCATTGACCGAGTATAGTTTCGGCCATCCTAACGCCAAAGTTGTGAATTTTCACGTTGTGCATGATGAACAACGGCGATCGGAGCATACCGGATCCGGTCCCTCCCGTTAATCCCGCGGATCCGGTGATCCGGTCAAACCGATCGCGCGGGGGCGGTCCGCCTGACGTCGCGGTTCGGGGGGGATCACCCGCCGATCTGGAGGTCGGCCAGGGCGGTGGAGGTGTCGGAGGTGAAGTCGAAGA
>CAYSIX010000368.1:0-2175 GCA_964431205.1 uncultured Phycisphaeraceae bacterium
ATATCTATTATTGATAAATACCCATCCGCCTGTGCAGCCACAAACGCATAACTGCCCTGGACTATTACTTCTGTTGCACCGCCAAGGTGTGCTGTCGTGTTATCTATACTGCCCACTTTCCTGAAATTGTTGGCTATTGTCTTCTCAATCACTCCGTTCATCCTATAAAAACCGTCTTGGTTCGTATAAACAACCTTATTTTCAGGATAATTTATAATCTCAACACGCGCATTGCCAACGCCATGGCCGGTCTTATTCAATACATAACCAAATATGTCTCCTCTTCCACTGCAGCTGCCGTTTACGACCCCTTCCGGACAGCACGAAAATCCTGTTGTAGGTATCCTCTGGAAGCGAGAATGATAATGGTTTGCTATATCATCATATGAAAGCTCTCTTGTGTAAAATGTCAACTCGTCAACAATACCTGTGAATCCGTAACCGACCCTTACATTTCCGGTAAGACCACCTATTGTTCCCTGTTCCTGAAGCTTTCCGTTTACATAGAGCTTATCTCCAGGATCGACTGTGTTTATCGCAACCACGTGATACCATGTATTTGCAGATATCTCTTCCTTACTCTCAAAATTTCCTGCAACTATCTTTCTTGCTGATATCTCTATTGTTGTGTCACCATAACGCAAGATCTCCTGGTCGTTTAATGATGTGATCTTAAACCAGACCTCTGCTGTTACTGCCCCTGAAAGACTATCTCCCCGGCTGAACTGGTCATCGCTGCCATCAAAGTTAAATGCTCCTGTCGAAAATTTTCCGAGACCCCTTGAAAACCCGGGACACGCCGGGCTTAAACAGATAAGATCGTTGTCGTTTCCAGAATAATCCAAAACATAATTGTCTCTTTCATTAAGCCTTTCTATATTGTCGAAGTGATAAGAGGCTAAAATATCTGTATCGTACTCCAACACTTTTCCGCTACATTGGCAGCTCTCTATCATATCTCTTCTGTCTTTTTCGAATTCATATGTGGAATTTGATTCAATATAATACTCAAGCGCCTCGGCATCATCAAATGCCCTAGAAAATATTGCAACCTCATCCACACCGCCCGAAGAGCCCACAGCGGATATGAAGAGGTCATCATTATTGGTGCCCATATCAATATTATTGTCTGTATAAAATGCAACCCTTTGACCATCTAGATAAATCTTAACCCACCCTTCTGTCCTGGAAAAACTTGCCATGACTAGGCTTCCCGATACATCAAAAGTCGCGGTGCTTTCGACTGTCGTTGTCCAGTCAGTACCATTGCCGAATCTTGCCGATGCAAACCCGCCGCCATTAGCATAAAGTTCGAAACTATTATTTTTCAAAACCACGGTGCCGGCAGGAAAACCCCATGCAGCCACGGTTATCTCATCTTCGATCATCAATGTTTCTGAATTGTAAACCCTGATATAATCGTTATTAGCAAAATTGTAATAAGTTCCATACGTGCTTGCTGGTGTGCCTGGCGAACCGACAAGATATCCTGTGTTTGCATTTCCTGAAAAGTCTCGGACATAATCTCCCTCAAAAAGCTCTTCATTCATATCAAAATGATAAAATAATCTTAAATCAGGATCAGAACTTGAAAAAATGCTGTCATCTGGCTCAAAGACACAGATAGGAATTGCGCCACAGTTGTTGCTACAGCAAGGCTCGTGGTCTGTTCCTGAAACCAATGTTCCATAATATGCTTCACACTGGTAATCGTAGCTACACCTATACTGGCAGTCCAGCAGGCACTCTGCATAGCAGCCATAACCAGAAGGACAGGTAGTATCCATCTCAGGAGTAGAACCCGAAACAGATACATAATCTTGAGGATTGCAGCATAAAAGTCCGCTTCCATAACATGTGTCAGCGCAGTCAACATCTAGCGAACACTGCTCACAATACTGTGATATCTGAACATCATCCAACACATTATAATACGTCATCTGGCCGGAATCCTGTTCACAGATAGCATCTGAAGTGTAGTTGCAATATTGTGAAGAAGAATATTCATCACATAGATTACACTCAATGTCGCCGCCGCAGTTGGAGCAATATGCGTTCTTCTGTGTTGCCCGAGATAGGTTGAAATACTGCCAGGTCCCCCCGTTGCAGTAGGCATCTAATGCGTAATTACATGTCCCGTCTGTACATGCAATCTCAGAAACACAGTTTGAATCT
>CAYSIX010000369.1:0-2153 GCA_964431205.1 uncultured Phycisphaeraceae bacterium
GACGGCCTAACCGCGGTCGCCGCGCTTCCCGCGAGGTCTTTGCGGCGGGTCGTGCCCGTCGCTCGGCTCGATCGTCACACCTTCGCGGCCCGACGAATGCACCCTTGCGAAGCGTCCAACTCATCGACATCGCTCGGGCGTGTCATGGCCCGCCCACAGCCGGAGCACGATCGCGCCCGCGCGAGGCCGAACGTCATCTTTATCATGGCGGACGATCAGGCGGCGTGGACGCTCAGCGCCGCCGGGCACGCGAACGCCCGCACCCCCGAGCTGGACCGGCTCGCCCAAGGCGGCGCGCTGGTTCGAAACGGCTTCGCCGTCGCCGCCGTGTGCAGTCCCTCGCGCGCGTCCGTCTTGACCAGTCGTTACGGGACCGAAGTCGGCATCAATGATGTGCTGGGCCCCGGTGCGACGGGTATCGAGCCGCTGTTTTTGACATGGCCGCAGGTCCTTCGCGACGCCGGCTACCAGACCGCGTTCATCGGCAAGTGGCACGTCGGTGACGCGGACGAACGATACCTGCCGACCGGAAAGGGATATGAGTGGTTCGCCGGTTACCCGGTTGGCGGCACAACCTCGCGCGACCCGACCCTGCTTATAGACGGGCGATGGATGACATTCCACGGACAGTTTACGTCCGACGTTCTCGCCGACCTCGCGATCTGTCGCGTCGAGGAGTTCAAGGAAAGTCCCTTTCTGATTTCGCTGCACTTCTGGGCGCCGCACGCCAACCAAGGCGTTCCTGACGACGTGCAGGTGCCCTACAACGATCGGACATGGTTGCCATTGAAGCCGGAGGACGTGGAGCCATGGGAGCACTGTGACGTCACTTTGCCCGACGCGGGGGAGGGCGTGAACCTCGACGTCTCGCGCGTGACACGCATGATGCGCGAGTATCATGCAAGTGTGCACAGCAACGACCGTAACGTCGGTCGGATCATGCGACGTCTCGATGAGCTTGAGCTGACTGAGAACACGATCGTGATCTACACGTCGGACCACGGCTACATGCTCGGGCACCACGGCCTGTGGCACAAGGGCAACGGGTGGTGGATGACGACCGATCGTCGCGATCCAAGCCGCGTGTACACCGATCTGATGCGAGATCGCCCGCTGCTGGTCCGCCACAATCTGTTTGATGAGTCGATCCGAGTCCCGGTGATCATCCGATGGCCCATGGGCGTGCCGGCCGGCGTCGAGACCACCGAGACCTTCACGCACCTGGACTGGTTCCCTACGTTGCTCGCGATGACCGGCCTGCCGCGGCCGACCGACGCGACCCTGCGCGGCCGCGACTACCTGCCGATCCTGCAGGGCCACCGCGACGATGAACACGACGAGCTCTTCGCGCAGCACGAGGCGCTCCGTGCGGTTCGCACCCCGCAGTGGAAGCTGATACGTGACCTCAGTCGGCTTGGGCGGGACGAGCTGTACCACCTCAGGGTCGATCCGCAGGAGTACACAAACCTGATCGCGTGCGATGATGCGGAAGTGGCCGCGGTGCGGTCCGAGCTTAACGGGCGACTGATCGATCAGATGAAGCTGATCGACGACCCCCTGCTGCCGGTGGCGAGCGGCGTGCCGGTTGGTTCGAACGGCGCGTCGCTGTGATGAAGAGGAGGCACTGATGGACTGGCGTATGCGATGGGCATGGATCGCGATTGTCACGAGTTCGACTGGCGCGGCGGCGGGACAGGTCGCGGTCTACGACACGTTCTCGTACGAGGATGGCCCCGTCTCTCGACAAGGGGCGCGAGAGGTGAACGGGTGGGCCGAGGTGTGGCAGGGCGAGGGCCTCGTCATGCGCGACGGCGCATTGACCGGCCAGGGCCTGGCGTCGCGCGCCACCATCCCACGGATCGACTTCGAGCTGGACGATGTCTGGTTCATTCGGGTGCGGATCGAACGATCCGGCGTCGGCGGGGCGTCGGACTACGCGGTGCTGCGGCTACAGAACAATGACCGTGCGGTCGATCGGTCGCCGCTGTTCATGGGGATAAACAGCAGGGAGCGGTTCTACGCCGGTGCCGGCATGCCGTCCAGCGAGGCGATGCTGTTCGGTGAACCGGTCCCGGATCAGGCGTACGTGCTGGCGGCCCGGCTGAAGACTCGCTTCGAGGGCGACGACACGCTCGAGGTCTGGGCCTTTCCCG
>CAYSIX010000370.1:0-2149 GCA_964431205.1 uncultured Phycisphaeraceae bacterium
AACTACCTGGTGCTGGCGCGGATCAGCCGGGAGGAGGCGCCGCGGCTGGCCGCGTTCGTGCGGGCCGAGTCCGGGGTTGAAACGGTGCTCGTGCCGACAGATAATGCCCGGCTCGTCGAGGTGGTCGCGGCGCGGGGGTTTTCCGGCGACGCCGCGACCAAGGCCGAGCGGGACGAGTTCCTCAAGGCGATGCAGCGGGTCGGTCGGGCGTGGAAGGCCCACAACGGCGGGCGGGGCGACGACCTGAGCAGCATGTATTACCGGCTGGAGACCGAGTGAGGCGACGACGAGAGCCGGACGTGGAGCCGGCGGCGTGTTTGAATGTGGGACGTTAAGCCGGCGGGCCCGTCCGCCGCGGGGTGGAAAGTGTATTGTTTAGCCGGCGGGCCGGCCCGCCGCGGGGTCGAAAGTGTATTGTTTAGCCGGCGGGCCCGCCCGCCGCGGGGTCGAAAGTGTATTGTTTAGTCGGCGGGCCCGCCCGCCGCTTCCGCATGAAAGCGAGCAGAACATGAGCATCGATCGGAGCCTGAAGACCGGCGGGGACCTGAGCCGGCACCGCAACGTGCTGTCGCGGGCCGAGCGCATCGAGCGCCTCAAGAAGACCGGCAAGTTCGACCCGCAGAAGACGGACCCGCTGGGCCTGCCGAAGGTGGGCAACCGCAAGGTGCAGGCGGGCGGCAAGTCGAAGAAGAAGGACGAGGCGGGCGAGGACGCGGCCAAGTGAGCGCGTTGTCTCGACGGCGCCTGGGCCGGCGCTGATCGGTGCGCGCGGCCGGCGTGTGGGCGTCGCCGAATCTTTCCTTTATGGATCACCAGCGTTTCATCACGGATCGCCTGCGCGCGATCGACGCGTCGGGCATCCGGCGGGTGTTCGATCTGGCGGCGAAGCTCAAGGACCCGATCAACCTCTCGATCGGGCAGCCGGACTTCGACGTGCCCGAGCCGCTCAAGGCCGCGGCGATCGACGCGATCCAGCGCGGGTTCAACCGTTACACGCAGACGCAGGGCACGGCCGAGCTGCGCCAGCGCGTGGTCGAGCAGATCCGCGCCGAGTTTCCCGACACGCTGGGCCGGGACATCGCGGCGGACGGGTCGGCGGCGACGAGCGTGCTGATCACCTCCGGCGTCTCGGGCGGGCTGCTGTTGACGCTGCTGACCTGCGTGCAGGGCGGCGACGAGGTGCTCATCGGCGACCCGTACTTCGTCATGTACCGGCACCTGGTCCGCCTGGCGGGCGGCACGCCGGTGCTCGTGGACACGTACCCGGACTTTCAGCTCACGGCCGAGCGGATCGAGCCGCGCATCACCCCGCGCGCCAAGCTGCTGCTGTTCAACTCGCCGAGCAACCCCACCGGCGTGGTGGCCACGGCCGAGACCTGCCGCGCCGCCGCCGAGCTGGCCCAGCGCCGCGGGCTGCTGCTGGTCAGCGACGAGATCTACGATCAGTTCAGTTACGACGGCGAGGCGAGCGGCGCCGCCGCGACGCCCGGGCCCGGGCCGCGATGCCCCTCGCCGGCGTCCTGCAGCGCCGACGTCCTGCTGCTGCGCGGCTACTCCAAGAGCTACGCCATGACCGGCTGGCGCCTCGGCTACGCCGTCGGGCCCACGCCGATCATCGAGCAGATGACCAAGCTTCAGCAGTACTCGTTCGTCTGCGCCCCGGCGATGGCGCAGGTCGCCGGGGCGATCGCCGGCGACGTGGACGTCTCCGACCACGTCGCCGCCTACCGCCGCAAGCGCGACCGCGTGGTCGAGCGTCTGTCGCCGCACTTCGAGCTGACCCGGCCCGGCGGCGCGTTCTACGCGTTCCCCCGCGTGCCCGAGCCGCTCGGGCTCACCGGCACGCGGTTCGTCGAACGCGCGGTCGAGCGCAACCTGCTGATCATCCCCGGCAACGTCTTCTCCGAGCGGGACACGCACTTCCGGCTCAGCTACGCCTGCGACGACGCCACGCTCGACCGCGGCCTGGACGTGCTGATCGAGCTGGCGAAGGAATAGCCATCGCGGGCACTGCTGAACAACTGCAGCCGACGGTTAGCTGGGTCTCACGACAACGAAATCGAAAATGGAACCAACTTGGGCTTCAAATGGCACGCCTAGTGGTCCCCGTCAGATTTAATGCAACATAACGATCAGTCGTGCGTTGATC
>CAYSIX010000371.1:0-2144 GCA_964431205.1 uncultured Phycisphaeraceae bacterium
CTCTTCTACCAGGGTCAACTCGATCTCTACCCATGAAAAACCCGGAAGAGCCACAGCAGCCGCCGGCTCGGGTACAACCACCCGCACGTTCAGCCGAACGCGTTCACGCCATCGAAAGGAGCACCCCATGAGCACAACCGCACCGCAACAGACCGCCGCCATCCGTGACGTCGGCCGCAGGCTCGTCGACCTCTGCCGACAGGGCAAGCACCTCGAGGCCATCGACACCCTCTACAGCCCCGACATCGTCAGCCGCGAGGTCTGCGGCGACGAGCAGATGCCCGCGGAGATGACCGGCCTCGACGCCATCCGTGGCAAGAACCGCTGGTGGCTCGAGAACCACGAGGTCCACCGCTCCGAGGCCCGCGGCCCGTTCCCCCGCGGCGACCGCTTCGCCGTCTACTTCCAGTACGACATCACCCCGAAGATCGGTCCCGGGGCCAACCAGCGCGTGACCTTCGAGGAAATCGCACTCTACACCGTCAAGGATGGCAAGATCGTCGAGGAAGAGTTCTTCTACGACATGGGCTGAGCTCGGCACAGCGGCGAAGCGTCGCCGCGCCACCGCCAGCGCGCGGCCGTGGTCGGCACATGCCCGCGCCGGCGGTGTACCCGCGTGGGCGTGCGGCATCGGCCGGGCCGGCCCGCGCGGGGTCGTCGGCGAGCACGCGTGCCCGTGACGTTGTGGCGCGATCAACATCTTCGGCCCGCACCGCGCGGGGCGTTGCCCCGCCGCTAAACGTCCGGCCCACAACTCGCGACTCGCAACGCACAACCCGAAACTCACCCACGCGGGGCGTTGCCCGCCGCGCCACCCGCCCCTCTTCCGCCTCCTACCTCCCACCTCCTACCTCCCACCTCCTACCTCCTCCCTTCTGCGGTATAGTGTCTTCATGACCGCGACGGCGACTCAGAGCCCACCGGCCACGTCCAAGCCCGACGCCCCCCAGCCCCTGCTCGACGTGCGCGACCTCAAGACCTACTTCCCCGTCAAGCGCGGCCTGCTGCGCCGCCTCGTCGGTCACGTCCGCGCCGTCGACGGCGTCTCCTTCCAGATCGCCCCCGGCGAGACGCTCGGCCTCGTCGGCGAGTCCGGCTGCGGCAAGTCCACCGTCGGACGCACCATCCTCCGACTCGTCCCCGCCACCGAGGGACAGGTCCTGTTCGACGGTGAGAACGTCTTCGCCGCCAACCGCCAACGACTCAAGCAGCTCCGCCGCGAGATGCAGATCATCTTTCAGGACCCCGTCGGCTCGCTCAACCCCCGCATGATGGTCGGCTCCATCATCGGCGAGCCCATCAAGGTCCACCGCCTGGCCACCGGCAGCGAGCTCGAAGACCGCGTCGCCTCCCTGCTCAAACGCGTCGGCCTGCACCCCGACCACGCCAGGCGATACCCCCACGAGTTCTCCGGCGGCCAACGCCAGCGCATCGGCATCGCCCGCGCGCTGGCCCTCGAGCCACGATTCATCGTCTGCGACGAGCCCGTCTCCGCCCTCGACGTCTCGATCCAGAGCCAGATCCTCAACCTGCTCAACGACCTGCAGGACGAGTTCAGCCTCTCCTACCTGTTCATCGCCCACAACCTCGCCGTCGTCGAGCACTTCTGCGACCGCGTCGCCGTGATGTACCTCGGCCGCATCGTCGAGCTCGCCGACCGCGACACCCTCTACCGCAACCCCCTGCACCCTTACACCCGCGCCCTGCTCAGCGCCGCGCCCACGCCCGACCCCGCCGGCCGCAAGCAACGCATCATGCTCGTCGGCGACGTCCCCTCGCCCATCCACCTGTTCGATGCCAACGGCCAGGCGCCCAGCGGCGACGAGTTCGCCGCCACCCCCACCGAAGAGACCCGCGACGGCGTGACCTACATCAGCCGCGCCAGCCTCCTCGACCGCCCCCCGCTCAAGCAAGTCCCCGGCGAGCCCGGCCACTTCGTCTCCACCCACGGGTTTGACTGAATCATATGGCAAAAACCATTTATTTCCCCGAAGGCGCGTCGGCGGGCGGCCCGCGCCGACCGATGGGGGGGCACCCGGATCAGCCCGCCGCCCGCTTGACCCCGACCAAACTCTATCCTAACATATCGGGCTCTTCCGGGTTTTTCATGGGTAGAGATCGAGTTGACCCTGGTAGAAGAGGAT
>CAYSIX010000372.1:0-2067 GCA_964431205.1 uncultured Phycisphaeraceae bacterium
GGCCGTCGACCGGCCGACCCGGCGCGAGGAGCGAACACTGCGCGCCATGGCCCGGGAGGCCGCAGCCGAGCAGGTCGAGTTCGTTCCCGCCTGGGGGCGCAATCGCATGGCCGGCATGCTCGAGTCGCGTCCGGACTGGTGCATCTCGCGTCAGCGGGCGTGGGGGCTACCGATCCCCGCCTTCCGCGACGCCCGCGGCAACGTGCTGCTCACCGCGGCCAGCGTGCGCGCGGTGGGCGCCGTGTTCGGACGCGAGGGCAGCGACAGCTGGTTCACCCAGGACGCCGCGCACCTGCTCGCCGGCTATGATCCGGCGAAGGATCCAGACGCGCCGGAGGGCCTCGACGTCGGGTCGCTGGAGAAGATGCACGACATCTTCGACGTGTGGTTCGAGTCGGGCTCGTCGTGGCACGCGGTCATGCGGCAGCGCGGCTTGGCCAAACCCGAAGATGACTCCGCCGTCACCGACCTGTACCTCGAAGGCTCCGACCAGCACCGCGGCTGGTTCCAGCTCTCGTTGCTGCCGTGCCTGGGCGTGCTCGGCAAGCCGCCCTTCGCTGCCGTGCTCACCCACGGGTTCATGGTCGGCAAGGACGGGCGCAAGATGTCCAAGAGCCTGGGCAACACGCTCGAGGTCGAGGACCTGCTCAAGGAGTTCGGCGCCGACGTCTGCCGCTGGTGGGTCGCCTCGCTGAACACCGACAACGACATCAAGGTCGATCACGAGTTCTTCCGCCTCGCCGGCGAGGAGTACCGCAAGGTCCGCAACACGGTCCGCTTCCTGCTGAGCAACCTGAACGACTTCGATCCGACCGAACACACAACGAATGATGTGCCGCCGACGAGCCTTGAGGCCTGGGGACTGGGCGAATACGCGACGCTCGTACGCACCGTGCACGAGGCATACGACCGCTTCGCCTTCCGCCGGGCGACCGAGGCGCTGTTCACTTTCTGCAACGAGACGCTCAGCGCCGTGTACCTGACGGCGGTCAAGGACCGGCTGTACTGCGACGCGGCCGACAGTTCCCGCCGCCGACGCACGCAGACCGCCCTGCACGCGATCGCCTCCGGGTTGATCCGTTTGCTCGCCCCGATCCTGCCGCACACGGCCGACGAGGCCTGGCGGGCGCTGCACGGCGACGACGCCGAGACCGTCCACCTCGAGACGTTCGCCGACCCGCCCGCCGTCGAGCCCGACCCGGCGTGGGAGCGCGTGATGGCCGAGCGCGAGCGGTGGCTGCGCGCCGTCGAGCAGGCCCGCGCCGAGCGCGACATCGACAACCCGCTCGACATCGGGCTCACCGTGCCGCGCAGCGACGAGCTGGAGCGATTCGACGCCGTCGACCTGGCCGACCTGTGCGCCATCAGCCGATTCGCGCTCGGCGACGAGCTCGTCGTGCACGACCTGCGGGACGAGCCGCGCTGCGAGCGATCGTGGAAGCGCGACGGGACGGTGAAGCAGCGCAGCGACGGCGGGTGGCTCTCGGACCGTGACGCCGCCGCCGTCGGTGTCGCGTGAGCCCGCACGACACGGCCACCAGGCCGAGCCCTGAGCGGCAGCGAAGGGCCGGACGTGATTCGGAGCGTCGCGGAACTCAGCCCACGGCTTTGAGCATCGGATGCGACGGACTCCACCCGGCCACAACCTGACAACCTGATCCGCCGATAGAGACCACGGACGGCGGGGCAGCGCGGTCGGTCCGGTAACGCCCCGCCGCCCGAGACAGGGAGGCACGCCATGAACGCCGACGTCGGCGAGATCCGCATCAGCGACCTGCCCGAGGTCATCGCCTTCGCACGCCAGCACGGCAGCGAGGCGCAACCGCGCCAGGTCCGCATCCACCGCAGCGTCGTCGCCCGACGCGACCACCGCATCCTCGCCCTGGCCCTGTGCCTGCGCCTCGACGACGACACGTTCCGCATCGAGTTGGCCGCCGACGAGCAGCTCGACGACCCCGCCCTGCTCACCACCGTCCTGGACAAGGCCCTGCTGAAGGTCAAGGCCAGCGACCTGACCCGCTGTGAGCTTCGCCCGCTCGACGGCATCGAGGATCGAGCGTTCTGGGC
>CAYSIX010000373.1:0-2023 GCA_964431205.1 uncultured Phycisphaeraceae bacterium
GAGCGCTACAGCCACACCGAGATGCACAACCCCGACTTCGTGAAGCTGGTCGAGGCGATGCACTGCAAGGGCTTCCGCGTGTCGAAGCTGGCGGACCTGCCGGCGACGATGGCGGCGTTCCTGGCGCACGACGGCCCGGCCGTGCTCGAGGCCCTGGTCGAGAAGCACGAGCACGTGTACCCGATGGTGCCCGCGGGCAAAACCGTGGACGACATGGTCCTGGGCCCGCCGGCGACGCCGAAGGCGTAGGCGGTATGTCGCGCGGCGTCGAGGCGCTTCGATTGAGGGTGCATGGGGCTCGGGGCTACACAGACCGCCTCACTAGGAGACATCGCTCATGAGCGGGCCGGGACCCGAACCGCCGACCGTCAACTCCCTGCTCATTGCGGAGAGAGTGTTCCGCGACGCGGAGACGGGGGAGTGGATCATTGCAGGCGTGTTCAACGAGCTGACGGTGAACCGTCTGCCGGCGGTTTGTGAGCGGATCGAAGTTTTCTTTCAGATGACGAATGTTGGTCGCAATGTGGACCTGCATCTTCGGATCGAACACGCCGATTCGGGAGAAGTCATCGTGGATGTTGGAGGGCCGATCACGGCCGCAGACCGCCTGCGGGTCGTGGAGAATCGCGTTGTGTTTCGTGGCGCTCCTTTTGCCAAAGAGGGGAAGTACTGGGTCCAGCTATTGAGCCGGGAAGAAATCTTGACCCAGGCGCCGTTGCATGTAAGACTGGTTCAGGAGACGACACATGCCCGGAACGAGGATCAGGACGTCCAGTGAGGCCCGCTCGAAGTGGGATGGACAAATCTACGAGTGTCGAATGGGCCTGGAAGTGATCATCGATGGGAAGGAGCTGGACCCCGTCCGGTGCCCTCCGACTGATTCACTCGAGCGTCGGCATCAGGCGAGCGACAAGTCCTGGGTGCAGGGTTGGCTGAACGACAACGCTGATCCAACCCAACCCGAGTAACCCTCTCTATGGCATAACGTCCCCGTGAGGCCGGGTGAAATCTATCACCTCGAGGAAGTGGACCCCATCCATGGTGGTAAGCCGAAGGGGCGGTACGTTGTCGTTGTGACCGACAGCGGAGACATTGCTTTGGACCTGCCCCTGTACGTGGTCGCCTGCACCGCCTCGGCAAAGCCCGAGCAGATTGAGGCGGGACAAGCGATCGAACTGCCATGGAGCCGCCAGGGCATGGCCCGCACCGGGTTTCGCCGGCGGACCTGGGCCATTCCGGCCTGGATGCTCCGGGTTCGCCCTTCTCAACTTGGACGACGTGCCGGCCATATCCCAAGCACGAAGCTGGCCGAGATCATCTCCGCCTTGCCTGAAGACCCGGGCAGCAACCCGTGACGCTCACGCCGCGCTGGTCATCTTTTCGGCCTTGGCCTTGGCGTCGTCCAGCGTGCCGACGTACATGAACGCCGACTCGGGCAGCTCATCCACCTCGCCGGCGCACAGCCGCTTGAAGCTGTCGATCGTCTCCGACAGCGGGGTGTACACGCCGGCGAATCCGGTGAACGTCTCGGCGACGAAGAAGGGCTGACTGAGGAACCGCTCGATCTTGCGTGCCCGGCTGACGATCAGCTTGTCCTCCTCGCTCAGCTCGTCCACGCCCAGGATCGCGATGATGTCCTGCAGGCTCTTGTAGCGCTGCAGGATGGTCTGCACCTGGCGGGAGACCTCGTAGTGCTCCTCGCCGACGACGGAGGGATCGAGGATGCGGCTGGTCGAGCCGAGCGGGTCCACGGCGGGGTAGATGCCCTTCTCGGCGATCGAGCGCTGCAGCACGACGAACGCGTCGAGGTGCGCGAAGGTCGTCGCCGGCGCGGGGTCGGTGTAGTCGTCGGCCGGGACGTACACCGCCTGGATCGACGTGATCGCACCCTTGTCGGTCGAGGTGATGCGCTCCTGAAGCTCACCCATCTCGGTGCCCAGCGTCGGCTGGTAGCCCACCGCCGAGGGCATGCGCCCGAGCAACGCCGAGACCTCCGAACCCGCCTGCGTAAACCGGAAGATGT
>CAYSIX010000374.1:0-1994 GCA_964431205.1 uncultured Phycisphaeraceae bacterium
ATTCGCGCTCTTCGCCGTAAGAATCATGGAAATGGCCTCCAGAGCCTGATGGAATGCGGTCAATCAGGCAATCGCCGCATTCTGGCAAGGAGGCCATTCGATGACACACTGTCGCGAGCAACTCGGCTTTACGTTTCACGACTCTACCACCGTGATCGCCGATTTCAAGGGCGGACTGATCAGTTCCGACGCGGGGCTGCTGCCCGTGCGAGAGTTGGACAGTCGCCTCGGCTGGACGGCCGCCGTCGCCGCGCGTCTGAGTGACCCGCGTGACCCGGCGACGACCGAACATGACCTCCTCACCCTCGTCCGCCAGCGCCTGTTCGGCATGGTCGCCGGCTACGAGGACGCCAACGACCACACCCGCCTCAAGCACGATCCGATCCTCAAGGCCCTCGCCAACCGGGGCCTGGACGACGCCCTCGCCAGCCAGCCGACGCTGTCGCGCTTCGAGAATTGGGTCACCGCCCGCGAGGTCGCCGTGATCAACCGCCTGCTGGTCGAGCAGTTCATCCAGCGGCACCGGAAACGCCGCCTCAAACGGCTCATCCTCGACATCGATCCCACCGACGATCCCTGCCACGGTCAGCAGCAATTGTCGCTGTTCAACCAGTTCTACGACCAGCGGATGTACTTCCCGCTGTTGGTCTTCGAGCGTCAGAGCGGGATGCTGCTGGGCGTGCGCCTCAGGGCCGGCACCGTCCACGGCAGCCATCGCGTGCTGCAACTGCTCCGGCCGATGATCCGGCGGCTGCGCCAGGCCTTCCCGCGTACCGAGATCATCCTCCGCGCCGATGCCGGCCTTGCCGTACCGCGGCTGTACGAGTTCTGCGAGCACGAGCATCTGGGCTATCTCTTCGGCATCCCCGCCAACACGATCTTCCAGGAACAGAGCGATTGGGCGCTCTCCTGGCTGTCCGGCTGTTTCGAGCGCGACGGCCGGCCGCACCGTTGGTTCGGCGGCTTCCGCCACCAGGCCGGGACGTGGGACCGGACACGGCATATCATCTACAAGGCCGAGGTCAACGCCGACGGGACCCATCGCCGCTTCCTCATCACCAATCTCAAGGGGCATCCGCGCGACCTCTGGCCGGTCTACGCCGACCGCGGCACCGCCGAGACGTTCATTGACGAGTTGAAGAACGGCCTGAAGGCCGATCGGCTCAGTTGCTCGACCTTCGTGGCCAACGCGTTTCGGCTGGTGCTCACCGCGTGTGCGTACAACCTCCTGCGCGCGTTCCGAGGGACGCTGGCCGGGACGGCCTTCGAACACGCCTCCATCGAGACGATCCGCACGCGTCTGATCAAGATCGGCGCGCGGGTGCGGCAGACCACGCGGCGCATCTGGGTGCACCTGTCGAGCGCGTTTCCCTTGCGTGATGTGCTCGCGCAGGTGATGGCCGCCATCCAGGCCGTCCCTCGTGCCTCGCCCGCCGGCCGCTGACACCGGCCACGTTCGATCCGACGCCCACACCACAGAGACGGTCTGCCCGCATGGGCTCATTGGCGACCATTTTGCCGATTGCGACGGCTCTCCAACGGCCTCGGACCCCTGCCGACCCGCCCCTGTCGGCATCAACCCGGCCCAACCCGCCACGACCCGCCTCCTATCGCACGCCACTCTTGCCCTCACCCCCTTTTCGGGTACCGGCGTGAATAGGGTGGGATGAACCCCCGCAAAGCGGCTGCCGAGCGGGGCCTGGGAGCGTACCTGTCCAGGGCCCTGGTGTGAAGGGGCCAGGGAGGGGGTGCGGGGGAACCGCGGCAAGGTTCCCCCGCTCGGGGAAAGGTCCGTGTCGCACGATCAATGGTGTCAACCCACCTGATGGTGGTGTTGCGTTTCAGACTTGAATTCGCGGCCCATTATTTCATCGGACCTGCCCCGAAGAGCGGTCAGAGTGAGTGAACAATTACGGACGCTGCAACTCGTCAAGAATCGCGGGTGAGTGTAACCGGTCACAGTCCGCAACCCACAAGACTCCCGTTATTGCTGC
>CAYSIX010000375.1:0-1972 GCA_964431205.1 uncultured Phycisphaeraceae bacterium
AGCGGGCGCGAAAGGCGTTGAATAAGTCATAGACCGTTAGGCGGGGTACACTAGATAAGGGAACGCACCAAAAAAGTAAGAGAAGAACGTCTTGCCTTCCACGGCCAACATCTGATGATCCTCCGGCACCGCGCCGCCGGCGCGGATGATCGCCGTGCGGCCGTCGGGCAGCACGGCGGGAAAGATCGCCCGCCCGGTGGGGTCGGCGACGACGGGCCCGATCGAGCTGTACACGCCCGGGCCGGTGGCACCGTCGTAGCCCTCGGCGATCAGATCCACGCCGGTGGCGTCTGCCTTAGCGCGCATCACCGCCCGGCGGCCGCCGACCTCGCCGCTGAGCACAACGGCTCCGGTGTCCGTCGCCAGCGCGCTGTCGAGCGCCGTGATCGTGCCCGGCGCGTTGGCCAGCGACTGGCCCACGCGGGCGCGGAGGCGAAGGTCGTCGCCAAGCCCGTCGTAGGCCGCGGTGTTGCCGGCCGAGTCCTTGCCGAACACGACGTGGTGACCCCCGGCGGTGACGGTGAACAACTCGCCGCCGAGGTGGACCGCCGGCTGCCCGTCGCCATCCACGAACCCGCCGGGCGCGACGCGGTCGCCGCGGACCACACGGTCGTACGCGCCGTCGGGATGGAAGCGCAGCACCGCGCTGCTCGGGTCGCCCTTGCCCTGGTTGAACGGGATCGCGTCGCGGAACGTCGCCGAGGCCCAGACGTGGCCGCTACCGTCGAGCACGGGCTTGCCGAAGGAGCCGAGCGTGCCGTTGTGGTCCGCCGTGTCCGCCTGGCCGGAGCGGGCGTAGGCGTGCAGTGTGTTGTCGCGGTAAACGAACAGGCCTTCGTCGAGGCCGGCGCCGGTGGACAGCGAGGCGCGGAAGGCCACGTCGCCGGCGTCGTTGAGCGCGGGGATGTCGGAGAGGACGCCGGTGAGCGTGCCGTCGAAGCCGCCGCCGAGCGAGGTGAGCACCGGAGCGGCGTCGCCGCTGCGGGCCAGCAGCGAGAAGCCGGCCATGGGGTCCCAGCGCATGACGACGCCGTCGCCGGTGTCGGTGGTCCCGGTGAAGGCGACCTGGCCGGCGTCGTTGATCACGGGCAGGCCGAGCGCGCTGAGGGTGAGCTCCGTGCCGCCGGCGTCGATCGGCTGGCCGACGCCTGCGAGGCTGGTCCATTGCGCGTGGGCAACCGCGCTGCACGAGCACGCGACCACAGCGGCTGCGGAAGCGATCCGGAATCGAGCGATCATCTGTCGCGCCTCCCCGTCAGAGGTCCCCGTGCGGGCGCCGTCCGGGCGTGACGTGAGAGCGGCCCGTCTGGCTTCGTCAGTATACCGCGGCGGACGGGTCCGCACCACGGGCAAACGCGAGAATTGGGGATCCGATCGACTGCGCCGGAAGGGCGGGCCGCCGGCAGCGGCGGCGGAGTGATGTCACGTCGTGGCGCACCTGGGCAATGTGTAAATGGCCGTCGAAGCAGCGATTGGGGCGATCAGGCGCCGTGGCCGGCCCATGCCCGCTTCCGCATCGCCTCGGCGACCGACAGCGGCGCAACGTGGTCGAGGTAGCGGGCGGTGGTGGCGATGCTGGCGTGGCCGAGCTGCCTGGCGATCAGGCCGATGTCGATCCCTTCGAAGCGCAGCTCGGCGACGTGGGTGTGGCGCAGGGCGTGGGCGTGGACACGGCGTGCGAGGCCGGCGCGTGCGGCGAGCGCGGGCAGGGTCGGCGGACGTAGGCGGGGGAGATCGCTCGGCCTGTCGTGGTGCAGAAGACGGCGTCGTCCACGCCGAAGCCAAGCACGTCGCGGAGGTTGAGCCAGCGCTGCAGCTCGGCGGTGCCGCCGGGGTCGATGCCGACGGCGCGCGATCGGCCGCCCTTGCCGCGACGGACGCGGATGAGGGCGTGGTGCAGATCGAGGTCGAGCGGACGCAGGTCGAGCGCCTCGCTGACGCGCAGGCCGGTGCGGTAGAGCGTGGCGATCAG
>CAYSIX010000376.1:0-1962 GCA_964431205.1 uncultured Phycisphaeraceae bacterium
AGGGCCTGACCATCGGCTACAACCGCGACCTGCAGGAGGACAAGCGGCACGTGTTCGCGGCGTACGACACGGTCAGCGACTGCCTGGAGATCGCCGCGGGCATCGTGCGGACAACGAGGTTCAACGAGCAGCGGATCCGCGACGGGCTCGATCGCGGCTTCCTCGACGCGACCTCGCTGGCCGAGTACCTGGTGACCAGGGGCGTGCCGTTCCGCACGGCCCACCAGGCGGTCGGGGCGCTGGTGCGGACCTGCACGGACGGCGGCAAGCACAAGCTGAGCCAGCTCGGCGTGGACGAGATGAACGCGGTCCTGCGGGAGGTGCCGCACGTGCCCGAGGGCGTGACGGTGGGCGAGGACGTCTATGATTGGCTGGGGCCGGAGAACGTCGTCAAGCGGTACCGGACGGCGGGCAACGCGGGCGTGAGCGGCTTCGAGCAGCAGCTCGCGGTGTGGAAGCAGCGCCTGGGCGATGGCTGAGCCCCCGGCGGGCGACGCGGAGGAGAGCGAACGCAACATGACCAGACCCAGGAAGAAAGACGCCGACGACGCCGACATGAGGGATGAGTACGACTTCTCGAAGATGAAGTCTGTACCCAACCCTCATTACAAGCGGTTGCAGGGGCAGGAGCCCTGTGTCTACCTCTTGGCGCCCGAGCCGACGACCTACAACGAGAAGACGAGCGATGAAGCGTGCGCAGAACCGAAAGAAGACGCAGCCTGAGTCGGACGATGAGATGCGGCCGGACTACGGCCGCGAGTTTTTCAAGGACGGCGAGCGAGGCAAGTACTACGAACGCGCGATGCGCAGCGAGCAGATCGTCGCGCTGGCGCCGGACGTGGCCAAGGTGTTCAAGGATTCGGACCGGGTCAACGCATCGCTTCGTATGCTGCTGGACGTCTCCCAGCGCGCGACTGGCAAGCCGCCCCGCTCGCGGCGGAGGAAAAGCGCGTGAATGAAGAGCGCGTGAGGCTTGAGACTGGAGAGCGACGGCCGTGCTGACGCTGACCGTGTTACAGGGGCCGGACAAGGGCCGGCGGTTCGACCTGCCGGACCACGAGCCGCAGATGATCGGCCGGTCCAGCGAGTCGCTGCCGCTGACCGACCAGACGATCTCGCGTCGGCACGCCGAGCTGACCCCGGACGAGGGCCGGTGGTTCATCCGCGACCTGGGCTCGTCCAACGGCACGTACGTCAACGGCGTGCGCGTGCGTGACCGGCGGGAGCTGAGGCCCGGCGATCAGATCCGCATCGGCTCGACGCTGTTCGTCTACGGCGAGGACCGCACGACGCCCCGGCCCGCGCTGCGCCTGGCGCGCAAGGGCGAGATCGACATCAACGTCGAGCACACCGTCGCGGCCAACGACGAGTCGATGATCATGGCCTCGCCCGACCCGTCCCAGGCCGCGGTCTTCCAGCTCCGCGTCATCTACGAGCTGACCGCGCTGATCGGGTCGGTCACCGAGCAGCAGGAGCTGCTCGAGAAGGTCATGGACGTGATCTTCGAGTACTTCCAGGCGGACCGCGGCTTCATCCTGCTGACCGAGTCGCCCGATGACATCCCCGCGCCCGCCGTGGTCCGCCACCGCGAAGCCCAGGCCACGCCCGCCGCCCCGGCCGCCACAGCGGGCCCCATGGGCGACCGCCTGCCCGCCCCGCCGCGCCCCCACGACGGCAACGGCCGCGACCGCGACCGCGACGAGCCCATCGACGTCAGCCAGACCATCGTCCGCTACGTCATGCGAAAGGGCGTCGGCGTCCTGTCCTCCAACGCCATGTCCGACACCCGCTTCAGCCGTGGCGACAGCGTCCAGGCCTACGGCATCCGCTCGGTCATGTGCGTGCCCATCAAGTTCAAGGACCGGCTCTACGGCGTGATCCACCTCGACTCCAAGGTCGCCAACTACACCTTCACCGAGGACCAGCTCACGCTGCTGACCGCGATCGGCGTGCAGACCGGCC
>CAYSIX010000377.1:0-1941 GCA_964431205.1 uncultured Phycisphaeraceae bacterium
GATGTGATCGACATCAACCTCGCCTGCCCGGTCAAGAAGATCAAGAAGCGCAGCCGTGGCGGGCACCTGCTCCAGGCGCCCGATGAGGCGATCGCGATCCTCGACGCCGTGCGCCAGGCCGTTGGCGACGATCGGCCGTGCACGGTGAAGCTCCGCCGCGGCACCGACGACTCGCCCGAGGCCGAACGCAACTTCCACCGCATCTTCGAGCGGGTGATCGAGCTGGGCTACGCCGGCGCCGTGGTCCATGGTCGAACGGTCGAGCAGAAGTACGTCGGCCCGTCGCGTTGGCCGTTCCTGCGCGACCTGACGGCCCGGTACGGGCGGACGGCGGGGTTCGTGATCGGCGGGTCGGGCGACGTGTGGTCGGCTCCGGACATCTTCCGCATGATCGAGCAGACGGGCGTGTCACTGGTCAGCGTGGCGCGCGGGTGCATCGGCAACCCGTGGGTGTTCCGTCAGGCGCGGGCGCTGCTGGCTGGGGACGGGGCCGCGGCCGAGCGTGCACCGACGATCGCGCAGCAGCGCGCGGTGCTGATGGAGCACTTCGAGCTGTCGGTGGCGTTGCACGGGGAGAAGCGGGCGTCGATGATGATGCGCAAGTTCGGCATCCGCTTCTCGCGACACCACCCCGACGCTGAGGCGGTGCGGCAGGCGTTCATCGCGGTCAAGTGCCTGGCGGACTGGCAACGGGTGCTGGAGACGCTGTACGCCGGCGACGGCGAAGGGTGCCTGCGGTTGCCGGCGGAGGCGACGCCGGCCGAGAAGGTCTGGGACTGCGGCGAGCCGGTGGCGGCCTGATCCGGCCGCGGCGAGCTGGAGGAGCAAAGCATGCATGGACGCGTGAGACGGGCGGGAGTGTGGATCGGGGTTTTGGTGGTAACGGCGTTGTCGGGTTGCGCGGGGTCTGGGGCATCGCGTCAGGCGGCTACGGATCCGCAGCCGATGCCGGAAAGAAGCACCGATCAGCCCGGCGTGGAATCGCTGATCGAGCCGCGCGACGGCCGGCCGGGTGTCGCCGGGCACTCGGTCGAGGGCCGACCGATCGAGTACGAGGTCGTCGGCGGCGGGTCGCGGGTGGTTTTGGTCCTGGGCGGGATCCACGGCAGCGAGCCGGCGGGGGTGCCGCTGGTCAGGCGTCTGGCGGCCGAGCTGCGCGCCGATCCGGACCGAATCGCGGGCGCGACCGTGGTACTGGTCGCGGCGGCGAACCCGGACGGCCTCGAGCGCGGTCAACGAACCAACGTGCGCGACGTGGACCTGAACCGCAACTTCCCCGCCTCGAACTTCCGTCAGCGTGTACGGCACGGCATCGATGGGGAGCCGGAGCCCGAAACCCGCGCTCTGCTCCGCCTGCTCGAACGCTACCGGCCGCAACGTTTGATCTCGATTCATCAGCCCTTGAACTGCATCGACTACGACGGCCCGGGCGGCCGCGAGCTGGCCGCGTACCTGGCCACGTTCACCGACCTGCCCGTGCGCCGGCTGGGCAGCCGGCCGGGCTCGCTCGGGTCCTACGCGGGGATCGACCTCGGCGTCCCCGTCATTACCGTCGAGCTGCCTCGACGCGGGATCGAACGCCTCTCCGACGACGAGTTGTGGGAGCGATACGGGCCGATGATGCTGGCGTCGGTGGACCACCCGGACGTGGTGGCCCGGCATCTGGGCGGGACCAGCCTCCCCACCACCACCGACCTCGACGCCGAACGCACGCGTCATCAGACAACCCACGGTGACGTCGGGCAATAGATCGCTCCGCGGCCCGGAATCGGTCGTCTTGCGCAATGAAAAAAACCCCGAGCCGCCTGGCCCAGGGCTTCCTTCCCCCAACGCTCCAGGGTGGTCTCCCCCCACCTGGACCGCTCCTCCCCTCGACCTTCTCCCCACTCCTGAATCTCTCCCCCCCCCGGCCGAGGCCTTCAACCCCTCCCGGCCTCAGCC
>CAYSIX010000378.1:0-1896 GCA_964431205.1 uncultured Phycisphaeraceae bacterium
CGGCGTGGGGTCGGGGCCCGGGTTGGGGGCGTCGGCGGCGGGCCCGCAGGGGGCAATGGCGGAGCCCGGCGAGTTGGAGGCATCGCAAGAGGGGCCCGCAGAAGCATTTGCCCAAGCCGAAAGCGGGCGTAGACTTAGGTCGGTCGAGATGGCCGAGCGTCAGGTTATCGGATGCCTGGTGCGAGAGAACGAGTTGTTTCACCGGGTGCTGTCGGACGGTCGCGCGTTGGACGAGGCGCTGCCGCCGGCCCAGATGACCGGTGTGCCGACGCGTCGGTTGTACGCGCGGGTATACGAGCGGCTGAGCGGGGGCGAGCCGGTGACGCTGGCGGGCCTGCTGAGTGAGCTGGCGTCGCAGGCCGACGGCGAGGAGCTGGCGGCGCTGGCGCGGGCGTTGACCGACGCGGACGCGGAGGTGGAGCGAGCGGTGGGCGAGGAGGATCGCCGACCGGAGGAGGTGCTCGTGGCGGCGGCGGAGGCGTGCCTGTCGTTTCACGAGCAGCGGACGTATCGCCGCCAACGCGAGGCGATGCGATCGGCGGGTGACGAGCGGCTGGCGGCGGAGGCCGGCCAGTTGCTCGAGCCGTTGCGGGCCCGGCCCTCGCCGGTGCGGATCGCGCGGCCGCGCACCTGACCGCGACAGACCGGCCCCGGACACGGGTACGGTTTACGGGAGAGACGATGGTGGAGTAGGCCGGCAGGACAAGGACGCGCCGGCGAGTGGGAGGACCGCAGGGAAGGCTCAGAACAGGGAAACCGAGAGGCGTCGCGGCACGACCGCGACGGCGGCGGGTCGGCGTGGGCCGCGATCGCCGGCCGGGTAAAAGAGGACGCAGACGAACATGCTTGACCAGTTGCATCCAGGCGTCGACGAACTGATCGAACGGGGGCGTCAGATCGGGTACATCACCTTCGACCAGCTCATCGCGCTGCTGCCGGACGAGTACGTGGACCCGGACAAGCTCGACGAGCTGCTGGCGCGGTTCCGCGTGGCGCCGATCCGGGTGATCAGCGAGCGGACGCTGCCGCTGGCCGAGCGGCCGATGGCGGGCAAGATCGGCTCGGCCGCCGACCGCGCCGCCGCCCAGAGCCAGCTCATGGACGACCCCGAGCTGCTCAGCGAGGAGGAGGCCAAGGCCGAGTTCGCCAACGCCCTGCACGAGGCCACCACCAAGCGCATCGACGACCCCGTGCGCATGTACCTGACCCAGATGGGCGAGATCAGCCTGCTCACCCGCGAGGAGGAGATCCGCCTGGCCAAGACCATCGAGACGACCCGCTACATCTTCCGCCGCAAGGTCCTCGAGAACGACTACAGCATCAAGAGCGCCGTGGACATCCTCGAGATGGTCGACGAGGGCGACCTGCCCTTCGACCGGACGATGAAGATCTCCACCGCCGAGGAGGACGCCAAGGGCAAGATCGCCGCGCGCATCCCCGTGAACCTCAAGACCGTCAAGCGCCTGCTGGAGCTGAACCGCGCCGACTGGGAGACGCTCGAGGAGCCGGGGCGAAAGTCCAAGGCCAGGGTCGAGCAGATCCGTGCGCGGATCGCCCAGCGTCGGCGGAAGATGGCGACGCTGATCGAGGAGCTGTCGCTGCGGACCAGCCGCATCCAGCCGCTGCTCAAGAAGCTGCGATCGATCTCGAACAAGATGCTCGAGCTGCAGGACACGATCGCCCTGGCCGAGAAGAACCCCGAGCGGTTCGACCCCGAGGACGTGATGGTCATGCGCGAGGAGCTCTCGGGCCTGCGTTCGCTGGTGCTCGAGGACCCGCAGGAGCTGGCCGAGCGCGTCCGCGACATCACCGTCGTCTTCGACGAGTACGAGCAGGCCAAGCGCGACCTCTCGGGCGGGAACCTGCGCCTGGTCGTCTCGATCGCCAAGAAGTACC
>CAYSIX010000379.1:0-1863 GCA_964431205.1 uncultured Phycisphaeraceae bacterium
AGCGTTGTAGATGTTGCGTGCGCCCGGGTTGGGGTCGCCGCGTGCCTGTCGCTTCTTTTCTTCTTCCCGCTTGCGTCGTGTCTGCTCGTCTTCCGGCGCCGGTGTGTCACCGCCCATCTGCTCGGGCAGCCGGTTCGCGTCGAACTCGCCAAACAGGTTGGTCAGCTCGCGGTCGGCGCTGACCGTGCCGCCGCCGGTGTACTGGCCGAGCACGTTTCCGCCGCGGTACACGTCCTGGCCCAGGAACAGGTCGTCGAACGCCGAGCCTGCCTGCCCGACGCCGCCGCCGCGAATCACGCCCCCCGAACCCTGACGAACCGCCCCGCCGTATTGACCCGCGGCCGCCGTCGTCGCCCGGCCGATCGCGCCAGCGTTTCCACCCCGGATCGTCTGCACCCCGGAGCTGCTCGCCCCGCCACTGCCCGACGCGAAGTTGAACCCTCCGCCACCACTGCCGCCACTTCCGGCCCCGCCGCCACCACCGCCGCCCATCTCCCGGCCGAACACATCGCGGCCGGCTCGGGCGTTGGCCGACAGGCCGGTGAACAGCGTGGACGGTTCGAGGGCCGCCTGGCCGGCCCCGGCTTGCTGCATGAGCTGGGCGAACATGCCCAGGTCCGGCCCCACGTCCGAACGACGTTCCATCATCTGCGCCAGGAAGTTGCCCATACGCTCCTGCGCGCCGGCGCGCGATTGCAGCACGCCGGCCCGCTGACGGCTGACCTGCTCGGTCAGCTCGCGGTTCGCCCGGGCCGCGTCGTCCTCGACGCCGCGCAGCGCTGATTCCCGGATGGTCGTGTTGCCCAGGCCACGATTGATGAGGTCCTGTTCGGACCGCGCCCGCTCGCGCTGACGGGTCATGTCGATCCGCTCGCGCTCGCCCTCGCCCAGGTCCAAGAGCAGGTCGTCGATGCGGTTGTAGGTCTGGCCCACGCCCTGCCGCGTATTGCGGATGCCGCCGATGATCTGCTGATACCGCTTGCGGTTGGCCTGGTTCGCCTTCCGCTGCAGGTCGCGGTAGGTGTCGAGGATGGCTTGGTAGTCGAACGCTTTGGCCATGCCGGGCCTCCTTCGACGGATTCTAAACCAGCAGCCAGTTGGAGCCGTCGCTGATCAGGTGCAGTGACCCGAATCCGGTGGTGATCGTGGCCGAGCCGGCGCCGTCGATCGTTTCCGCTCCGGCTGGCGCCACGGAAATGGTGTTGGTCGAGCTGGTAACGTTCTTGATCCTGATCTGCTCGCCGGCCCGGCTGGCGGCGCTGGGCAGGTTGATCGTGAAGCCGGCCGTGGAGGGATCGGCGCGGACGAGCTCGCCGAAGGCGGCCGAGTAGGTCGTCGTCTGGACGGCCGTCACCGCCCAGCGGCCCGGCGGCACGGTTCGCGCGACCGCCCGCCGATGCACCATGAGGCTCGCGTCGTAGAACACGAGCGAGTCGGCGTCGGGGTCCATCGACGCGGAGGTCAACCCGGCGATGTCCAGGGCCAGCTCGCCGCCGCTGAGCGTCAGCCCCGAGTCGCTGTCCGCCAGGTCGATCGTCAGGGCCCCGCCCGAGTTGAACAGGCCGGAGCCGATGTTCAGGCCAATGCCGCTGCCGCCGAGTGTGATCGGTGCGGCGACCACCGCCTTCAAGCCCGTGGCCGACAGGCTGAGGCCCGGGTTGGTGTCTAGGTCGATCGCCAGCTCGCCGGCGTCGTTCTCCAGGCCGCCGTCCGAGCGCAGACTGAGCGTGAACACGCCGTCGCCGCTGATCTGGATCACCTCGCCGGGCCCGACAAACTCGGCGACCGCCGCCAGGTTGTCGGCGTTGCGGCGCTCCCGGACGGGTGCTTGGTTTGTGCGAATGTGTCCACCGAGACCGGCCA
>CAYSIX010000380.1:0-362 GCA_964431205.1 uncultured Phycisphaeraceae bacterium
GACGAGGCGATCTGCACGGCGATGGTCCCGATGCTCGAGCGGATCGGCATCGATGTCACGTTGAACACGCAACCGCGATCACTGCACTTCAACAAGATCGGCGATCACGACACCAGTTTCTACATGCTGGGCTGGACGCCGGGCTCGTTCGACGCCCACAACGTGCTTCAAAACATCATGACGATGGACGGGCCGGCGCAGGGCGAATGGAACTCCGGGCGCTACTCGCACCCGCGGGTGGAGGAGCTGACGGACGAGATCGCCCGGACCGTCGACGAGCGGCGCCGCGACGAGCTGATCCACGAGGCCTTCCGCATCCACAAGGAGGACGTCGGCCACCTGCCGCTGCACCAACAGGCGCT
>CAYSIX010000380.1:372-1856 GCA_964431205.1 uncultured Phycisphaeraceae bacterium
ACCGACAGGGTCGCCGAGATCGTCCAGCGGCCGTTCGACGACATCGACCTGCGCTACGTCACGCTGGCGACGACCGGCGGTTGAGCGGCAGCGCCGTGTCCGGATGTCCCCCCTCGTTGCGCCTGGCGACCGACGCGGATCGTCGGGTGCCGCTTGACGGGCTCGTCGCCCATCGCCGCCGGGCGCCGGCGTCCGCGGCGGGCGCGCCGACGGCCGTGGTCGGTGCCGAGCTCGAACACTTCGGCTGGTGGGCTCCCTTCACGTCCGCTATGCGTGGCGGTTGGTGAGGGTCGCGGTCGCGCGACCCAGGACGTTTCGGGAGAGCACAGCATGATACGAAGCGGCTTGTTGATGGCTTCGGCGGCGCTGATCGCGTTGGCGGCGGCGCCGGCGGACGCCCAGGAGAAGGTGTTCCGCTACTCCACCACCGGCGACATCCTCGGCCTCGACCCCCACAACAACAACGAGGGGCCGACCAACACGATGAAGAGCAACCTCTACGGCCGGCTCGTCCATCGGTTGCCCGACCTGTCGCTCGAGCCCGATCTCGCCACCGAGTGGGAGCGCGTCGACGACACGACCTGGCGCTTCACGCTGCGCGAGGGTGTCACCTTCCACAACGGCAACGACTTCAAGGCCAACGACGTCGTCTACAGCTTCGAGCGCCAGAGCCAGCAGAGCTCGGACATGGCGTTCGCGCTCGCCTCGGTCGCGGGCGTCGAGGCGATCGACGACTACACCGTCGAGATCACGACCGACGGGCCGGACCCGACCCTGCTCCTCAACATGCCCAACTTCTACATCGTCGACGAGGAGTACATGGAGGCGAACGACGCCTTCGAGGTCGTCGCCGGCGCCGGCGTGCAGAACTTCGCCAACACCAACGCCAACGGCACCGGGCCCTTCCGCCTCGTCGAGTGGGTCCAGGACAACCGGGTCGTCGTCGAGCCCTTCGAGGACCACTGGGGCCACGACGACCGCATGCACAACATCGACCGCGCGGTCTTCACCCCGATCGCCAACGACGCCACCCGCGTCGCCGCGATCCTCTCGGGCGAGATCGACGCGATGTACCCGGTGCCCCTGCAGGATATCCCGCGCCTCAACGGCGAGCCCAACGTCGACGTGATCGAGGGGCCGGAACTCAGGACCATCTTCTTCGGCTTCGATCACCAGCGCGACGAGCTCCTCGACATGCCGGGCTCGGGCGAGAACCCGTTCCAGGACCAGCGGGTGCGCGAGGCCTTCGCCCTCGCGATCGACAAGGAGGGCATCAAGCGCGTCGTCATGCGCGGCGCGGCGACGCCGACCGGGCTGATGGTCGCGCCGGGCATCAACGGCTTTCAGCCGGACCTGAACGAGCCCTATCCGTACGACCCCGAGCGGGCGATGGCGCTGCTCGAGGAGGCGGGCTACGGCGACGGCTTTTCGGTCACCTTCGACTGCCCGAACGACCGCTACGTCAACGACGAGGCGATCTGCAC
>CAYSIX010000381.1:0-1820 GCA_964431205.1 uncultured Phycisphaeraceae bacterium
TCGAGCCCGCCGACCCGATCGAGGTCCTCGTCCAGGACCCCGACGGCAACCCCCTGGCCGGCGCGCTGGTCCGCGTCTGGGCTCAGGTCGGCGACGGCTCGGTCCGCTGGGCCGCCCAGACCGACGACCGGGGTCGCTTCACCTGGGCCGACGCCCCGCCCGGCAACGTCCAGGTCAGCGTCTCCCACGCCGGATTCACCGAGATCAGCGACCAGACGCTCGCCACCGGCGCCGATCAGCCGCACGTCATCCGCCTGACCCCCGCGCCTGCGCACGACGGCGGCTACGGTGGCGACCCGTCGCAATGACCCGCCCCGCACGGGGCGATCCGGCACGCCTTCGGCACCGCCCCGACCTGCGGGTCAAGCCGTGGCATCGCGCGTCGTGGTGTGCCGGTCGACGGGTCGGACGCGTTCGGGCCACGCGTAACCGGTGCTCGGAGAAATCGGTCACAGTGGCCGCCGCAGTCCGCTAAGCTGCCCGTCTATGTCCACTGAGACACGAACCCGCCGGGTGATCGGCTGCATGACCGGCACGAGCCTGGACGCGCTGGACGCGTCGCTGGTCGAGCTGCGCGGCCGGGGGCTGGACATGCGGGCCACGCTCATCGGCACCGCGACGCGCCCGCTGGGCGACCTGGCGGCGACGCTGCGCGAGATGGGCGCCGGCCACCCCCACGCCCCGATCGATTACCTGCGTGCCGCCCGCGCGCTGGGGCAGCTCTACCGCGACGCCGTCCTCGATCTGATGGAGCGTTTCCCGACGCCGGACGCGGCCGCTTCCGCGTCGTCAGGCTCGTCCGCGCCCCCCTCGGCCGCCAACCCCAAACCCGCCTCGTCTGCCCAGCCCCGGCCCGCCGCGTTTCAGCGAGGCGGGAGGCCCGACGCCTCACCGGCACCCCCCAACACACCGCGCCCCGTCGACTTCGTCGTCGCCCACGGCCAGACCATCTGGCACGCCGGCGCCGAGCGGCTCAGTTGGCAGCTCTTCGACCCCTGGCCGATCGTCCGCGCCTGCGGCGTGCCGGTCTGCTACGACCTGCGTCAGGCGGACCTGGTCGCCGGCGGCGAGGGCGCGCCGATCACCCCGATCGCCGACTGGGTGATGTTCCACGAGCGGGACACGCACGCGGTGGTGCTGAACCTGGGCGGGGTGTGCAACTACACGGAGCTGCCGCCGGACAACCCGGCCGAGGTCCGCGCCGGGGACCTGTGCCCGTGCAACCTGGTGATCGACGGGGTGGTGCGGGCGTTGTACCCGGATCGGCCGTACGACCGAGACGGGGAGCTGGCGCGGCGGGGCCGGGTGCACGCGCTGGTGTTCGAGCGGCTGGCGTCGCTGCTGCAACGGGCCAAGGCGAACAAGCGGACGCTGGGCCGCGAGGACGTGACGCCGGCGTGGATCGAGGCATTGATCCGTGAATCGCGGGCGGCGGGCCTGAGCGAGGCGGACGTGGTGGCGTCGGCGGTGGACGCGGTGGGTCGGCTGATCGGACGGGAGCTGGACCTTTGCCTGCCGGGCTGCGAGGTGATCCTGGCCGGGGGCGGGGCGAAGAACCCGGCGTTGGCCGAGGCGATCCGGCGTCACGGCGGGTTCGAAGAGGCGGGCGTGGACGTGGTGACCAGCGATCAGCACGGCGTGCCGGTCGAATCGCGGGAGTCGATGGGCTTCGCGGTGCTGGGCGCGTTGTCAGCCGACGGCGTGGCGATTACCCTGCCGCGCGTCACGGGCAGCGAGCGCCCGGGCCGCGCCGGCGTATGGGCCTACCCGTGACGCCGCGACCGGGCACGCCGCCCCGCCCCGAAACCACCCCCACCCCG
>CAYSIX010000382.1:0-1810 GCA_964431205.1 uncultured Phycisphaeraceae bacterium
AGCGGCGAAGAGGTCGGAGAGGTCGGCGAAGAGCGGTTCGAGGCTCAGGAGGGTGCAGCCGCGTGGGGCGAGGGCGAGTGCGTCGAGGATGGGGTGATCGGGAGGCTCGGCGAGCAGGAGGAAGGGCGCGGGCCGATCGATGCAGAGCTGTCGCAGGTCGTCGAGGACGGGGCAGGAGAGGGTCTGGCCGAGGCGTTCGAGCTCGGCGCATCGGGGTCCGGCGATGCCGGCGCAGCGGACGTCGGGTTCGAGGCGGGCGAGGACGGCCTCGACGGTGGCGGCGCGGGCGGGTCCGGTCCAGACGAGGGTTTCGTAGGCGGGGGAGGCGGGGCTCACGCGGGCAAGGATATCAGGCGGCGGAGGGCGGGGGCGTGGGCTAGAATGAGGATGGCGTGGACGGAGCGGCCGCGTGCGTCCGTGAGGCGTACGAGGAAAGTCCGAACACGGCAGGACACGGTGGTGGGTAACGCCCACCCGGGGCGCTGGGAACGGCGCTTCGAGAGCCAGTGCCACAGAAAACAGACCGCCCCGCCACTGAATCGACACGCTGCGCCGCCGTGGCTTGAAGGTGCGACGTGTCGATTCAGTGGCGGGGTAAGGGTGAAACGGTGCGGTAAGAGCGCACCGCCGGCGCCGGTGACGGCCCGGGCACGGCAAACCTCACCGCGTGCAAGACCAAGCAGTGGCGTCCGTCGGTGCCGCGAGGCCCGGCGGCGGCTGGTCCGGCCGATCCGCTTCGGCGGAGCGTCACGGGTAGGTCGCTCGAGCGTGTCGGCAACGGCACGCCTAGAGAAATGGCCGCCCCGCGCGAGCGGGAACAGAATTCGGCTTACGATCCACGCCGCTTCGATGATCAAGCCCCGGGCGCCCGGCGTCCGGGGCTTGTCATTGCGCGGGCGCGGCCGCTCGACGGGCGGACGGACAAGACGCGACAAGTCGCGTCGCTTCACGGGCGACAGAGATCGTTACTGGATGATCAGCTCGACGGCCTCGGCGGTCGGGCGGGTCATGGCGCCGTAGGCGCGGGCGGCGGCGAGGGCGGTCTCGCCTTCGGAGGTGCGGACCAGCTCCTGAAGGCGGGCGGCGGCCTCGTCGCTGGCGAGCTTGCCGAAGTGGGCCGCCGAGGCCGCCACGTCGGCGAGGAACATGAGCTGGCGGTCGCCCTCGGCATCGAGGGCGGCGTCGGCGAGGGCCTGCTGCGCGGCGGCGGTGTCGATCCGTGCCAGGACGTCGGCGGCGCCCTCGACGACCTGCGGGCGGTCATCGCGGAGCGCCTGGACCAGGGTGGGCACGGCCTCCTCGACGCGGTAGATGTCGCTGGCCAGAGCGATCTCGTCGAGCAGCCGCAGGGCGCGGACGGCGAAGTCGTCTGCCTCTTCGTCGGTGATGGCCGTGCCGTTCATTCCGTCGGCGGCGGCCTGGACGGCGGCGGCCAGGGCGTCGCGGTCGACGTCGGTCGTGACCGAGAGCCGGGCGACGTCGCCGAGGCGGGCGTTCAGCTCGGCCTGATCGTCGGGGCCGACGATGGCGAGGATCGGGGTGCTGCCGAGCCGGTAATCGTTGTTGGTGGCGTTGAGGGTCTGCTCGACGCGGGTGGGCGAGCCGGCGACGACGATCAGGTCGATGGCCGGCCGCAGCTCGACCTGCTCGGCGACGGCCGACAAGGTCGGCCCGCCGAAGGCCTCGAAGCCCATCTCGGAGAGCGAGGCGAGCAGGTCGTTGACGCGGCTGCTGTCGTCGCCGAGGACCATGGCGTAGCGGGCGTCGGTGGGCCGGATGGCCTCGCTGAGGACGGGGACGACGCGGAAGG
>CAYSIX010000383.1:0-1772 GCA_964431205.1 uncultured Phycisphaeraceae bacterium
CGCCGACGGGCGGATCCGGCTGGTGCTGCCCGAACGGCTGGGGCGGGTCGAGATCGTCAGCGACACGCCCGACGAGGCGATCGGGCGGGCGTGGCAGGCCTTGCGGGGCTGAGCCGGGGGCGGCACGCCGCCGCGCCGTCGCGCAGGGGACCGCTACGATACACACGTCATGCGCACCGCCCGCCGGACCGACTTCACCCCCCGCGTCGAGATGGTCCCGCTGATCGACGTGGTGTTCCTGCTGTTGACGTTTTTCATCTACAGCCTGGCGGTGATGGTGCAGGCGGAGATCCTGCCCGTGGAATTGACGCCGCTGACGACGGGGGAGCGTGCCGCGCCGGACGCGTTCGCCGCGATCACGATCGACCGCGCCGGGGCGTTGTACCTCAACCGTGAGCCGATCGAATCGCCGGCGCTGGACGCGGAGCTGCAGCGGATGGCCGAGCAGGCGGACCCGCCGAAGCTGTTCCTGGCGATGCAGGAGGCGGCGGAGCCAGCCGCAAACGAGGCAGCCATCGAAGGTGAGGCCGAACGGGACACGACGGCCGGCGAAGGCGAGATCGAGCAGGACGCGAGGGCCGTCGATCGCGGGCCGCTGCTGATCGAGCTGATCGAGCGTGTGCGGCGCGCCGGACTGAGCGACTTCAGCATCGTGGGCGCACCGAGCGAGTCGGGCACGAACGCGGAGAGGACGGAGCGATGACCCGCTACCATGACTCCAACGTGCCGCTGGTGATCTGCTTCGCGATCGCGTTGCTGTTGGCACTGGTGTGCTTCGGCCTGGCACCGCACGTGCCGGCGCGGGGTTGGTCGGCTCCGGCTCCTGCGACCGGCCGGCTCGATTGGCCGTGGCAGGACCGGCCGCGCCTCGGCTCGCCGCGCCGCACCGTCTCGAACGTCGCTTGGATCGCCCACGACGACTTCCGCGAGCTGCTCGCCCCACCGTCGGACACCGAGCAGCCGGCGCTCCAGCGTGAGGCTGACCCCGTGCCCGAAGCGCCGGTCCGGCTGGACGCCGCGGGCACGAGCGTCGCCGAAGAAGACGAGCCGACGCCGACCGAGCGCGTCGCGCCGGCGGCCGATGAGCCGGCAGCCTCAACGGATGAAACCGCGACACCATCCGCCGAACGCCCCGGCGCGTCGGCCTTGGCCGGCGTCGCCGCAAGCGAAGTGGGCGACCTGGCCGTCTCCCCCCTTCCGATCGAGCCCACGCCACGCCCGGGCGACGGCGTGCCGATCGGTCCACCCGCCTCGGCCGCGAACCCGGCGCCCGCCGAATCGGCGGAGGCGGCCGACGCCCCGGCGACCGCCGCCCCACGCACCGACCGCGAGTCCACCGCCGTCACCCGCATCGCCGAATCCGTCAACGTCCGGCCCGGTGGCGTCGTCACCGGCCGCGGCATCGAGATCAAGACCGTCGCCCCCCGCTTCTCCACCATCGCACGCCTCACCGCCGTCGCACGCAACCCCTCCGCCGTCGTCACCTTCGACCGCAGCGGCACCGCCGTCAAGGTCGAGCTGACCCGCTCCAGCGGCTCGGATAACATCGACGGCCCGATCCTCGCCGCCCTGTATCAGTGGACCGCACACGGCGAGCGGATCGAACGCCTCGAAGGCGTGCTCGAGGTCGAGTTCAACATCATCCTGCGACAATACGGTGAATAACGGAGACTTCATGCAACGGACCGAAGACGGCCTGATCGTTATCTCATGTGACTTCTGCGGCACGGACTGGGACGAGGTCCAGCCGATGATCGAGGGCCACCGTGGCT
>CAYSIX010000384.1:0-1755 GCA_964431205.1 uncultured Phycisphaeraceae bacterium
AGACTTTACCTACACCGCCAGTAGTGATAACTGTTGATACACCTTCGATGTCATCTGATCCTGAACCTTTCGTTACTGTCTGTCCGTGTTCGAATGTGTACTTATCAGAACCGATAAATAACCTTACTGCACCGCTTGTTACTGGAGCTGTGTAAGCGAATATGTCCTTAACATAGATCTTAACACCACCGATTGATGGATTGTCATTCGACTGGACCGATTTGCTCTCTCCGTTAACCTTTATTGTTGCAGTTGGGGTTGTTGTCTGTGTGTTTACACCGATTACTTCGATGTCGATGTCCTCGTTTCCAACAGTTACAGTTGTCGTATCACCTGCTGTGAATGTCTGGTCGAGTCCTGCTGCATACATAACAATAGATTCATTTGTCAATTCAGAAGCTCTTCCTGAGAAGGTGAACTCTTTACCGAACATTGTCATCTTCTTGTTTGTAAGGTTTCCTATTCTTGGTGCTGTAGGGAACTGTAGTTCTGCTGTGTAATTCCTTCCAGATGATGTGAAATCAAGGTAAGCGATTCCCATATCAAGGTCAGAATCTGGCTCTCCCCATGCTACATTTGCATAAGGTAACCTTATATACTGCTTGTATGTGTAATCATTACCGTTCTCATCTGTTACTTCACCATCAGCCAGGAAATCCAGGTCAGTATCGTCAAAGGTTGACTTTACTCCGGCTAGGCTGTATAGGTACCAAACTTTCTGAGCAGATGTCTCTACTTTTGCACCGCCTGTAACTGATGTCGATGTTGCACCGTCAACAGCAACAGTTGATGTTTGTCTCATGTGGTACTGAAGGCTAGCTGCTACATCTATTGCACCAACAATATCTGCTGGAGCAGCAGTGTCACCCACTACGATCATTGCGTTAAACTGTCCATTCTGGATGAATGGTGCAGGGTAGTTCGCAAGATCAGCTGCAGCCATAGCTCCTACAAGGGTAGCTCCTACCATTGCAGTGCCTGTTCCTAAGGCCACAATTTTCTTGATTGCTTTCCTCATTTTCATTTACGAAAACACCTCCATGTGTTTTGTTTTTTTTTGAGCTTAAAACGCCCCAAATCACGTTTGAAACCTTTAACACTTTTTAAAGGTTTTGCTTGAAATGCACATCATACCCAATGTACATTTTCTCTGCGTAATCGCTACTGGATTGATTACTATAACTCTATCGCTATTGGTCTAAAATTATTTATAAAGGTTTCGCAAATTATCGTCGATGAGATTATGGTAAAATACCGAAACTGCAAAATTTAGGGGTTTATTGTTAATTTTATGCGTTAGTCACTATGGAGTAGATATTTAAAGTAAACGCTTAAAACATAATATTTTTTTAAATGAATACCTATCCTTTTTTAAAGAATTCCAGGACCTGGTTTGAAATCCTTGAACTAAGTGCCTTGTTCTTGTTTATCAGGACCTCCAGCTCATGTTCGCTGTGGGCGAGGTTCCAGTAGAACTTGACGATGTCAAACGATAAAATATCCTTAGTCTTAGAATACACTCTGCTTATCTCTTTTTTGACCTCAAATGGCATGAATACCTGAATAACCCATTCCCCTACTACATATATGTCTGAATCGGATGCTACATCGCAGCCGAGAGCAACTTTAGCATTGAAGGATTTGTAGAAATTTGCAAGCATCCTGTCTATTAATGTCTTGTTCTTGCATGCATAATAGACGCTTCCATACTTAGCAAGGTTCTTTATCATCTTATAATCTGATTTGGATGCGACA
>CAYSIX010000385.1:0-1736 GCA_964431205.1 uncultured Phycisphaeraceae bacterium
GGGCGTGTCGGGCACTTGACGGTTTTTGCCAATGGCGGTTAAGCTTTTGTGGAAATCTAACCGGGAGCGCGGTTTGCGAAGCCGCGGGCGGCGGCCGATGTGGGGCTCGCCGCGAAGCTCCCGCCACAACGCCGGCACGATCCGGGATCGCATCCCGAAGCCCGTGCCGATCCACCGTCGGAGGCGATCTGTAAGCGCCCCGCGGCCGCGTTCTTCAGGGGCGCGGGATAGATTAACGATGCAGAACCGGAACTTGGCGACATCCTGGTACCCCGGCCCGTTGGCGCGGCCCGCACGTCGCGGCCGTGAGGGCGCGGGTACACGAGCCTACCGCCCGCCGGGGTCGGCGTGGCGGCGGCGTGAGAAGCCGGCCCAGGCGCCGGACCCGCCCGCACCGGGGTCGCATCGTTGATCCATCGAAGGTCGGCCGGCTGCCGCCCGCGTGAGCGCGTGGGTCGGCGGTGAGCCCGAGGTCGTGCCCTAGAGCCGAGTCGTCGGCTGCGCCCCCCGCACGGCGTGGCCGGTGCCGGTGTGAAAGGGGTTGAGCCTTGCTGCCACCGCTGTTGCTGGCCGTGATGGAGATCGTCTGGGGACTGGTGGGTTTGCTGGTCGGTGCCGGGGCGGCGCTGCTGGTGGCGAGGCTGCTGGGGGCGCAGTCGCTCAGCCAGGCCAAGCGGGAGGCCGAGCAGATCCTGGCCGCGGCGCGGAGCGAGGGCCAGACGATCCGCAAGCAGATGGAGCTGGACCTGCGCGACGAGCTGGCCAGGCGTCGCGAGGAGTTCGATCAGGAGGCCCAGCAGCTCCGCAACGAGCTGAAGGAGCAGGAACGTCGGCTGACCAAGCGGGAGGACAACCTCGACCGCAAGCTGGACACGCTGACGACCAAGGAGAAGTACCTCTCCGACCTGGACGAGAAGATCAAGGCCCGCGAGCAGACCGTGGCCAAGAAGGAGGCGGAGATCGACGGCCTGCTGACCCGGCACCGGCAGATGCTCGAGGACGGCGAGCGCAAACAGAAGCAGGAGCTGCTGCGGATCGCCAACCTCTCCGAGGACGACGCCAAGCGGGAGGCGCTCAAGGCCGTCGAACGTGAGAGCCAGCACGAGGCGGCGCAGATCATCCAGCGGAACCTGGAGCGGGCCGAGGAGGAGAGCCGCGAGAACGCCATGCGGATCACGCTGCAGGCGATCCAGCGGTACGCCTCGGAGCACACGCAGGACTCGACGGTCTCGGCGATCCCGATCGCGTCGGACGACATGAAGGGGCGGGTGATCGGCCGCGAGGGCCGCAACATCCGCGCGTTCGAGAAGGCGACGGGGGTGGACGTGATCGTGGACGACACGCCGGGGGTGGTGGTGGTCTCGTGCTTCGACCCGGTGCGGCGGGCGATCGCGGCCGAGACGCTGCAGAAGCTGCTCGAGGACGGGCGGATCCACCCGGCGCGGATCGAGGAAGTGGCCGAGCAGATGCGCAAGGAGATCAACGAGCGGGTGATCAAGTACGGGCGGGACGCGTGCATCGAGGCGAACGTGCAGGGGCTGCACCCGAAGCTGGCCGAGACGATGGGTCGGCTGCACTACCGCATGAGCTACGGTCAGAACATCCTGCGGCACTCGATCGAGGTGGCGTACCTGTGCCAGGTGATCGCCGACGAGCTGGGCCTGGACGGGGAGCTGGCGCGGTTCCCCGGTAGACATACGCCTCTTCCCGGGGCGGGTCTTGCTCGTAGCGGCCCT
>CAYSIX010000386.1:0-1723 GCA_964431205.1 uncultured Phycisphaeraceae bacterium
TGAACAGGCGGTAGAAGTAGCTGAGGTTTTCCAGTCCGCAGTCGAGCACGATCTCGAGGATGGGCTGGTCGGTGAGCGCGAGCTGGGCGGCGGCGTGCTCGAGGCGGAGGTGGTTGAGCCAGTCGGTGGCGGTCCGGCCGGTGCAGCGTCGCAGGGTGCGGGTGACGTGCTCGGGGCTGCGACGGGCGAGCTCGGCGAGTGCGCCGACACCGCCGGCCAGCAGCGTCGGGTCTTCACGCATCCGGTGCAACGCGGCGAGCAACCAGCCCGGCAGCGGTTGGTGCGCTGAGCGCGTTTCGGGCCAGGGGTTGGGCGTCGACGCGGGCGTCGCCTCGGTCATCACGTGCAGCAGGAACCGGTCGCGCGCCAGCTCACTGTCTGCGTTGCGCACCAGCCGCGTGGCCTCGTCCGATAGTGCCCGCGTCGCCGGCGCGTCGAGCCGCCGCGTCGTCGGCATGGCGGCATCCGACCAGGTGGACGCCGCCCCCTGTCGATACCGGCGCTTCAGCCACGTCAGCACCGCCCGCGCAAAGGCGATGTTCACCATCACGAACCCCTCGCGGTGCGTGGCACGGAACCCGTGGGCGTCGTCCGGCCGGATGAAGCACAGGTCGCCCGCCTCGATTGGCACCGACCGACCATTGATGCGATGCACGCCGTGGCCTCGCTCGAGCCAGAACACCTCCGCGAAGTCATGGCGATGCTCGCCCAGCCGTCGTCCCGGCGCGTAGGTCACCCGCGCTACGTGAACCACTTGACCCGGACGCAGATAGTCCTGCAACGTCAGACAAACCATTCCACTAAGATATCAGATTTAGACAATAATTCGCCGTTGTGAGACAGGAAATATCGCTTTGGACGCCATATTCTCTCCGGCTGTGATCTTCGAAATACGCACAAAGGAGAGACCCATGCAGGCAACCGGCCGACTCAGCCACCAGCAGATCGAGCAGTTCCGCGAAGACGGTTACATCATCTACGACCAGCCCGTGTTCTCTCAGGCGAAGTTCGACGCGTTGCGCGATCACTTCGAACGCAAGCTCGAGGAATGGCAACGCCAAGGCGACAGATCGCCCGAGCACATGGACACGCCGCACTTCACCGACCCCAAACTGTTTGACTGGCTGTTTGCCGACGAGGTGCTGGATCTCGTCGAGCCGCTGATCGGTCCGGACATCGCACTGTGGTCGAGCCATTTCATCTGCAAGCCGCCCGGAGTGGGTAAGCGCGTGCCGTGGCACGAGGACTCGGCGTACTGGGGCCACGTGCTTGAGCCGATGGAGGTTGTCACCGTCTGGCTCGCGATCGACCCGGCCACGCCCGAGAACGGCTGCATGCGTGTCATCCCGGGCACGCACCACGGTGGTTATTCCGACTACGAGGACGTGCCCGATCCAGACAAGGAAGTCTTCGGCACGCGTATCAAGCAGGGCCAGTTCGACGAGTCCGACGCCGTCGATTGCATCCTCGAACCGAACCAGTGCTCGATCCACCATGCGAAGCTCATTCACGGATCGAATCCAAACATGTCGAATATTCGTCGTTGCGGGTACACGATGCGCTACATGCCCACGACGGTGAAGTACCGCCCCGACAAGCGTAAGATCAAGGGCTTCGAGATCTACCTGGCGCGTGGCCAGGACCGTGCGAGCAACCAGTACGGCGACCCCACGCGGCCGAGCGAGGCGTGGCTGGCGGCCAACGCCGACGAGGAGCAGCGCCG
>CAYSIX010000387.1:0-1709 GCA_964431205.1 uncultured Phycisphaeraceae bacterium
CATGACGGTGTGCATGCCGTCGGGGTAGACCTCCTTGACGCGTTTGCTGGTCTTTTCGTGGCGGTGCTCGTGCCAGACGGTAACGCGGATGGGCTTGGCGGGCATGGCGTTTCTCACAGATAGAGGGTGGGTTCGATCTCCGGTTTGCGCTTGTATCGGCGCGGGGCCGGGGTTGCAAGCGAGCGTGCCGCTGCCGCGCGAGTCCCGCTCACGGAGCCACGGCGGGAGGCGCCACACGGGGGCGTGTTCGCGCCGAAGTCCGTTGAAGGGCCGAGAGTCAGAGGATCTCGACGACCTCGAAGCGCTTGGTGCCGCGAGGCAGGTCGACCTTGACCGTCTCCCCGACGCGTGCCTTCATCAGCGCCTCGCCCATGGGGCTCTGGGCGGTGACCTCGATCTCGTCGCCGTCGAAGTTGCCGCTGGCCTCGCCGACGAGCTTGTACAGGTCCTCGGCGCTGTTGTCGGCGTCGCGCAGGCGAACCACGGCGCCGAGGAAGACCATGTCCTGGGGGACCTCGATGTCGTCGGCGACCTTGGCCGTCTTGAGGCGCTGTTCGAGGCGACGGATCTCGGCCTCGTTGAGTCCCTGCTCGTCGCGGGCGGCGTGGTAGTCGGCGTTCTCTTTCAGGTCGCCCTGGGCGCGGGCCTCGGCGATGCGGTTGCTGATCGCCGGGCGGCGCGACTTGAGTTCTTCCAGGCGACGCTCCAGTTGAGCCTTTTCCTCTGCGGTGATGAACTCCATGTCACAGCTCCTGCAAACCCGCCGCCGGTCCGGGGTCGGGCAAAGGGTTCAAGGTTCGACGCCGATGCCGGCTCCCGTGACGTCGAGCCACGGGAAGCGTCGCGGTCAGCGGCAACGTACGATCGAGACCGGCCGGGCCTGACGCCGCGGAACCGGCCGGTTCCCCGACTCGTTATCCTACTCCGGATCGGCGAGTCGTGGCCAGCGCCGTGAGCAGCAACCACAATGACCAGCCGACGACCGCGGCGATCAGCACGCCCATGACGGTGCCGGCCCACCGATCGGGGTGAAAATCGGTCGGCGGGGCGGACAGCGCCCAGACCGTCTCGACGGGGCTGAACCCGGCGCGCAGGCGCCACAGCGGCGGGATCGCCGCGCGCTGGGCGGCCCAGTGCAGGATCGGCCCGCCCAGCAGCAGCAGCAGGCACGCCGCCATCGCCGCGGTCCGCAGCACGCCGCTGGGCCTCGATCGCCCGATCGCCACCAGCAGCCCCGCCGCCAGCGACCAGCCCGCCAGCGCCGCCGCCAGCCACGCCGACTGCTCCCAACGCCAACGCGCCACCAGCCCCAACGGCCAGACCACCGTCTGCAGCACCAGTTGCATCGCCACCCAGTCCGCCAGCAGCACCCCCCCGTCCCCCGTCAGCGTCCGACTGGTCACGCCCGATCCCCCGCTCGTGCCACCGCCCGCTGTCGCGCGGCCTCCCCCCTGGCTCAGACGCACCGCCGGCCACACTGCCATCAGCCCGATCAGCGACACGAACACCATCCAACGCACCGCCGGCGTCGCCGAGTCGATGTTCAACGCCACCGCCCAACCGCCCAGCAACCACAGGCACCAGCCCAGCAGAATCAGCCGCACCCCGTTGGCCTGCGGCTCGCCGATGCCGCCTTGCTCGAGCTGATGCGTCATGTCCACGTCCAAGACTCCCCGGGATTCGCGGGCTCCTCCGCGACGGCAGGGCTG
>CAYSIX010000388.1:0-1701 GCA_964431205.1 uncultured Phycisphaeraceae bacterium
AGCTCGTCGTCCGCTTCGACCAGCCCGTCCACGACAACCCGCCCCACGTTCACTTCGGCATCGACCTGCTCGTCTTCGGCAACGCCTTCTACACCCTCGGCCCGGATCAAACCGTCGCCGGCCTCCTCGCCGAGCCCGGCCGGATCCAGGTCAGCCAGACCGCCGCGCCCGGCTCCTGGCACGACCTCCCCGACGCCTTCGCCGACGACCGCTTCCCCACCGAGGCCTTCACCGACGCCACCGGCCCCTTCGCCTCCGACGGCCAAAACCCAAGCGACTTCACCGTCCCGGTCGACCCCGAGCTCGACCCCGCCGGCCTGACCTACGCCGAGCTCGTCGCCGCCTACGCCGGCAGCGGCGGCGGCGCGGGCGTCGACATCGCGTCCACCGGCCTCCCGTGGATCCAGTACGTCCGCGTCTTCCAGAACCCCGACGACGACTTCAGCACCGAGATCGACGCCTTCGCCGACGTCGTCCCCGAGCCGACCACCGCCGCGCTGCTCGCCTTCGCCGCCCCCGCGCTGCTCGCCCGCCGCGCCGCCACCTCACGATGGATTGAGCCATGAACCACCGAGCGCGCAGAGAACACAGAGCCGGACGGACGACGCGGCGTCAGCAGAGACGCGATCGTGTGTTGGACCGCTGCGCGACGCAGCGAAGGACGGTCGAAAGAAGACTCGACCGTGCGGTTCATCGGCGTCGTCATCGGAATCTGCGGTGGCCTGCTTTCTCGGTGTCCTCTGTGTTCTCTGCGGTTCCTCCGCGCCGCGCCTTCACGTTGATCGAGCTGCTCGTCGTCGTCGCGATCATCGCGACGCTTCTGAGCATCCTTTTACCCGCGCTCGCCGGCGCTCGCGACGCCGCTCACGCCGCTCAATGCCGTTCCAACCTGCGGCAGATGATCGCCGCCGCCCACGTCTACGCCCACCGCTACGCCGGCTCGCTCCCCCCGGCCTACGGCGGAACCCCGCAACGCCTCGAGTCCTGGGAGATCACCACCCTCCGCACCTCACCGCCCCGCTACGTCCCCGGCACCCTCTGGGACGACGCCGGCAACATCGCCCTCCAGCAGTGCCCCGCCTACCTCGGCCCCGACAACTGGTCCGACGCGCCCTTCACCGGCTACAACTACAACACCAGTTACCTCGGCAAGGGCCTCTTCGAGTCGCCCCCCGACCCCGCCACGCTCGACATGATCCAAACCCCCACCCGCACCGCCGCCTTCGGCGACGGCGGGTTCGCCGGCGGCGCCAACAAGTTCATGCGCGCCCCACGCGGCGACCGCTCCCGAGGCGACGCCGACTTCACCACCGGCCGACACGCCGGCACCCAGGCCTTCCGGCACCAACGCGCCACCCTCGTCGCCTTCGCCGACGGCCACGCCGCCGCCCACCCCGACGCCTATCCCCCGGGTTCCACCACACCCACGCCCCACGCCCCCACCGGCTTCCTCGGCCCCGACGACGACCTCTACGACCTCGAGTGAGCGGCCAGACAGGGTCGGGGTAACAGGATCCGAAGGCCGGTGTCCCGCTCCTGATCCGCGATTGCGGATCCTGTGCGCACAGTTCATCAGGCGTCGCGTGCTGGATCCCCGCCATGCTTCATGCCGTGTTCACCGGCCGATCGCGTGCCACGCGACACCGCCGTGCGCACCGGGCCGCGCGTTCGCCCATGGGTGTTACCGCAAAGAGGACCGCG
>CAYSIX010000389.1:0-692 GCA_964431205.1 uncultured Phycisphaeraceae bacterium
ACTCGATCCTGATCGACGAGGCGCGCACGCCGCTGATCATCTCCGGCCCGGCGCACCAGGATGCGCCTAAGTACGGGCTGGCGGATCAGATCGCCAAGCACCTCGTGCAGAAGCAGCGGGAGTGGAACGCGGCGGACGAGAAGGTGCGGCACGCCAGGATGCGGATCAGCGGGCTGGAGGGCGACATCCGCAACGTTCGGGACAAGGCCAAGGCGCAGCGGCTGCGTGAGGAGCTCAAGGCGCTGGAGTCACAACTGCCCAAGCTCGAGGCCGAACGCGACCGCTTCACGCAGTACTACGAGGTCGAGATGGAGAAGAAGGCGGCGCACCTGACGCACGAGGGCGTCGCCGAGGCGCAGAAGCAGGCGGGCGTGGGCTCGTTCTACGTCGGCAACAACATGGAGCTGCCGCACCTGCTCGAGAACGCCCTGCGCGCCCACGTGGTGTACAAGCGGGACAAGGATTACGTCGTCCACGACGGCGAGATCGTGATCGTGGACGAGTTCACGGGGCGACTGATGATCGGCCGGCAGTGGTCGGACGGCCTGCACCAGGCGATCGAGTCCAAGGAAGGCGTCAAAATCAAGCAGGAGACGCAGACGCTCGCCACGGTGACCATCCAGAACTTCTTCAAGCTCTACAAGCGGCTGGCGGGCATGACGGGCACGGCCATCACCGAGGCGACCGAGTTC
>CAYSIX010000389.1:702-1697 GCA_964431205.1 uncultured Phycisphaeraceae bacterium
TCTACGACCTGGACGTGGTCTGCATCCCCACCAACGTCCCGGTGGCCCGGAAGGACCGCAACGACCTGATCTTCCTGTCCGGCAAGGACAAGTGGGACGCGATCCTGGACGAGATCAAGCGGGTGCACGATCTCGGCCGGCCGGTGCTCGTGGGCACGACGAGCGTCGAGAGGAGCGAGGAGCTCTCGCGGCGGCTGACGGCCAAGCACGGGATCAAGCACGAGGTGCTCAACGCCAAGGCCGAGCACGCGGCGCGCGAGGCGAACATCGTCGAGAACGCCGGCGAGCTGGGCGCGGTCATGATTGCGACCAACATGGCCGGCCGCGGCACCGACATCAAGCTCAAGCGGGTCGATCGCGCCGACCTTGTCCGACACTGGCAGCAGCGCAACCTCCTGCCCAAGCAGGCGTCGCCCGAGATGTCCGATGAGGAACTGATCAACCTCTCCTATCGGCACCAGGCGCAGCAGGAGCTGGGCATCAAGCCGCGAGACGCCGAGCCGATGTCCGACGAGGACCTGAAGCTCGCGCTGTTTCGGCACTGGGTGCACGAAGACGCGTGGGTGCCGAAGGAGAAGGCGGACCGGTACACGCTCGAGCAGTGCCTGACGGAGCTGGACAAGCTGCCGGAGTATCAGCGGCACCGATTGCAGGTGTGGTCCAACGTCGAGCAGATGGGCGGGCTGCACATCGTCGGGACCGAGCGGCACGAGTCGCGCCGGATCGACAACCAGCTCCGCGGGCGCGCGGGGCGGCAGGGCGACCGCGGCTCGTCACGCTTCTTCATCAGCCTCGACGACGACCTGATGAAGCTGTTCGCCGGCCGTACGACGATGAACGCCCTCTCCAAGCTCGGCATGAAGGAGGGCGACGCGATCGAGTCCCGGTACCTGACTCGTGCGGTCGAACGAGCCCAGCGGAAGGTCGAGGAGCGGAACTACCAGATCCGCAAGAACCTGCTCGAGTACGACGAGGTGATGGAGTACCAGCGCAAC
>CAYSIX010000390.1:0-1667 GCA_964431205.1 uncultured Phycisphaeraceae bacterium
TCGGCCCATCCCGCTCCGCCCGGCCAATCGGGCGCGGTAAATGTCTTCACCCTGCATTGCGGCAAACTTCCCTTTCATTCGCGCCGCCTCCTTGCTATAATCGTCGGCGTGCGGTCGGGTTGCCGCGCGGGTCATGACGCTCGACCCGTGAAGCGGAGCGTCGAGAAGGCGGCCTCATCTCTAGCCGGTCGCCGCAGGGCAGTTCGGGCATGCTCACAGGGGGACGTGATCGCGTTCATGTCTTGTCCAACTCAACCCGAAAGCTGCTGTGCCGATCGCGACACGGGCCCCGGCATTCGGTATTCGGTCGCGCGACCTGATCAATGAGCCTGCCTCCGCGCCTGTCAAGGAGATCCGTGATGCCGACAGGACAGGTCAAATGGTTTGATCCCAAGAAGGGCTTCGGATTCATCCTCGGGCCTTCGGGTCAGGATGTCTTCGTCCACTACTCACACATCGAAGGGGACGGGTTCCGTTCGCTGAAGGACGGCGAGTCGGTCGAGTACGAGCTCGTCCAGTCCGAAAAGGGTTGGCAGGCGCGCGGCGTGCAACGCGGCAACGTCGCCACCGCGACCAAGACCCGCGCCGAGTGATCCGCGGGCGCGTCGGACGCCCAACGCCCGGCTCCCCTCGTCGCGGCGCAGGCTCCGCTGACGGCCACGCCGGCCACGGGTATCCTCTGCGCCCATGTCGTCGGCTCTCTTCATCGGCATCGCGCTCGGCCTGCTTGGCGCCATCCCCGTCGCCGCCCTCTGGAGCCGACGCACCGAGCGACGCGTCCGACAACTCGAAGCCCGCGCCCGCGCCGCTGAACGCCTGGCCGAGCTGGGCACCATGACCAGCGGCCTGGCGCACGAGATCAAGAACCCGCTCTCCACCGTCGGGCTCAACGTCCAACTGCTCCGCGAAGACCTCGACGACCTGGCCGATCAGGTCACCGACCAACCCAGGCTTCAGGAAGCCCTCGACCGAAGCCGCCACCGCTGCGACACGCTCCTGCGCGAATCCCAACGCCTCAAGGACATCCTCGCCGACTTCCTCCGCTTCGCCGGCCGCATGGAGCTGGACCGCAACCCCACCGACATCAACGCACTCGTCGCCGAGATGGTCGACTTCTACGAGCCCCAGGCCGCCCAGCACGGCATCCGCCTGCGCACCCAGCTCGCCGCCAACCCCGCGACCCTGCCCGCCGACGCCGGCCTGCTCAAGCAGGCCCTGCTCAACCTCCTGATCAACGCCACCCAGGCCATGACCGACGCCCGCGAGCACGCCAAGCCTCACGGCGGCGCCGACGAGCTGATCATCCGCACCGAGAACCGCCGCGCCCTCGACCGCGACGAGCTGCACCTGCACGTGATCGACACCGGGCCCGGCATCGACCCCAAGGCCGCCGACAAGCTCTTCCAGCCCTACTTCTCGACCAAGCGCGGCGGCAGCGGTCTGGGCCTGCCCACCGCCCGACGCATCGTCGAGGAGCACGGCGGCCACCTCACCGTCCACTCCGCGCCCGGCCGCGGCACCGACTTCACCCTCGCCCTGCCCTTCGACGTCGCCCACCATCCGGACTGACCCGCGCCCGCGCAGAACGCGCCCCTTGGGTCCGCCCGCCGCCCGATCCGGATCGATCCGCCACGGCCGATCCAGCGTGATCGTCTCACGGTCGTCGT
>CAYSIX010000391.1:0-1660 GCA_964431205.1 uncultured Phycisphaeraceae bacterium
GGGGTGTGATGGGTCTGCGACGGGGGCACCGGCGCGACAGGGCAGGACACGTCTGGCGTCCGGGGCTTCGCGAAGCTCAGACCGCGGCTTGAGCAGGCGTTGTCACTTGAACGCCATGGCCTCCAGCAGGGTCGCGAGCGACCGTGGCACCCGGCGGCAGGGCGGGACACCCCTGGGATCCGGGGCTTCGCGAAGCTCAGCCCGCGGCTTGGAGGCGTGTGACCGCCGGGGCTACAGCTTCGACGCGGCGAGGGAGGCCAGCTCGCTGCGTTCGCTGCGGCTGAGGGTGACGTGGCCGACGATGCCCTGGCCCTTGAGGCGTTCGACCATGTAGGACAGGCCGTTGCTGGACGAGTCGAGGTAGGGGTTGTCGATCTGGCCGACGTCGCCGGTCAGGACGATCTTGGTGCCCTCACCGACGCGGGAGGCGATGGTCTTGACCTCGTGCGGGGTGAGGTTCTGTGCCTCGTCGACGATGATGAACTGGTGGGGGATGGATCGGCCGCGGATGTAGGTCAGCGGCTCGAGGACGAGCTGGCCGGTCTCCATGAGCTGGTGGATGCGTTGCTCGGGGAACTTGGACTCGGCGTGCTGGGACCCGCCGCCGCGGGTGGACATGAGGTAGGTGAGGTTGTCGAAGATGGGCTGCATCCAGGCGGCGAGCTTTTCGTCCTTGTCGCCGGGCAGGTAGCCGATGTCGGCGCCCATGGGCATGATGGGCCGGGCGACGAGCAGCTTGTCGTAGCGTTGCTCGGAGAAGATCTTGTTCATGCCGGCGGCGAGCGCGAGCAGGGTTTTGCCGGAGCCCGCGGTGCCGAGGAGGGTGACGAGCTTGACCTCGTCGTCGAGCAGCAGGTCGAGCGCCATGGTCTGCTGGACGTTCCGGGCCATGATGCCGTAGACGGGCTTTCGCGGCCCGTGGATGGGGATCAGGTGCTCGGTGTCGGCCAGGCGTCGCGCCAGGCCGGTGTGCGACTCGTCGAGCGCGTTGCGGAGGATGACGAACTGGTTGGCCTGGAGCTCGATCGGCGCGGTCTCGACGGGGGCGCCGTGGTTGTCCTGGGCCTTTTCGACGAGGTGCGGCTGGAGCGTGGCGAGCTCGAGCTGCTTTTCCTCGTAGAGGGTGTCGATCAGCTCGCCGGGGACGTCGGACGCGACGTAGCCGCTATACAGCCGATCGATGTCGACCTTCTGCGCCTCGAAGTCCTCGGTCTGGATGCCCAGGGCATCGGACTTGAGCCGGACGTTGATGTCCTTGGTGATCAGGACGGCGTGTCGGCCCTGCTCCTTGAGCTTCCAGGCGACGCCGATGATGCGATTGTCGGGCTCGTCGTTCTGGATCCACTTGGGCCGGCCGTCGGTGGAGAAGTCGACGCGGATGCGCCCGCCGTTGCCGTTCCACTCGACGCCCGCGGAGAGGTGGCCCTGCTGTCGGAGGCGGTCGAGCTGGCGGATGACCTCGCGGGTGTTGCGGCCGACGTCGTCGTTCTGCTTCTTGAAGCGGTCGAGCTCTTCGAGGACGGCGAAGGGGATGACGACCTCGTTGTCGGCGAACATGTACAACGAGGCGGGGTTGTGGATCAACACGTTGGTGTCGAGCACGAAGTGCTTGATCGAAGCCGGCAGCGGACGGTCCTTATCCACAGTCGCTCCCGTGTCA
>CAYSIX010000392.1:0-1643 GCA_964431205.1 uncultured Phycisphaeraceae bacterium
GGTCGTAGTGCGCGATCACGCGCCGCACCCGGCTCTCATCCCAGCCCGGCGGAAAGTCGTTCTTCTCACTCATTGATGCCTCCGGCGGTGGCGACGACGGTAGGCCGCCAGCTGCTTGCCTCGAAGCTCGTACGCGGTAATCACAAACACGCTCGATGGCTCCGGATCTCTCACATAGACGACTCTCAGACACCGCCCCGCGCTGGTGCGCCCGAGCGCTACCCTTGAGCCCTCGTCTCCCTTCCGATCCTCGTCAGGATCCTCCAAGATCTCCTCGACCTCGTCCTCACTCACATCATGGTCGTAGATGTGTGGCTGGCCCGTCTGCGGATCGAGGTAGTAGCGAAACCTCACATACTCCATTGTATGTCCCAATCCCTAGATGTCCTCCCCGTCAGCCTCCAGCAGCGCCAAAAGCTCCTCGTCGTCCAAGGGCTCGTCAAGGCTGTCGAGGTCCGCCTCATCGAGAGCGATCCGGATCGCCCCGCCCTCCGGCCGGCGCCCGACCCTTGCAGCCGACACTCCAGGGCCGACAGCCGCCCGGGATGACGGGCGGCTCCGCGCTGACGGATGCGTAGCCTGGTGCACGGCCTTGAGCGTGCGGATGGCGACGTGGGTGTAGATCTGCGTGGTGCGGACGCTGGCGTGGCCGAGCATCTGCTGGATGAAGCGCACATCGGCCCCGTTCTCGAGCATCACCGTGGCCATCGCGTGGCGCAGCATGTGGCAGCTGCCGCTCTTGCCGAGCTTCGCGCTGTCGATCAGCCGCCGGACCAGCGTGCTCATGCCGTTCGGGCTGAACGGCCTGCCGTACTTGGTCAGAAACAGCGTGCCATCGTCCGGCGCGATCGCCAGCGCCGGGCGCACCTCCTCGAGGTACAGCCGCATCCATGCCAGCGCACGCTCGCCGATCGGCACGAAGCGGTCCTTCTTGCCCTTGCCCTGGTCCACCAGCAGCGTGCCCCGCTCGAAGTCCACCGCGTACACCGTCAGCCGGATCACCTCCGAGCGCCGCAGCCCCGTGGAGTACAGCACCTCGAGGATCGCCCGATCGCGCACGCCCCGCGGCGTCCGCACATCCGGCACGTTGAGCAGCGTCTCGACCTCAGACGCGGTCAGCACCGCCCTCGGCAGCCGCCGGCCCAGACGCGGCAGCTCCAGCTCCGAGGCCGGGTTGTACAGGAGGATCCGCTGCCGGGCCAGCCACTGGCACAGCGCCTTGACCGCGGTGAGGCGCAGGTGCTGCGCGTGAAACGACAGCGGCGAGCCGTCCGCCTTCAGCTGGTGCGCCACGCTCTTCTGGTAGCGCTCCAGCACCAGCCGGGTCAGCTCGTTGGCCGCGTCGATGCCGCGCTCCGAGCACCAGCCCACCAGGTAGCCGAGGTAGCTGCGGCGGTGGTGCACCGTCCACTGCGAGTACCCCCGCTCCTCCAGCCACTGCAGGTACTCCCGCACCGCCTGCGCCAGCGTCATCAGCTCGGCTCGCCGGACGGCGCGGCGTGGGCGGCCAGGGCGGCTGAGGAGGATAGCGGCGCCTGAGCGGCCGCTCCGCACGACGTGCCAGTACGGTGCGACGAGCCCTGATCCTCCTCACCCCGGCTCCGTGGTCTCGGGCCAATCCCGTCACCTTCCCAAGATCCCTC
>CAYSIX010000393.1:0-1572 GCA_964431205.1 uncultured Phycisphaeraceae bacterium
CACGACGCCGACCAGCAGAATCGAATCGATCATCGTCCGGCCCAATCCTTCGCCTGCCCGCCCCGCCGATCCCGCCGCGCCGGCCCACCCGACGCCCGCCGCGCCGACCCGTCCGACGCTCGTCGGACACCCGTGCGTTGCTTGACGATGGTGGTGGCCACCAGTAGATTGCCCGCGGTCCCGATTTTCAACTGCGGTGGAGCTTGGCCCATGCGTCGATCCGGTTCGTCGGCCCTTCTTGTCGCGGCATGGTGGCTGTCGGCGCTCGTGTCGTTTCCTTGCCTGGCTCAAGGCGAACAGCGCGACCCGGCGCAGCTCTGGGCCGACTTCAATCATTACGTGCTGATCGCCCGGCCCGACCTGGCCGAGGCCGCCGGCCAGGCCCTGCTCGAAGAGGTCGACCGCGCGACCCTGCTCGACGTCGTCGAGCAGAGCGACTACGCCAATTACCAGCGCACGCTCATCCGCGCCGCCAAGGTCGAATCGATCAGTGATCTGGCGCGGCGGCTCGACCGCGAGATCCAGGCCGCCCGCGTCGAACGCAGCCGCGAGCCGGCGCGCATCGCCCAGGACATCGAGCGGCTCGACGACGGTCAGCGCGCGTTTCGCAACGCCGTCGAACGCCTGCGCGCCGCCGGCCAGTACGCCGTCCCGCAGCTCCTGGCCACCCTCGAAGACGACGCCAAGGCCGACCTGCACCCGTACGTGCTCCAGGCCATGGCGACCATCGGCGAGCCGGTCGTCCACCCCCTGACCGCCGCGGTGACCGAGCTGCGGCCCGTGCCACTGCAGCAGGTGGCGCGCGTGCTCGCGGAGATCGGCTACCCCGAGCCCATCCCCGCTTTCAAGCAGATCATCGAGTCGCCCGACACCGACCCCGACGCCCGACGCGTCCTGCAGGTCGCCTACGACCAGCTCATCGCGCAGACGAACGTCGTCTCCGACGCGGCCGCCGCCGACCTGCACCTGCTCCAGGGCCGCGGCTGGTACCACGACGTGACCGCCGGCAACCGGCTGCCCGGGTTTGACTCGGCCGAGCAGCGCGGCATCGTCTGGGAATACACCCGCCAGACCGGGCTGGTCCCCGTGCCCGTGCCGGCCCCCGTCTACGGCGACGTCCTGGCCATGCGCGCCGCCGCGACTTCGCTGAGGCTCGACCCCGCGCTGGACGCCGCCCTGAGCCTGCACCTGATGGCCAACCTGCGTCGCGAGAACAACCTGCCCGAAGGCGAGGTCGACCCCAGCTACCCCGCCGACATGCAGCCCGCCTCGTTCTACGCCCTCCTCGCCGGGCCCGTCCGCCTGCACGACGTGCTCGGCCAGGCCATCCGCGACGGCGACGCCGTCCTGGCCCTCGACGCCATCGACGCCCTGGGCGAGACCGCCGGCACCGAAGCCCTGATCAACCTCGATGGCGTGCGCCAGCCCCTGCTCGAAGCCCTGTATTACCCGGACCCCAAGGTCCGCTTCCGCGCCGCCGAGACGCTCGCCGCCGCCCGCCCCACCGACCCGTTCCCCGGCTCCTTCCGCGTCGTCCCCGTCCTCAGCGAGGCCATCCGGCCCACCGACGCC
>CAYSIX010000394.1:0-1567 GCA_964431205.1 uncultured Phycisphaeraceae bacterium
CGATACACCACGCCCGGCGGCAGCTTGTTCTCCGCCACGCAGCCGATCGTGCACGCATCGCATCCCACACACTTGCGGGTGTCGATGACCATGACCCAGCGTCGTTGCTCGACGGGCTTGGCCATCGCCTTGACCAGCTCACGCTGCATCCGCACGAGCACGTCCTCGCCCTCACGCCGCTCGACGTTGTTCAGGACCTTCAATCGGCGGATCGTGCCCGGCCCGGTCGGGTCCTTCGGCTGGCCGGCGAAGCGGTTGAGCGTGACGCCCGTGGCGACCGCCGCGGCGCCCGTGCCCGCCAGCGCCGTGGCCGTGACAAACTCGCGTCGACTCATCGCCATGACTTGGCTCCTCATGCCTCGCTGTCCCGCCGAACCTCGCTCGAGGCGATCGGCAGGCAGCATTGGTTCAGTCTCGTGTGTCGGCGACGCTCAAACTCCGCGACCTTCTTGAGCGTCTGGCGACGCAGCTCCGCCTCGATCGCGGCACGCTGCTTGGTCCAGAACGCGTGCGTCGGGCAGGCGCGGGCGTCCGAGCATTCCTCCAGGCCCAGCAGGCAACGCGGCTTCCAGGCCTCGCCCTCGACCGCCTCGGCGATGTCCAGCAGCGTGATCTGGTCCGCCGGCCGCGCCAGGCGGAACCCGCCCCGATACCCGCGCTTCGCTTCGATCAGCCCTGAATTACCGAGCGCGTGCAGCACCTTGGACAGATAGGGCAGGGAGATCCCGGTGCATCGGGCCATGTCCTTGGCCATCACCCATTGATCACCGCAGCCGCTGAGGCAACTGAGGGCCAGGATCGCGTAGCCGGTGGTCTGGGAAAGGGCCAGCATGTCCATAGGGTACCTATACCTGATACATCGGTCAAGAAAATAAACTACCGTTGGATAATTTATTTTGTTTTCCGGGCTGCCCGTCGCCTACGCCTGGGCCGGGTGGGGCCGTTCCCGCCCCGGCCTCCCCCCGGCCGTGTCAGCTTGCCGAGTCGCTCTGTGAACTCGGCGACGATCGATCGGCCGACAGGCGGATCGCCGCGACCCGGCTCAGCGCCAACACGGCCTTGCGCGCCCGGGGCCGCGATCGCGCGGGGCCGGTTGCAGGCCGACGTCTGCGAACCGTGCGGCGGGTGACGTCGCGACCACTCAGGGCGAGAGGGTCAGCGGGCGGGCGCGGGGCACGCGGGCGGCCAGCCACTGGAGCCAGTGCTCGATCTGCGGCTCGGGCCGGGCGGCGGCGGCGATGCCCAGGCACTCGATCGTGGGGTTCAGGCGGTGCGTGTCGTCAAGGAATCGCTCACGGTCGAACGGCACGTGCGGCAGCAGGTCAAGCTTGTTAAGCACGAGCAGGTCGGCCTTGTGAATCAGGTGCGGGTGTTTGGCAGGCTTGTCGTCGCCCTCGGTGACGCTGAACATGGCGACCACGGCGTCCTGGCCGAGGTCGAACCCGACGGGGCAGATGAGGTTGCCGACGTTCTCGATGATGAGGAGGTCGAGGGCGGGGAGGTCGAGGTTGGCCATGCCCTGGCGGACCTGGTTGGCGTCGAGGTGGCAGGAGCCGCCGGTGTTGAT
>CAYSIX010000395.1:0-375 GCA_964431205.1 uncultured Phycisphaeraceae bacterium
CGGGTCAAGGGCAAATCGAAGGGTAGCCGCGACGCGATGCGTCGCGGACAGGCACGAAGGGGTGTGGGTCACGGGTTGAGCGTGCGACCCACGTTGACAGAGGCGTCCGCGGGGCGTTGCCCCGCGGCTATGGCTGCAACGCGAGCGCACACCGCGGTAGCCGTGACGCGACGCGTCACGGACGGGCACGAACGGGTGCAGTGGTCGGGCACGCGGGGTTGCGTTGGTGCCGCGCTGCGTTCCGGCTTGTTGTCAGGCGCGGACGGTGGCGCGGGCGGGCAGGTCGAGTGTATCGGTTTCGCCGCGGAGGAGGCGTTCGTGGGCGAGGCCGGCGATCATGGCGGCGTTGTCGAGGCAGAAGGCCATGTCGGGCAC
>CAYSIX010000395.1:385-1559 GCA_964431205.1 uncultured Phycisphaeraceae bacterium
TATTTCACCGAGAAATTCGGCAATGCTGCCAGCCGCACGCACGCGTTTGGTGGACCCAGATCGCGCTGAAGGTCGTCGAGTCGGCGTCGGAGCAGGGCGTTGGCGCAGACGCCCCCGCCGACGACGATGCGTGCCGGTGCGCGGCCGCGGCGTTGCAGGTGATCGACGGCGCGGCGGAGCTTGACGATCAGGGGCTCGACGGCGGCGGCGCGGAAGGAGGCGGCGAAGTCGGCGCGCTGGGCGTCGGTCAGGTCGTCGGCGGCGCGTTGGAAGGTCGTGTCGCGGCCGCGGCCGGTGGGCCGTCCGCGCACGGCATAAAGCAGGGCGGTCTTGAGCCCGCTGTAGGAGAAGTCGAGGCTGTCGGTATCGAGCAGGGAGCGTGGCAGGGGGACGGCGTCGGGGTCGCCGCGCTCGGCGAGGCGGTCGAGGTGGGGCCCGCCGGGGTAGGGCAGGCCGAGGATGACGGCGGCCTTGTCGAAGGCCTCGCCGACGGCGTCGTCGATGGTTCGGCCGAGCAGGGCGGGCTCGCGGCCGGGGATGAGTTCGTAGAGGCTGGTGTGCCCGCCGGAGACGACCAGGCCGAGGCGAGGGGCGAGTGTTGGATTTTGAGTTTCGATTTTTGATTTTTGATTTATGAGTGTCGATTTTTGAGTTTCGAGGGGGTCGGGTGCGGGTGCGGGCGCGCGCGACGCTCGGCGCTGGGAATTTGGAACCAGATCGGCGGCGTGGAGGTGCGCGTGGACGTGGTTGACGCCGATCAACGGTTTGTGCAGGGACCAGGCGAGGGCCTGGGCGGCGCTGACGCCGACGAGCAGGGAGCCGATGAGCCCGGGGCGGTTGCCGACGGCGACGGCGTCGAGGTCGGCGAGGGTGACGCGGGCGTCGCGGAGGGCCCGGTCGAGGGCGGGGCCGATGCGTTCGAGGTGGGCGCGGCTGGCGACCTCGGGGACGACGCCGCCGAAGCGCGCGTGCAGCTCGTGCTGGGACCAGACGACGTTGGCGCGGACGAGGCGGGCGTCCTCGACGACGGCGACGGCCGTCTCGTCGCAGCTGGTCTCGATGCCGAGGATGAGGGTCACGGGGCGGGTGCGGCCTCGGCGGGCTCGGGTTCCGCGGGTTCGGCGTCGGCCGGTTCAGTGTCGGCGGGCTCGGCTTGGGGCGGTTCGGCATCGGC
>CAYSIX010000396.1:0-1546 GCA_964431205.1 uncultured Phycisphaeraceae bacterium
CGTGCGGCCGCGCCCCGACAGCCGCTACGGCGTCTCCAAGGTCTTCGGCGAGGCCGTGGGCTCGCTCTACGCCCGCAAATACGGGCTTCGCACCTTCAACATCCGCATCGGCAACGTCGCCGAACGTCCCGCCGACCGCCGCCGCCTGGCGATGTGGCTGCACCCCGAGGACCTGGCCCAGCTGATCCGCATCGGCCTCGAGCACCCCGACGTCGTCGACGACGTCGTCTACGGGATCTCGGCAAACGAGCGCGCCTGGTGGAACAACCGCCGCGCCCGCGAGCTGGGCTATCGGCCCAAGCACAAGGCCGAGGATCACCTCGCCCACGCCCTGGAGCAGCAGGCGAAGCTGCCGGCCGATCCGGTCGGCGACCAGTTCCAGGGCGGGCCGTTCTGCTCGGACGAGTTCGACGGCGGGCTGGCGGATCGGGATTGAGGCAGCGCGGAGGTCGGCGACGTCTCAAGCGCCGTCCGCGTGTAGCTTCAAGGCCGCGACGACGAAGGCGTTGGCCGGGGTGGGGATGCCGTGCCGCGCCCCCAGATCGACGACGGCGCCGGAGAGCCAAGGCAGTTCCAGGCGCCGGCCAGCGGCGAGATCGACAGCCATGGAGGCGCGGATTTCCCCGGGGAGAGCGTCGAGCCGCGCCATCGACGACGCGATCAGGCCGCCATCGAGCGGGACGCCGCTGGCGACGCCCACGGCATAGGCCTCCCCGACCACCGCTTGGAGGAGTTGGCGGGTTTCGGGTGTGGCGCGGACGTCGCCGATGGGCCGTCGCGTGAGGGCGGTGAGCGCGCTCAGACCGGTCAGGAAGATGAACTTGGTCCAGAGCGCTGTCCGGATATCGGCCTCCAGCACGCCCTCCATCCCGGGCGTTGACAGGTGCTCGGCGAGGCGCTGCGCGCGTGGCGACGGCGTGCCGTCGAGCTCGCCGAAGCGGATGCGCTGTGCCGGCCCGATTTTCGTGATCTGGCCGGGTGCCGTGATGCTGGCCGACACCTCGGCGAGCCCGCCCATGACGCGTTCGCGTCCGAGGACATCGGCCAAGAGGCCTTCGGCGAAGATGCCGTTCTGCAGAGAGATGACCGCCGTCTCGGCGCCCAGCAGCGGACGGCAGGACCCCGCCGCCGCCTCGGTGTCCCACAGCTTGACGCAGAGGAAGACGACGTCGGCCGGCGCGAGCGCCGCCGGATCGTCGCTCGCGCGCACCTCGACCCGAAACGTCCCGTCGGGCGTCGTGACCGACAGGCCGTCGCGGCGGATGGCGTCGAGATGAGGGCCGCGGGCCAGGAAGCGGACATCGTAGCCGGCGCGGGCGAGGCACCCGCCGAAATAGCCGCCGACGCCACCGACGCCGACAATGGCGAAAACCGGACGCGCGCTGCTCATCCGCGGTTCTCCTCCGGCAGATGACGGTAACATGGGCCCGGCACCGGCAGAACGCCCGAACCACCTGCCGGTCCATGATCACCCTTCCGAGGACGAAAAGGGGTCAGAACTATTTTCTGTTCGTGTTCGTGGACGGACGGACGGCGGGTGGCTGGG
>CAYSIX010000397.1:0-1543 GCA_964431205.1 uncultured Phycisphaeraceae bacterium
CCTCGCCCCTCGCCCGCCCGCTTCGGCAACTCGGTCAGGCCGTCGATCTCAACGATGTAGTCCGGCCCGTTCGCCATCACCGGGTTTATCGGCCCGAAGCCCGCCCCGGCCTTCAACGACCGGCCGCCGACGACGTCCCGCCCAGCTCTCCGTAACGGAAGCAGTCTGTCGTGTGGTCGTTGACCATGCCCACCGCCTGCATGAACGCGTGACAGATCGTCGGGCCGACGAAACGGAACCCGCGGCGTTTCAGGTCCCGGCTCATCGCCTCGGACTCGGGCGTGAACGCCGGCACCTGCCCGACCGACCGCCACCGGTTCACGCGCGGCCGCCCGCCCACGAACGACCAGATGTACGCGTCGAACGAGCCGAACTGCTCCTGCACGGCCAGCAGCGCCCCGGCGTTGGCGATCGCCGCCTCGATCTTGCCGCGGTGCCGGACGATACCCGTGTCCTGCAGCAGCCGGGCCACCTGAGCATCGCCGAACCGCGCGACCTTCTTGGGATCGAAGCCGGCGAACGCGCGACGATAGCTCTCCCGCTTTTTCAGGATCGTGTCCCAACTCAACCCGGCCTGCGCACCCTCCAGGACCAGGAACTCGAACAGCCGTCGGTCGTCGTGCACCGGCACGCCCCACTCGCGGTCGTGGTATGCCTCCTGCAGGTCGCCACGGGCCCAGGCGCAGCGCCGGGGCACCGGCCCGCGACCGTCCTGCCCCTTACGCTGATCCCTAGATCGCGACATCTGACTCACTGACGTTCGCATCAGCAAGATCCCGGAGTGCCAGCGGTCGCTTGCGACCGTGCGGACCACCATGGGTCGTCGCTACGGTCGCAAGCGACCGTGGAACGGCGGCGTCATCGCCGATTTCCCAGTGCGTGCGTTTGCGGCGTCGCCGCCTTGTGTTCGGCAGAGCCCCCCGGTCGGGCTCGGCCCCCGCGCGAGGCGCCGCCCGGAGGCGCGCCCTCACGCCGGCTTGTTTCGTGCTTCCCCCGCCCTGGCCCGCGCAGCCGATCTCTCCGCGGCACGTCGAGCCCCCGCTCCACCCCGCGCCGTGCCGAAACGTGTCAGTCGTCGAGCTCGGCCGGCGCCTCGGCTTCCTCCGCCTCCGCGGCCGCCGCCTTCGCCGGGATCCCCTTGTTCTCCAGCACCTTCGCACGGACCTCCTCGAACAGGTCCGCGTTCTCCTTCAGGAACAGCTTCGCGTTCTCCCGGCCCTGGCCCAGGCGCACGTCCCCGAAGCTGAACCACGCGCCCGACTTCTGGATCACCTCGTCCTCCACCGCCAGGTCCAGCAGGTCCCCGGTGGCGCTGATGCCCTCGTCGAACATGATGTCGAACTCGGCCTGGCGGAACGGCGGGGCGATCTTGTTCTTGACCACTCGCGCCCGCGCCCGGTTGCCCACCGCCACGTCCCCGTCCTTGATCGACGCGGTCCGGCGGATGTCGATCCGCACCGAGGCGTAGAACTTGAGCGCCCGGCCGCCCGGCGTCGTCTCCGGGTTGCCGAACATCACCCCGATCTTCTCGCGGATCTGGTTG
>CAYSIX010000398.1:0-1538 GCA_964431205.1 uncultured Phycisphaeraceae bacterium
CCGCCGTCCAGTGGGGCACACTGCCGCGCCAGCGCAGCGTACGGGGCACGGTCGACGACCTGGCGGGGCGGGTCGCGGCCGCGGGGCTGGGCCCACCGGCGATCATCGTGGTCGGCGCCGTGGCCGGGCTCGACGAGCCCGGCCTCGACTGGTTCACCGCCCGGCCGCTGTTTGGCCGCCGTGTGGTGGTTACGCGCACACGCCAGCAGGCCTCGGAGCTGCGCGAACGGCTCGAAGCGCTGGGCGCGGCGGTGCTCGAGGCGTCGACGATCCGCATCGTCCCGCCCGATGACCCGACAGCCGCCGACGCGGCCATCCGCGACGTCGCCCGTTTCGACTGGCTCGTGCTGACCAGCCCGAACGCGGTCGAGGCGCTGGCCAAGCGGTTGGACGCGATCGGCCGGGACGCGCGAGGGCTCACCGGGCCGCGAATCGCCGTCGTCGGGCCGGCGGTCGCCGAGACATTGCGCAGGCGGCTGATGATCGAGGCGGACCTGGTCTCGCCGCGAGCGCTGGGTGAGGCGCTGGGCCGGGCGATGATCGACGCCGGCGTGCGTGACCGCCGCGTGTTGCTGCTGCGGGCGGACATCGCCGGCGACAAGCTGCCGAGGATGCTGCGTGACGCCGGCGCCACGGTCGAGGACGTGGCGTTGTACGAGACGCAGGGCGTTGACGCTCTGCCCGAGACGGTGCGAAACGCGTTGCGTGAGGGGTCGGTGGAATGGGTGACGTTCACCAGCTCGTCCACGGCGCGTCACTTCGTCGACCTGGTGGAGGATCGGGCATCCCTGGGCGGTGTGCGAGTGGCGTCGATCGGGCCGGTGACCAGCCGAACGCTGCGGGAGCTGGGTTGTCGGGTGGACGCCGAGGCCGCGGAGCCGGGGATCGCGGGCCTGGTCGATGCGATCGTCGAGGCGGAGACGGCGGCGGGCGGTCCCTGGAAGGAAGCGGCCGTGCGCCACTCCGGTTCCGATACGTCGGAGATGCGCAGGGCATGAACAGACCAACACGATTGCGGGTTGAACAGACGGCGGTGCTGCTGGTGGACGTGCAGGAGCGGCTGACGGCGGTGATGCACGAACCGGAGCGGCTGGTGTCACGTTGCGGCCGGCTGCTGGACGGGGCGGCGGTGCTGGGGTTGCCGGTCGCGGTGACGGAGCAGTACCCGGCGGGGCTGGGCCCGACGGTCGAGCCGCTGCGGGGTCGGCTGGCCGAGCCGATCTGCCGGTGCGAGAAGACGCGGTTCTCGGCGGCGGAGCCGGCGGTGCTGGCGGCGCTGCGGGAGCACGAGCGATCGACGGTGCTGGTCGCGGGGATCGAGGCGCACGTGTGCTTGCTGCAGACGTGCCTGGACCTGCTGGGTGAGGGATTCGCGCCGGCAGTGGTGGCCGATGCGGTCAGTTCGCGTCGGCCGTCGGACGCCGAGGTGGCGATGCGGCGGCTGAGCCGGGCGGGTGTGGTGTTGACGACGGTGGAGGCGGCGTTGCTGGAGCTGGCCGGGCGGGCGGGGACCGAGGCGTTCAAGGGGCTGCTTCCGC
>CAYSIX010000399.1:0-1529 GCA_964431205.1 uncultured Phycisphaeraceae bacterium
GTCGAACAGGAAGCACGCCGGGTCGCGCACGATCGCCCGGCCGACCGCCACGCGCTGCCGCTGGCCGCCCGACAGCGCCTTGGGCTTGCGGTCCAGCAGGTTCTCGATGCCCAGGATCCTCGCCGCGTTGCGCACGCGCTCGTCGATCTCCTTCTTGGGGAACCGGCGCAGCTTCAGCCCGAACGCCATGTTCTTGTACACCGACATGTGCGGGTACAGCGCGTAGTTCTGGAAGACCATCGCGATGTCGCGGTCTTTCGGCGGCACGTCGTTGACGATGCGATTGCCGATGCGGATCACCCCGTCGGTGATCTCCTCGAGCCCGGCGACCATCCGCAGGGTCGTGCTCTTGCCGCAGCCCGACGGGCCGACCAGCACGATGAACTCCTCGTCCCGGATCGTCAGGCTGATGTCGTCCACCGCCTTGACGTTGCCGGGGTAGATCTTCGTGACGTTTTCGATCGAGACCTCTGCCATCGTGAACCCTTTGCCAGAACGACAACCGAACTTCACTCGCGTCGGCGGCCGGAAGGGGCGAGGCGCCGCCGCGTCGTCCAGATCGGCATGATAGCATGGCCCGAGGGTGGCGCATACCCGTCGGCGTGGCCCGCGGAGCCGCGCCGATTCGGCGCGTCCGCCGCTATCCCGGCCCGGCCCCCTGGCGTAGAATGCGAGCAAACGCCCCACCTGCGCGTGCTCCCGCGGCGCGTCCCCGCCGCGGCCTCACCGCCTAGATCAGGGAGACGATCGTGACACAGGCCAGCCCTATCCCGGCGTCCGAACGCACAAACAACCGGGCCCTGATCGACTGGGTCGAGCAGGTCGCCGAGATGACCCGGCCCGAGGCGGTCCGATGGTGCGACGGCTCGCCCGAGGAATATCAGGCGATGCTCGAGACCATGGTCGAGAGCGGGTCGGCGATCTGGCTGAATCCGGAGAAGCGGCCCAACAGCGTCCTGGTCCGCTCGGACCCGGCCGACGTCGCCCGCGTCGAGGACCGCACCTTCATCTGCAGCCGGCACCGTGAGGACGCCGGCCCGACTAACAACTGGGCCGACCCCGCCGAGATGAAGCGCACGCTCACGCGATTCTTCACCGGCTGCATGCGCGGACGCACGCTCTACGTGATCCCCTTCTCGATGGGACCGATCGGCTCGCCGATCGCACACATCGGCGTGCAGATCACCGACTCGCCCTACGTCGTGGCCAACATGCACATCATGACCCGCGTGGGGCAGCAGGTGCTCGACACGCTGGGCAAGGGGCCCTTCGTCAAGTGCCTCCACTCGGTCGGGTACCCGCTGGTCGACCGCCGCGGCAACTCTCGCGACGACGTGGCCTGGCCCTGCGACGCCGATCACAAGTACATCACCCACTTCCCCGAGACGCGCGAGGTCTGGTCGTACGGGTCGGGCTACGGGGGCAACGCGCTGCTGGGCAAGAAGTGCTTCGCCCTGCGCATCGCCAGCGTCATGGCCCGCGACGAGGGCTGGATGGCCGAGCACATGCTCATCCTCAAGCTCACCAGC